>CAZKFI010000008.1:10042-20145 GCA_964551975.1 uncultured Bifidobacteriaceae bacterium | reverse complement strand
CCGGTGCTGGCAGACGCCCGATTGGCGAGTCGACAGCAGCGGCGCTACCGCCCAGCCTTGCGATGATCCAGTCGAGTACCCGAGCATTTTCCCCGTAGCCGGGCCAGATGAACTTCCCATCGGCATCCTTGCGGAACCAGTTCACCGCAAAGATGCGCGGGAGCTTGTCCGGCGAAGTGAACTGACCAATACGCAGCCAGTGCGCCCAGTAGTCCGCCATGTTGTAACCGCAGAAGGGCAGCATCGCGAAGGGGTCCCGTCGCAGCTGACCCATTCCGCCTACGGCCGCTGCGGTCATCTCACTGGAGACGCTGGAACCCATGAACACACCGTGTTCCCAGTCGAAAGACTCCACCACCAGGGGCACATTCGTGGCTCGACGACCCCCAAACAGGATGGCGTCGATCGGCACACCGGCCGGATCCTCCCAGTTGGGAGCGATGGACGGGCACTGGGCGGCTGGCGCAGTGAAGCGCGCGTTGGGATGACTGGACGGATCGGCACTTTCTGGTGTCCAGTCGTTTCCACGCCAGTCGATTGCGTGAGCTGGCGGTTCGGGGGTCAGCCCCTCCCACCAGACGTCACCGTCATCGGTCAGTGCCACGTTGGTGAAGATGCAGTTACCGGTCAAGGTTCGCACCGCGTTGGCATTCGTCTGCATGCCGGTCCCTGGTGCCACCCCGAAAAACCCCGCTTCGGGGTTGATCGCGTACAGCCTGCCGTCTTCCCCGAAACGCATCCAGGCAATGTCGTCGCCGATGGTTTCGACTTTCCAGCCCGGGATTGTGGGCTCCAGCATGGCCAGATTGGTCTTGCCACAGGCTGATGGGAACGCTGCCGTCAGGTAGCGAACATCCCCGGTCGGTGCCGTCAGTTTGAGGATGAGCATGTGCTCAGCGAGCCAGCCCTCGTCGCGAGCCATTGCCGAGGCGATGCGCAGGGCGAAGCATTTCTTGCCCAGCAGCGCGTTACCGCCGTAGCCAGAGCCGTAGGACCAGATCTCCCGGGTTTCCGGAAAGTGCACGATGTACTTGGTGTCGTTGCAGGGCCACCGCACATCTGGCCGAGCGTTGCCGTCAGCGTCCACCAGCGGATACCCCACTGAGTGCATCGCGGGCACGAACTCCCCATGTTCACCGATCTGGTCGAGGGCAGCGGCCCCCATCCGCGTCATGATGCGCATGTTCACCACGACGTAGGGCGAATCGGTGAGTTCAACTCCCAACTGCGCGATCCGAGATCCAAGCGGTCCCATAGAGAACGGCACCACATACATCGTGCGGCCACGCATGCATCCGTCGAACAGTCCCTTGAGCGTTCCGCGCATTTCGCTGGGTTCCGCCCAGTTATTCGTAGGACCTGCATCGACCTCGCGCGCTGAACAGATGAATGTGCGGTCTTCCACTCGTGCAACATCGCTGGGATCCGAGCGGCCCAGGAAGGAATTGGGTCGCAATTGCGGATTCAGGCGAATCAACGTTCCCGACTGGACCATCGCTTCGGTCAGTCGCTGCCATTCGGCCTCGGAGCCGTCACACCAAACAACCTCATCCGGCTGAGCCAACTCCGCCATCTCTTCCACCCACTCGACAAGTTGCTTGTTGCGAGTCGGTGGGTTCTGCAGGCCGGGAATCTCGCTGCGGCTTCTCGTGGTGGCGCTCATGGTGTGCTGCCCTTCCGTCGGATGGCACAGCATGGCTCGCTCTGCCCGAGGGAACAACTTCACAGGTCCGCGTAATCGGTTGCAGTGACTAACCGCACACAGCAGAACGTGACCTAAGCCACTTCCTGCCCCATAAGTGTTGCTCAGCGAGGCATCAGCAGTGGAAATGTGCTGGCAGACAACAATGCCAGGGGCACTGCTTGCACCAGCACTGTGGCGAGGAAGGCTCCTTGACGACGAGCCAGGATTGACGCGAATGCGGCCAGCAGGATGAGTAACAGCACCATCAACGGCAGGAGCAGCAGTAAGAACCCCGGCGCCCCCAGCAGCGGAATAGCTGCAAGTAGCGCGGTGACGATGAGTACTCGATCGATCAGCACCAGGATCCATCGACGAGGACGAGAGAGGGTATGGACCATGGCCTCCTCGGCCCAGAAAAAGATCAGGAAGCCGCTCAACATCACCAGAGCCAGCCACCAACGATCCCCGACAAGTGCGAATGGTGCCCAAATCGCCATGCTTGGCAACGCAATGGCCAAGACCGCAACGCTCGTGCTCACCAGCGCGCGAATGAGATCAGGGCCGGTTACCGTCAAGTAAACCGAGCGATCTGCGGATCGCAGTGACGGGAGTGTTCGCTGCAACGCGAACAGAACCAACCCTGCGGTAGCAAACCAACTGACGAGGTAGCCGCCCACGGCTAACGGCAGTGCGGCCGTGGCGCTCTGCAGCAGACTAGCAACGAGATCAGCCACTACGACCGCGATCAGGGTTGCCACCATCGCCATCCAGATGCGACCACGACTGACAGCAGAGGATTGGTCGGTAGACGAAGTCCATTGAGGGGACGGCACAATCGGCGGGAAAAGCAGGCGGGCAACTGGCACCATGATGAGCAGGCCGGCAATGAGAAGAAGCGCCAACCACACCAGGGCATTCACTTGGTTTGACGAAGCAACCGAAGCGATCGCTCCGCCCGCTGGATCCAAGGTGTTGGAGAACCACTGCAGGGCGGCGGTAGCCGTCGCGGGTGCAAACACGATGCCGACGTGTTCGGCTCCAGGGATCACCTGGGCTGAACGCAGCGTGCCATCAGCTGCACTGCCGTAGTCGATGCCAATTTCGCCAGTGGGATATCCAGCACGCAATCCATCAAGGGCAGCATTTGCAAACGAGGCAGGCTCCGCTGCACCAACCAAGAGCAGCAGGTTCGGCGGGATTGCCGGCTGCCGGTTGGGTATTTGGGATGCACTGGGCAAAGAGACCGCGACAACGCTGCGCACCTTGGTTGGGTGCTCCACCGCATAACGCACCACGGCGCCAGCTCCCATGGAGTGACCGAGCAGTCCTACCTGCTCATGGTTAATGTCAGGCTGTTGATCAACCCAATCGAGCACGGTTTGCAGATCGTTCTGCAGGGCCACCTGACCTGCATCGCTCATCCCACCCCCTTCCGGCATAGGCACGGGATTAGCGCCATGGCCGACAAAGTCGAAGGTGACCGCAACCGCACCTGCACGCACGATCTGTTCGGCAAGTGAGCGCATGATTACAGCAGAGCCAGCGAACCCATGAGCGATGATCACAACGGGTGGATTGGCGCTTTGGCTCGGGCGCATCAGTGTGACGGGAACACCGTCGACTAGGGTTGAGGTGGATGTGACCTCCGTGCGCTGCAGCCCGAGCACTGCGGGCAGTACGGGCACTGCAACTGCCACTGCCACGACGGCGCAGACCAAAGGGACCAGCCAGCGGGTTCGCACCGACTTAACTCCTTCGCGACGTAGCGGGAGCATTCACTTCACTGACAGCTTCGGCAATCATCCGCGCAAAGGCACGAGCACCCGATGGGCGCAGGTGCACACCGTCGTCGTAGAGCCAACCTGGATTCTCTGTGGCAGCGGTATTCCAATCAATGATCCGCACATTGTTGTGGCGCGTTGCGCAAGCATGTATGACGCGGTTGTTCGAGCGCTCCCAGGATCTCGGCACCTTCACGGTCACCAGGAACAGCGTGCGCTCCTGGCCGATACGCTCAACAAGGCGATCACAGGTCTCCCCCGGGAAGACACCGTTGGTGCCCAAGTGGACGACGACCGCTTGCGATAGTCCGGGACCTTGTCTTCGGACCACTCCTGGGGCCGCACCAGCCTGCCGACTCTTCTCGGCATCAACCTCGAGCCCACGCTTACGCAGGGCCCAGCTGGCGCCGAGCATCACGGAGTCGCCGATTGCGAAACCCTCACTATCGGCACGAGCAGGTTCGGCAATCAGTGCCAGCGACCCGCCAGCCAGTAGGGCAGCCAGGAATGCGGCACCAGCCCGCAGCAGTGCACGATTCACCGCGTACCCCTCACAGCACAGTGGCTAGTCGCTTCACCATGTCCGTAAGTATCTCCGGTGACGTCGCGAAATTCAGTCGAGCATGGCCGATCCCCGCTGCGCCGAATGCCGGCCCCGAGTACAGAGCCAGCCGACCACGCTCCAAGATCTGCACTGCAGGATCCTCTCCCAGGTCGCAGTTGCGCAGATCCAGCCAGGCTAGGTAGGACGCCTCGGGTACCCGATACCTCACCGTGGGTAGCTGCTGAGCTAGGAGTTCAGCCAAGAGTCGTGCATTGGCTGCAATGCGCTGGCGGATATCGAGCAACCAGGCACCCCCCTGGCGGTACGCGGCCAAAGCGGCCAGTACGCCAAGGTGATCAACACCGAAGCTCACTTCGATCACACTGCTAGCTCGTAGTGCATCTGCAGTGCGTCCATCATGCGCGATGATCTGTGCGCATTTCACGCCCGGCACGTTCCAGCCCTTGGACGCAGAA
Source organism: uncultured Bifidobacteriaceae bacterium (assembly GCA_964551975.1). GTDB lineage: Bacteria > Actinomycetota > Actinomycetes > S36-B12 > S36-B12 > REEB426. The sequence continues at coordinate 15,660 of CAZKFI010000008.1, read as the reverse complement.
ATCACGCTCACCGCAGAAAGTTCCGCCGGCGCCACCGTGAGAAAAGGGGTGAATCGCACCTCCGGATGAACGAGGGGCGCGTGTATTTCATCGGCGATTACCAAGACGTCGTGGTCCACTGCCAGCTGGGCGATGCGACGCAGATCCTGATCGGAGTACACCTGCCCGGTGGGATTGTGCGGGCTGCACAGGAGATAGGCCGTGACCTCAGGACGAGCGAAGGCCTGCTCCAGGACGGTGAAGTCAATGTTCCAGGAGCCATCCTCAGACTCAAGTAGGGGAACAGTCATCAACTGCCTGCCGGCAACCTGCTCCACGCACAGGGCAAATGGTGGATAGACCGGAGGATTGATTACTACGGAGTCACTGGCGCGAGTGCAGGCCTGCAACACTGTGACCACACCATGCATCACATCCGGTGTGACAAACACCCGTTCTGGATCAATCGACCACTGCCAGGTCTGCTGTGCAAACGCCGCAAGGGCTGTGGGCACCTCCTCGGGCCAGCGGTAGCCCAGATCCGAATTCGCGATTGCGCTACCTAATGCTGCGCGAATGGGCTCCGCGACCGGATAATCCATTTCGGCAACCCAGGCCGGTAAAACATCCCTTGGATACATTCGCCACTTCGCGCTGGTGCGCTGGGCCGACAATTGCGCGATCTGCTCGTCCGCACTCAAAGGGGCAGCGTTCACTATTCGGCCTGCACTCCACGGAAGGCACGCAGTCGTAGCGAGTTCGCCACAACGAACGCCGAGGAGCCCGCCATGGCCGCGCCAGCCAACAGCGGACTGAGGAATCCAAGGGCCGCCAACGGAATCATCGCCACGTTGTAGGCGAAGGCCCAGAACAAGTTCCCTCGAATCGTGCGCAACGTCGATCGGCTCAATCTGATGGCATCCACTGCAGCTAGCAGATCGTTTCGCATCAGCGTGATATCGCTGGCCTCCATCGCAACATCCGAACCAGAGCTCATTGCCATACCCAGGTCTGCTTCAGCAAGCGCTGCAGCATCATTGACTCCGTCGCCCACCATGGCAACCCGCTCACCCTCAGCCTGGAGGCGCTGCACCTGCTGGACTTTGTCTTCGGGTCGCACTTCCGCAATGACTTCGTCAATACCCACCTGAGCGGCGATACTACGAGCAGCGGCCGCTGAATCTCCCGTCAGCAGAATGGGTCTGATACCCAATGACTGCAACATCGTGATGGCCTGCTTGCTGGTCGAACGCGGTGTGTCCTGCAACGTCAACACTCCGATGAGCACACCTCCGCGGGCAACACTGACGCACGCTTGGCCATGTTCGGTCGCCTCACGTATCGCAGCTGCAGCCCATGTTTCGATGTTCTGTTGACCCAGTACCTGCTGCACCCAGTCAGGTCGGCCTACAACTACTTGGACTCCGTTGATGCTCGCTTGGGCCCCACTTCCCGGCGTGTTGTGAAACCCACTCACTAACGCGAGGCCCGTTGCCGGTGCCGCAGCAACGATGGCTCGTGCGATGGGATGCTCACTGCGGGCTTCCACCGCGGCAGCGGCTTCGAGCACTACACGGGCAGTCACGCTGGGCGGCTCGGGCACCGTGCGGCAATCCACCACACTCATTCGCCCGCTGGTCACCGTGCCCGTTTTGTCGAGCACGATGCTGCGCACCTGTTGGGTCTGCTCGAGAACTGCCGGACCCGCGATGATGATGCCAAGTTGCGCGCCACGGGTAGTGCCCATCAAGAGGGCTATCGGCGTAGCCAGCCCCAGGGCACACGGGCAGGCGATGATCAGCACGGCCACCGCCGCCGTGAAGGCCGCTTGGAGATCCCCGCTGAGCACCCACCAACTCACCCAGGTCAGTGCAGCAAGCACGAGAACCGCGGGTACGAAGATGGCACTAATGCGGTCCGCCAGGCGTTGGACAGGCGCTTTGCCCGCCTGTGCGGCGGCAACCAACCTGGTGACCTGAGCAAGCCTGGTATCAGCTCCAACTCCCGTTGCCCGCACCACCAGGTATCCGTCGATGTTGACCGTTGAACCGACCACCATCGTGCCTACGGTCACTGCGACCGGCACAGATTCGCCAGTGATCAAGCTTTCGTCGACTGAACTCGACCCTTCCACCACCTCACCATCAGTGGCGATTCGTTCACCGGGTCGCACGATGAAGTCATCACCCACCTGGAGGTCCTCCATCGCAATGGTGACTTCCTGGCCAGCACGGCGAACTGTTACTCGATCTAGTCGCAGTGCCAGCAGGGCACGCAGTGCGGCGCTCGAGCCCCGCTTGGCGCGCGACTCAAACCAGCGGCCAGCGAGCACGAACACCGGCACTGCCGCGGCAACCTCGAAGTAGAGGCCGGGTGCGCTCATGCCCGAATCCAGACCAGAGTCAAGGCTGCCGAGAGCACTGAGATTCAGTAGGTGGTGACTGGGCGCGTAACCAAACTCACCTGCCGGAGTGGTCAGCAACACCCACAGACTCCAGGCGTAGGCAGCGATGACGCCAATACTGATGAGCGTGTCCATGGTTGCCGCGCCATGACGAAGGTTGAGGATCGCCGCACGATGGAAGGGCCACGCACCCCAGAACACCACCGGCGTGGTCAGGAGCAGAACCAGCCACTGCCAACCCGGAAACTGCAGCACCGGAATCATCGACAGCAGCACCACGGGTAGGGCCAGGGCAGCAGATATCACCAGATGCCAGCGCAGCCGCAGGCCCTGCTCCTGCAGCGCGTCGTCCGCTGAACCTTCCGGCGGCAACGGCTGGTAGCCAGCGTTGCGGATGGCTCGCATCACGCGGTCAAGGCCGGCCGCTCCCGACAGCCGCACGCGCGCAGATTCGGTGGCGTAGTTGACCGTGGCCTCGACTCCGGGCAGGTCGTTGAGTCGACCCTGGATGAGCTGCGCGCAGGAGGCACAGGTCATCCCAACGATCGGGATATCGACGATTTCCTCGTCTATCAGGACACTCATGCTCACCTCACTCTGCACTCATGGAGTCACGCCAGCGCTAGGCCCGCAGCCACTCCACACTCACAGTACGCTCGTCCCCATCAGAACCCCAGTCCAGCCAAAGCCTCGCACCGTCCTCACGCGCTTCCTCGGCATCTCCCTCATCGCCCGGGTCGCTACGGAATCCACCACCACTGCGATCCTGCTGGTGACGATCGCCGCCTTGGATGACGCGGCATTGGGCTCGATGCTGGTGGCCGTGGTGATTGCCACTGCTGCGGTGACCGGCCCAGTCAGTGGCGCCCTCCTTGACCGCACCGGATCACCGATCCGAGCTTTCGCCGCGATGATCGCCATACTTATCGCCGGTTTCGTCGGACTGGCCCTACTCATCGGCCGCGCCCCAATTCCGGTGCTCTTGGCCTTTGCGGTGCTCGCCGGTTTGGGCTACCCGGGAGTCATCGCAGCCTGGACGGCGCAGTTGCCGCGACTTGTGCAGGGAGATCTCCTCACTCGCGGTTACGCCGCTGACGCGGGCATGTACAGCATCGGCTCGGTTCTCGGACCGCCACTTGCCGCCGCGACACTTGCGGTAGCAATCTCCGGTCCGCTCCTGGTGCCCGCTGTGCTCCTCGTCCTTGCCATGGCTCTACTCCCGAGCGTTCCGCTGCACGCTGTGCACCGGGGACCGCACCCACCACTGATGGCCAATATTCGTGCGGGCTTTGCCACGCTGTTGCGCCGGCCGCTTCTGCGTCGCGCGGTCGTAATCTCCACCATCACTCTGGCCGGTCAGATGGCGTTGGTGATTACTGCACCGCTCAAGGCACGTGAACTGACCGGCGATATTGCGTTCGCTGGAGTGATCCTTGGTACCTTCGCTGCCGGTGCCGTGCTGACCTCGTTGCTGGCAACGCGCTTTCCGATTCGTCGACCCGACCGCATGCTCGTGCTGTGCACCATCGGCTCAGGTGTGAGTCTGCTGGCATACGGGTTCGCACCCAGCACTGGTTGGGCCGTGGCCTTTGGGGTGATGATGGGCATGTGTGATGGCCCACTGATGACGGCTGGATTCCAAATTCGCGCCAGGGAGTCAACCGACGCAGTCCGGACTCAGGTGTTCACCACTGCCGCGGGATTGAAGATGATGGGTGCCGCCATCGCCTCAGCAGTCTTCGGGGCGCTGCTCGGGGTCGGGATCACCCTGGTGATCATGGTGGGCGTCCTGCTGCACGTTCTCGGACTGGGGCTGGGCTGGCTGGCCGGCAGAGGGCATACTCCCATGCAGAAGGGAACCACTGAGCCGGACGGGCAGCGGTGAGTCCTCGGCTTGAAGTAGGAGCAAGTCGTTGAACAACGACTCGATCTAGGAGGCGAAATGCAGGTACAGGTCAGGCATCAACCATCATTCGCAGTGGCACGCCTCACGCTGGCTGCCGGCGAGACCGTCAAGGCCGAGGCAGGCGCGATGGCCGCGATGAGTCAGGGCATCACCATTGAGGCGAAGATGGAGGGTGGTTTCCTCAAGGCACTCAAGCGCAGTGCTCTCGGTGGAGACTCGTTCTTCGTCACGAGCTACAACTCCAGTGTTGAGGGCGGTTGGGTCGATGTCGCAGCGCACCTGCCCGGTGACATCGCCGTTGTCGACGTGACACCCCAGCAAGGCGTTGCCGTCACTAGAGGGTCGTGGCTGGCCAATGCATCGGGTGTCGAGATGGACACAAAGTGGGGTGGCGCCAAGAATCTCTTTGGTGGTGAAGGGGGCTTCGTTGCGAACATGACCGGCACCGGGCCAGTCGTGATCGGCTCCTACGGAGCCCTGGATCTACACCAGTTGCAGGCAGGTGAGTCCTTCACCGTCGACAGTGGTCACCTTGTTGCGTACGACAACACCATCACAATGCAGAGCAGAACAGTTGCGGGCTTGATGACCTCCATGAAGTCTGGGGAAGGCATCGTCGTCGACATGACCGGCCCAGGTCGGGTGTGGACGCAGTCACGCAACCCGAGCGCACTCATTGAGTGGCTGACCACCGTCCTACCTTTCACCCGCGCCTAGAACTGACTGATTGATGACACAAGCTGGACGTATTGCCCTGGTCGGTAGCGGCGAGTACCTACCGGTCATGCATGACGTCGAAGCTTGGCTCCTCGACGGGCGGCCGCCGCGGTATGTGCAGTTGGCAACCGCGGCGGCCCCCGAGGGTGACCGGTCTTTGCAGCGCTGGCACGCACTCGGACTCGAAGCTGCCAATCGCCTTGGGGTTGAACAGGTCGTTGTCGATGTGCGCAATAGGGCGGATGCCGACGATCCCAACTTGGCTGCACGCATCGACGGTGCCGGATTGATCTATCTCTCCGGTGGCAACCCCGGGTATCTCGCTCGCACCCTTGCCGGCACCCGAGTGTGGGAGGCCATCCGTACGACGTGGCTGCACGGCGCATCGTTGGCCGGCTGCAGTGCTGGCGCAATGGCACTCGGGGGCTACATCCCCGACTTTCGGCACCCACGCCATGGTGGTACCGACGGACTAGGGGTCGTACCGAATATCCGGGTTATGCCGCACTTCGATCGTGCGAGTCGCTGGATCCCAGGTTTCGCCATGCGCCCACTGGTTGACCCGCATGCCATTGTCGTAGGAATTGATGAAGACACTGCGCTTATTGGCGA
>CAZKFI010000008.1:0-9942 GCA_964551975.1 uncultured Bifidobacteriaceae bacterium | reverse complement strand
GTAGCGACCGAGCGCCCGAGTCAGCACTGGCTATTTCATTCTCGCGGCCGGCAATCGGCGTGGCGTATCACCGGTGATCGACCAACACGAATCAACGGATCTATCGAACTCCTGGTAGCCGTTGAAGCGGATGCGCGACGCGAGCCGCGTGTTTGAGCTGTTCGCCGTGGGTGATTCAAACCGATGACCATTCGCACCTATAAGGGTCGCCGCGGCCGCCTCTCGCCCAGGCAGATCCTGGCTCTTACCGACCCACAACTCCTGCGAGCCGATGGGCCGCTACTGAATCTCAGCGAGCTCTTCGAGGGGCGCAACGTCACGCTGGATATCGGGTTTGGCTCTGGACGCAATGCCGCCGACGCGGCTGAAGCCGACCCCGACCAGGGCTTCCTGGCTGTCGACGTCCACACCCCCGGCATTGCGGACCTCGTGCTGGAAATCGGCGCGCGGAAACTTCGGAATATTCGCGTCGTACACGGTGATGCCCTCGTCCTGCTGCGGGAACGCCTTGCGCCCGACGCCGTGCACGCCGTACGCACCTGGTTTCCCGATCCATGGCCGAAGGCTCGGCACCACAAGCGACGATTGGTGACCTTGCCGAATGCTGAACTCATGGCTACCCGCTGCCGCTTAGGTGCCATTTGGATGCTGGCCACGGATGATCCGGAGTACGCCGAGCAGATGCTGAGCGTCATTCCTGCAACGCATCTGTGGCGAGGAGGGATCACGGCACGAGCCGAGCGGCCCCTGACACACTACGAGCGTCGCGCAGTCCAAGCGAACCGCCAAGTTTTTGACCTGCAGTACGTCCGTATTGCCTGAAGGTCGTACCAAGGCCTAGGTAGTGCGGTCCTTGCCTGCAGCATGCCGGAGGTAGAGCTCCTCGCGTCGCTGGCGCGACCAGGTGATGGCAACCAGCACTGCAGAGACAAGGACTGCCATGAGCACCCAGAAGAACACCAGAATGTCGATTGTCGCCCCGATGGGTGGACTATTTGGTAGCGAATTTCGCAGCAGCGGCATCGCGAACAGAATGGAGCCGAGCCAGCCGAGCAGTGCCACCTCCATCGGTCGACGGCCCGTGGCCACCAACATGGCAATCACCAGGGCGACAATTGCCAAGGCCAGCATGAGAGCAAGCAGGGCCATCGCGAAGAGCTGGGTGCTGAACGCACGGGAGTAAGTGATTGAGTTTGCTGCGGCAAGGCTGCTGGCACCGTTGAGATTCATCGATGTATCCCAGCCGTAAAGGCGGCCCTCCCCCATCATTTGGACAGGCACAGCTTGCTTCACTTCGAGGGTGCCGTCTTTTTGCTTCTCCATCGCATTCGCGGAGACGAAGATGAAGGTCGTGTAGACATCAAAGGGGTAGTTCGCCTCCTGCCCATCGATCGGAACTGTGACGTCGTTGCGTGCCACGACTGATCCGGCCGCGTACCGGATCTCCTGCTGTCCCTCCCAATCCTGAACCGTGATGTGGATTGGCTCCGCAAGTTCGCCCGTCGAAGTCACCAAAGCGGGGTCCTGCACGCTGAATGTGAGTTGTAGACGAGCCAGATTCGTGCCCGGATCGATGTCGAGGGGGCGCACCATCACACCGATTCCAGTCGGTTCACCGACCTGCGCGCCCTCGACCGTGGTTCCGCCTTCACGGTTATACAAGGCGAAGATCACCGTCATCAGTGAGGCAAGAATGACAACGGCTAGGGCAACAGCCACCCAGCCGCGTCGCGAGATGGGCCGAGGAATCGGATCGAGGAGTCGATGCGCGCCCGGACGATCCGTCACTTATCCAACTCCTTCATCGTGCATTACCCGGTGATCGCCTTAACGCTTGAACAGCGCGCTGTATCCATTGAGCGCCGGCTGACCGCCGAGGTGAGCGAAGAGCACGGTGGAGTCACCGGCAATCTGCCCGCTGGAAACCAAGTCGATCATGCCGGCCATCGATTTACCTTCGTATACCGGGTCCGTGATCATGCCCTCAGATCGCGCGACAAGTCGCATCGCGTCCAATGTTTGCTCATCCGGGACGCCATAGATACCCGCGTGATACCGATCGTCGAGTATCAATTCATCAGCTCGTAGCGATCGGTCAAGCCCAATAACCTCGGCCGTGCGTTCGGCGATCCGCCAGATCTGATCGCGAGTCTCTTGAGGCTTTGCCGAGCCATCGATACCAATCACACGTCGGGGTTGACCGTCGAGCGCAAAGCCCGCGATCATCCCCGCCTGTGTGCTCCCGGTGACCGAGCACACGATCACGGTGTCGAAAAATACGCCCAACTCGCGTTCCTGCTGTGCCACCTCCAACGCCCAGGAAGCAAAACCCACACCCCCGAGTGGGTGATCTGAGGCTCCGGCAGGGATTGCATAGGGCTTTCCGCCACGCTCACGAACTTCGTCTAATGCATTTTCCCAACTTTCCTTGAACCCGATTCCGAAGTCGGCTTGCACGAGGCGCACATCGGCGCCCATCAAGCGGCTCAGCAGAATGTTGCCAACTCGGTCGTAAACGGCGTCGGGCCAATCGACCCAACTCTCCTGGATGAGCACGACGTCCATGCCGCAACTGGCACCCACCGCCGCCACAGCCCGCGTGTGATTTGACTGCACACCCCCGATCGTCACGAGCGTGTCACAACCAGTGGCTTTGGCCTCCGCGACGAGGTACTCCATCTTGCGAACCTTGTTGCCTCCGAAAGCCAGCCCGCTGTTGCAGTCCTCTCGCTTGGCCCAGATCTGCGCGCCGCCAAGGTGTCCGCTCAACCGCGGAAGTTGCTGAAGCGGCGATGGGCCGAATAGCAGTGGGGTCCGCGGGATCTCGTCAATCCGGCCGCGTGATGGTCGTGTCATAGTCCTACACCTTTGGGCTGCGAGGGCGGGTTGGCAATCCTGCCGCACGATAGCTTTCGTCGATGAGGCCGGCCTGCAGCACTGCATCGTCGGCATCCGTAGCAAATGACTTGCCCTCACGCACCCACGCCGTGAAGGCCTCAAGTTGATAGGTATACGTTGTGCGCGTGCCCAGATGGTGCACCGTCGTTCGTCCATCAATAGTGACTTCGAGTTGATCATCAAGCTGGGGTAGCGCGAAGTTATGCGCGTACAGACTTCCCTTCGTTCCGGTCACCCGAAGTGGCATATGTACTGCTTCTCGGACCATCGAACACCGAGCGCTCCCGGTGGCACCCGAAGGAAACACGAGGTCTACGTCCAGCCACTCATCCACACCCGGGTCCTGGCGGCGTTCACCTGCGCGAGCCGCAACAACACGCGGCTCGCCGCCCAAGAGGACACCGAGGGCACGGTGCGCATGCAAGCTATAACAGCCCACGTCCATCAGGGCTCCACCGGCAAGTGCAAATGACCACCGTGGATCGTTGTCTGATGGTGGCGGGATCTGCATGTCCGCATCCACCGACTCGATCTCACCAAGGGCGCCCGAGCCGACCAACTCCAGCACTCGTTGCATGAGGGGGTGGTACCAGTAATGAAAGGCCTCACCAACGCAGACTCCTGCCGCTGCCGCTGCGTCGCGTACTTCGATCGCCTCGCTCAGGTCACTGGCAAAGGGCTTCTCCGAGAGCACGTGCTTACCCGCGGCAATCGCTACCAGGTTCCAGGGACCATGCAAACCGTTCGGTAATGGGTTGTAAATCGCGTCAACGTCAGGCGAGGTCACCACCGCGCGGTAATCCGGGAGCACCTGGTCGATGCCGTGCGCTGCGGCGAACTCACGCGCACGCTGCGGATCACGGGCCGCTACCGCCACGAGCGGTGTTCCGGTGGCATGCGCCGGATCGATAATGGCAGGGGGTGAGATGCGGGCGGCGCCAAGCACGCCCAGACGCAGTGGCTCCATACTGCTCAGGGTGCCAGTCCCGACCCTCAGGCGTCACGCTTTCGCGGATCTGCCATGCGGCACGATGGTCACATGCCTGAGTCCGTGAGCGCCCCCAAGTTCCTTCCTGGTGTCGGGTTACCCCTTGCCCGACTAGGGCTCGGGGCAAATGTGTTTGGTTGGACAGCCGACGAGGCGGCGTCGCATGCCGTCCTTGATCGTTTCTCGGAGGCTGGCGGAACCATGATTGATACCGCCGACTCCTACTCCCACTGGGTACCAGGAAATATCGGCGGGGAATCCGAAACCATCATCGGTCGATGGCTAGCCCGCTCAGGGCGGCGTGATGAGGTCATCATCGCGACCAAGGTAGGCAAGTCACCTACGGCTCCGGGCCTGAGCCCAGCAAATATCACCGCCTCAATCGACGGTTCCCTGCGACGACTCGGCGTAGAGACCATCGACCTGTACTACGCGCACGAGGACGACTCCACTACACCACTAGAGGAATTCCTAGCTGCCTTCGATGCATTGGTGCGCGCCGGGAAGGTGCGTGCCATTGGTGCGTCGAATTTCACCGCCGAGCGTTTGCATGAGGCTTTGCGCATCAGCGAGCGCGAGGGCCTAACACCGTTCGTAGCGCTACAACAGCACTACAACCTGATGGAACGTCCTGCGTACGAAGGCGCACTGCAGCCGGTGGCGCAGGCACATGATCTCCTCACCTTTCCCTACTTCGGCCTGGCGAAGGGATTCCTGACCGGCAAGTACCGAGATGCAGATGCACCCGGCCTTGCTGGGCCTCGCTCCGAGGCTGCGCGTGCATATACCTCCGAACGAGGCGATCGCGTGCTTGCAGCCCTGGACACCATCGCTCTCGCCCGTGACTGCGCCCCGGGTTGCATCGCCCTGGCCTGGCTAGCGCAACAGCCGACGGTCGCCGCACCCCTGGCAAGTGCCCGCTCCGTGGCGCAACTCGACGCCTTACTCCCGGTGCTCGACCTCACCTTGAATCGCGAGGAACTTTCGCTTCTTGATCAAGCGTCGGGGACACCGTCGTGAGCCAACATTTCATTGCACGCCTGGAGCTCGAGCAACTCGATCGAGACATCTTCTCCGGCCAATGTCACTCCGGTGCACCGCTGCGTGCCTACGGCGGCCAGATCGCAGCGCAGTCATTGATGGCTGCCGGGCGCACAGTGGATGATCCGAGCCGCAGGGTGCACTCGCTCCATGGATACTTTCTGCGTCCGGGTCAAACCAAGGACACGATGGTGTACCTCGTTGACCGGCTGCGCGATGGCCGCTCCTTCTCCACGCGAACAGTTCGAGCTGTGCAACACGGCGAGACCATCTTCTTTATGACGGCATCATTCGCCGTGCAGGATCTTGGCCCGGAGCACCAGTTCGAGCGTCCCGCCGCACCCGATCCAACGGAAATCCCCGAACTTGATGTGGCGGCCATGCTTGCGGTCGATCCGGGATCACTGTCGGAATCCGACTACCCCGAAAAGGCTTTGATCGATTTTCGCGTGGTCAACCGCGAGCAGCCCGTGATCCTGCGTGATGGCAGGTTTGAGCGAATGGCCTGGGTTCGCATCACCGAGAACCTGCCGAGCGACCCCCTCATCCAGGCCTGCGCCCTCACCTATCTCTCCGACCTCACCATGGTGACGACCGCCCTGAGCCCGCACCTGGGTGCAATCGGTCAACTGCAGTTAGCCTCGATTGATCACGCCGTGTGGTTCCACACAGCCATCGACACCGAGGAATGGCTCCTGTTCGCCCTGGACACCCCGGTCGCGCGTGGCGGACATGGCCTTGCCAGAGGCCTGTTTTTCAACCGTGCCGGGGCACTCATTGCTTCAGTCGTACAGGAATCGCTCATGCGGGCCCGGCACCCTGGATAGGTTCCCCGGTCGCCAATTCGGTTCCGTAGGTCTTTCCACAGCCAGGGCGAAGGCATCCGCAATGGCCACGGCCTAACGGGCGTTCATGTCGGCCGATTGCATCACGAGCGCTTCATCAGGAAGAAGCACCGTCAGCACGGCACGCAGATCCTGCACGGTGATACAGGCCTCCTGCTGACCGAAACCTCGTTGCAGGATATGGCGACTTCACCGATGCCGCAGGTGTATCACACGACATTGCATTGTGATACACATGCAGCATGAGCACCCCGGCAGCTTCCGTTCAGCGGTCGATTCGACTGTCTGGAAAGACCGACTCATTGCTGACCTCCGTATCAGAACGAGAGGGTCAGACGCGCAATTCCATGGTGGAACGTCTGCTCGCCGAATCCCTGCGCACCTTTGACCATCCCCTCATCCAGTTTCGATCTGGCGGCTCCGGGCGTCGCGAGCCAGGAATCGCAGGAACTCGAATTCTCGTGCGGCAGGTCATTGCCCAGGTGCGCGCCGAGAATTCCAACATCGAAGCCGTGGCCGACTACCTCGCCCAACCGGTGTCACTGATTCAGGCAGCCGTGAACTACTACGCGGATCACGCGGACGAGATTGACGCTGATGCAGACTGGGCCGCGCGTGTTGAGGACGATGCGCAGGCACGCTGGCTACGCCAACAGGCCCTGCTCAAGTGAAACTCGCGCTTGACCACCACTACTCGCCAGCAATCGCCTACCGCCTGCGAGAGCTGGGTTTTGATGCCATCGCCATTCATGAACGGGGGTGGCACACAGATACCGATGCTGTGCTCTTACATCGCTGTGCCGAGGATGCACGTGCACTGATGACAAACAACGTGGCAGACCTGGTGCCTTTGGCGAAGCAGTGGCAGAGCGAGGCTCGGGAACACAGTGGGCTGATTCTTACCTCAGACCGCAGCATGCCGCGCACTCAGGCCACGGTGGGCGCCTACGTGGCAGCACTCAGTGCCGTTCTTCGCGCCTACAGTGCACCAAATGGCCTGAGCGGCGTCGTGCTGTGGCTCACACCACCGGGATGATGGTAGATCACACCCTGCGGGCTAGCGCGGCCCCGAGTCGGGCAAGGCCGGGGCTTCGATCCCCTTCCACCAAGCAGACATGAATGATCGCCAATTCGTCTAGAGCAAGTGCCGCGCGCAGCGCCGCTTCGAACTCGCGCTCGTTGCGCACTCGCCAAGCTCGACCCACGCCGAGCACCGCCGGCAGATTCTCAGACTGCAGTGCTGGAATGTCGTTGAAGGGTCCATCAAGAATCGGCCGTTGCGTGCCGTATCCGGCATTGTCCAGCACGATGACCACGGGGTGCACGTCGTGGAACGCACAAGCGGCTACTTCCAGCCCGGTCATCGAGAAGGCGCCGTCGCCGACGACCACGACTGGTCGCCGATTCGGGTCGGCAAGCCCGGCTCCCAGAGCCGCCGGGACCGCGTACCCCATGGTGGCGTAGTAAGCCGAGCCAAGCGCCCAGGTGGGCACCCGCATATCCACTGCGGAGAACAACGCCTCTCCCGGGTCGAGCAGCAGTCCATGTCGCTCATCGACCTGTTGCTCTAGTAGCGCAACTGTTCGTTGCACGGTCAGCGCGGCATCCGTTGGCGCGGCCATGCCATCGCTGCCGTGAATCTCGTCAACGCCAAGCGGAGTGTGAGCCAGGCTGATCGCCTGCTCGCTCACTGCCAGGGAAAGGGCTAGCAGAAACGCACAGAGCGGAACCAGCCGATAGGTGCGATAGCCCACCGTCACCTCGGTGTCATCGCACTGAATCAACCGTTCATGATCGAGGTGCGCGGTGAACGCACCCAGGGTCAGGTCGGTTTGCAGGACGCCCATGCTGAGCACCAGATCGGCCTGCTCGACCCGCTGGACGATTGCTTCTGGGCTGACAGCCCCCATATAGAGGCCAAGCCCCAGATCCGCCCGCTCCGGAAATACTCCACGCGCCAGCGAACTGCTGGCGACCGGCAGATTGCCGGCAACCGCCAGATCTCGCAGGGCCAACTGAAGTTGACGGCGTAGCACCATGACACCGGCATGGATTGTTGCGCTGTGAGCCTCGGCTAGGTGCTGGAGGATGTCGGATACCGCTTCCGACAGCGCTACCTGATCCACTGGGGGCAGTTCCACATCCAACTGCCCGCTCGGTGCTTCGATTGGGACGCCGATCAAATCTCGCGGAACCTCAAGGTAGCCCGGTCGCTGCTGGGACAGCATGCTGGACAGCACACGATCGATCTCATCAGCGGCCGTATGAGCACTGGTGAGCACCGCCTGCGCACAGGTGAGATCAGCGAATACCCGTAGCTGGGTATCGAAGTCTTTGACCTTGTGATGCAGCATCGGGTCCCCAGCCCGCTCTGCAACGCCCGGCGCCCCGCTGAGCACGAGCAGTGGCACCTGCTCAGCCCAGGCGTTGGCTGCCGCATTTGCCACCTTCAGGCCACCGGCGCCATAGGTCACCGCGACCACGCCAAATCCGCGCAGCCGCGCGTAGGCGTCAGCAGCAAATCCAGCCCCCTGCTCGTCCATCGTGACGCGAATGGGGAACCCAGCCTTGGTCGCACCATCGAACATCCGTAGGGCAAAGTCCCCGACAATCCCGAAGGCCTCCCGGCACTCCAATTCCCGAAAACGCTCAACGAGATGATCAACAACGGTCGTCGTGGGGGCTGCCATACCTGAACGCTAGACTGCCGGAGTCCGAGAGCACCAATACGAGTGCCCACTCGGTCATGGTGGGTGTAGCTCAGCTGGTAGAGCACCTGGTTGTGGTCCAGGACGTCGCGGGTTCAAGTCCCGTCACTCACCCCAATGAACCCCCTGCAGCGTGAATACTTCCTGCCTCGTAGGGGTGCTCCTGCCCACACGTTTCGTAGGGCAGCCCGAGTCCCGTTACTCACTCCACGGAATGCACCCACGGTGGCGAGGCGGATCACCTTGGAAGGCCCGCTTCTCAGCGGGGTCACACGCCCACCGCATTACTCGCCAGACCGGGTCCATCGGCCACGAATGCCCCAACGGCCACTCAATGCCGCTAGTTCGCTTTCTGTCTCATTGCCTTGCGTACCGCACTCGGCATCGCAGCCAGGTGCCCAGGGGTCACTGCACGGGCCTGGGCACGGGTCAAGGCACTTACCTTCGAAGGCGTGAAGCCGGCGAACGCCACAATCGGCAAACGCTTCACCCTCATCGGACCCAACCCAGCCAACGCCGCCACCGGCAACGCCGCCAACTGCTCAGCACCCAGTTGAGTAAATGCCGCCGGACGCAACGCCTTCACCTGTTGCGCTGTCAACCCAGCCCACACCACCGGCGACAAGCCCGCCACCTGCTGAGCACTCAACCCGCGCAACACTTCCGGCGACAACGTCGCCCACTGCGCAGGCGTCACACCCGACCACGCCGCCGCGGGGACTGCTGCCTGCCAGTTCCCACCCAACCGCGCCCACGTCTGCGCGTCAATTGACGCCACTTGCTCAGCGGTCAACCCCGCCAACTGCTGCGGGCTCAACACTGACAACTGCTCTGCACTCAACCCTGCCAGCACCCCCGGCGGAATCAGGCTCAACTGCTGTGCACTGATCACCCGCAGCAATGCAAGCACCGCCGCCAACGAACACTCGGCTAATTTCAGGTGCGCGAACTCCTCAAGACCGGCCACCGCGATCTGCTCGGCGCGGCGCTCGCAGAACGACAGGGCCACAGCAAGCGGACGCCGCGACGAAGGCTCACCCACCTGCCACGCCGGGTTGTCCGGACTATTCGCACTCTCCCAGTCGTATCCGCCACCCGAACTGGAGCCACCACTACCCGAGCCACCACCTGAGCCACCACCACCTGAGCCACCACCACCTGAGCTCGAGTTGGAGATGCTCAAGCCGCCATTGGTGGCGGCATAGATCGTGCTCCCACTGGCATACACCCCGTACACGGTGTTGCTGCCTAGACCGTCGGCCGTGGTCTTGTTGGTCCAGGTCGCGCTGGCATCGGTAGAGATACTCAAGCCCCCGACAGTTGCGGCGTAGATGGTGCCTCCACTGGCATACACCCCGTACACGTCGTTGCTGCCCAGTCCGTCGGCCGTGGTCTTGGTGGACCAGGTAGTGCCGCCGTTGGTGGAGGTACACAACCCCCCGCAGGTGGCGGCGCAGATCGT
>CAZKFI010000007.1:0-56234 GCA_964551975.1 uncultured Bifidobacteriaceae bacterium | reverse complement strand
GTCAGCTATCCGGATCGTGAGTACCTCCTCGACCGAGCAGTGCAGGGCTACCTGGAGCAAACGACGGAACACTTCGACTACGTATTCATCGACTGCCCACCATCGCTGGGCATCTTGACCCTGAACGCCCTCGTTGCCGCACGTGAGGTGTTCCTACCCATTCAGTGCGAGTACTACGCACTGGAGGGCCTCTCACAGCTGCTTCGCACCGTGGACATGGTCCGCGCCGGGCTGAACCCTCAGCTAGAGGTCACAGCAATCCTGCTCACGATGTACGACGGGAGAACCCGGCTGGCCTCCCAGGTACTTGAAGAGGTGCGGGAGCACTTTGGACCGAAAGTCCTGCCTACTGTGATTCCCCGCTCCGTGCGCGTCTGCGAAGCCCCGAGCCATGGCCAGTCGGTGTTGACCTACGACCCGAGTTCACCAGGTGCCCTCTGCTACCGCGAGGCAGCTCACCAACTCCACACGCTGACAGCGCTCAGTAGCGCCGGGACGGGGTGAATCGATGGCGACCACGAAGAAACCGGCACCCAAACGTGGGCTAGGACGAGGCCTCGGTGCCTTGATTCCTACCTCGACAGCAGCTGGTCGCAGCCCACAAACAGCCGCTTCGAGCGCTGGTCGCACGGGTACGACCTCGACTAGCTCGACGTCATCGACCACATCAACCAAGGCCAACAAAGCCTCCGCGAGCAGTGCTGCCGAGGCGGTGTACGCGGAAATCCCCATTGCTCGAATCGCCGCGAATCCTCGTCAGCCACGCACGGTGTTCGACCCGGACGCCCTCGCCGAGCTCACCCACTCGATCAAAGAGATCGGTCTCCTGCAGCCCCTTGTGGTTCGAGCCTCAGGTTCACGCTTCCAGTTGATCGCTGGTGAGCGACGACTGCGCGCCTGCAAGGCGGCCGGGATGACGACCGTGCCGGTAATCATCAGGCAGACCGCGGACGATGCCTTGCTACGCGACGCCCTCCTGGAGAACCTGCATCGTGCCGACCTGAACCCCTTGGAGGAGGCAGCCGCCTACTCCCAGCTCCTGGCCGATTTCGGGTGCACACAGGACGAGCTGGCCAGCCGACTCGGTCGCTCACGTCCGCAGGTGACCAACACGATTCGCTTGTTGAAACTGCCACCGGCGGTGCAGCGACGAGTCGCGGCCGGAGTGCTCAGTGCCGGGCATGCTCGCGCACTGCTCTCACTGGATAGCGCATCGGCGATGGACGCCATGGCCCAACGCATTGTTGCTGAGGGATTGAGCGTGCGAGCGGTTGAGGAATTGGTGATGCTCGCCGAACCCACGACGGCCCGTGGCCGTAAGTCGAAGGAGAAGAAAGCAGATCGACACACGGCCGAGGTTGTCGCCGCCCTGCAACGTGACCTTGCCGATCATCTTGAAACCCGAGTGCACACCAGCGGATTCAAGGATGCTCGCTCACGCGGCCGCGTCATCATCGACTGTGCCGACCTCACTGATCTGAGGCGGATTATGGAAATCCTCGGCGTGTGAGACCAGCCTCGGAGGTGGTGGTCGACGTCGTAGCGGGCAGCCTGTCACCAGAGCGGGATGTCTCACTCAGGTCAGGACGCCGCGTTGCGGATTCGCTACGCCAGTTGGGCGTGAGTGTTGCTGAGCGGGATCTGGACGCAGCGACCTTGCAAGCCTGGCGTACCTCGCCCGTGGACTGCGTAGTGCCCCTCGTCCATGGAGCTGCCGGCGAGGATGGGGCATTAGCAACGCTGCTGGAAGTCCTCGACCTGCCCTTCGTTGGCTCACCATCCACGGCCTGTCGACTGACCTTCGACAAAGCGGTGGCCAAGGCGCACCTGGCAGCGCACGACCTCCCCTCCCCTGATTTCATCGCGTTACCCCACGCAATGTTCCGCGAACTCGGCGCTGCACAGG
Source organism: uncultured Bifidobacteriaceae bacterium (assembly GCA_964551975.1). Lineage (GTDB taxonomy): Bacteria > Actinomycetota > Actinomycetes > S36-B12 > S36-B12 > REEB426. The sequence goes on along the minus strand of CAZKFI010000007.1, from coordinate 54,328 downwards.
TGATGGCCGCCGTCGTCGATGCATTGGGTCTACCCGCAGTGGTCAAACCGACGCGGGGTGGATCGGCGATGGGTGTAAGCCTGGTGAACGAACTCGCAGAACTCTCCGCAGCCCTGGTGGCCGCGTTCGCGTATTCCGACACCGTGCTGGTCGAGCGTTACGTGCCAGGGATCGAAGTGGCCGTCTGCCTGCTGCAGGACCAGCAGGGTCTGCGGGCGCTGCCCAGTATCGAGATCACCCCAATGGGTCGGCTGTACGACTACGACGCCCGCTACACCGCGGGGCACACGACCTTCACCTGCCCGCCCGGAGTGGATACAGCAACCCTGTCTCGAGCAGTGGATGTTGCCCGGACCGCCCATCAGGTACTGGGACTTCGGGATTGGTCGCGAGCCGACCTGATCATCGATCAGCAGGGGCAACCGTGGATCTTGGAGATGAACGCAGCTCCAGGAATGACGGAGACCTCGCTGTACCCACAGGCACTGAACGCCGCCGCGATGGATGTCGGTGCCACCGTGTTGAACCTCGTGACGCAGGCCATCGAACGCGCCTCGAACGGGCCGGGGTCGACCGGCTAGCTGATCTCAGGACCTGGCACGGCCGTTGCGGGCAAACCCGGGTCAGTTGGTAGCGACGTTCCGAAGGTCGCTTGGAGCGCGAGCTCTTCCTCGACAACTCCAGCCAGACGCCGCACCCCCTCAGTGATCCGATCGGGTTCGGGGTAGCAGTAGGACAGACGCAACTGCTGACTGCCCTGGCCGTCCGCAAAGAATCCGGTGCCGGGGACATATGCCACCCGCCCGGCGATGGCACGGGGCAGCATGGCCGTGGCGTCCAAGCCATCCGGCAACGTCACCCAGGAGTAGAACCCTCCCTGGGGAACTGTCCAGCTCGTGCCCACCGGCATGGTGGCCTGAAGCGCCTGGATGAGCGCATCCCGGCGCTCGCGATACAACTCCACAAAAGCCTTGATCTGTTCCTGCCAGGGTTGTGTCGCGAGATATTCCGAGACGGTGAGTTGGGTGAAATTCGACGGGCACAGCACAGCGGACTCAGCCGCCAGGACCAGGCGTTCACGAACGCCGTGCGGCGCGATCACCCACCCGACTCGCAGACCTGCGGCAATCGTCTTGGAGAACGAGCCCAGGTAGATCACCGACTCTGCATCCTGAGCTCGCAGCGCGGTTGGCGGCTCACCCGTGAAACCCAGCAACCCGTAGGGGTCGTCTTCCAACACCAGCAGGCCGGCCGCCTGCGCGATCTGGAGAAGTTCACGCCGGCGTTCAGGTGGTTGGGTAACGCCGCTGGGATTCTGGAAGGACGGAATCGTGTACAGCATCTTGGCTCGGCGACCTTCGGCCGCCAGGGTGTCCAGTGCCCCATGCAAGGCATGCGGCAGCAGGCCGGCTTCATCCATGGCGAGGTGTCGGACCTCGCACTGATAGGAGGCGAACACGCCGAGGGCCCCGACGTAGGACGGGGCCTCAACCAAAACAACGTCACCGGGGTCACAGAACACCTTGGTGACCAGGTCCAGGGCCATCTGCGATCCGCAGGTCACGACGATGTCATCCGGGTGGCAACTGATACCGACCGGCCTCACCACCTCGAGAATCTGCTCCCGAAGCTGTGGATCGCCCTGACCTGAGCCGTACTGCAGGGCGCTGGCACCCCGCTCCCGGATCAGTCGGTGCACGGTGTCGGCCACGGAGTCCAGCGGCAGTGCCTGAACGAACGGCATGCCGCCTGCCAGGGAGACAACCTCGGGCCGGGACGCAACCGAGAACAGAGCGCGAATGACCGAGGCGGACATGCCGTGCGTGCGCGCGGCATAACTATCGAACCAAGGATCAAGCCTGGTGACGGCCACCGGCCTACCCTAGGCAGGGGCGCGTACTAGGAGGCAAAGGTGGCTACAGATCAGGACTGGAAGCCATGGACGATCGTCGCAGCGGCCTTTGCTGTGGGTCTAGCTACTGGCTTCATCGTCCGATTGGTGTTGCCGAGGAATCCTCGCCTACCGGTTCGTCAGGTGCACACAAACGGGTGACTGCCGTAGCGATGGCCGAGGCGACGGCATCGTGATACCCGCTACTGAGTAGCGCACGTCGGTCACTGGGATTGGAGAGATAACCCAGTTCCACGCGCACAGCGGGCATGCGTGTGTTCCGCAGCAGATCCCAGGTGCGTGGGTGGGTGCGACAGTCACGCATGGTGGTGCGGGCGCAGATCTCCTCTTGGATGAGTTCAGCAAGGGCCCGCCCGGCGTAGGAGTGCAACCCGCCCTGCGGATCACCGAAGTAGAACGAGACGACGCCGTTGGGTAGGGGACTGGTAACCGTGTCGACGCGCAACGACACGACGAGGTGGGCACCAGTGCGGTTAGCGAAGTCGGCACGTTCACTTTCATCGGGATTTGTGTGAGCACTGGCGGCACTGGTGAGAAGAACCTGGGTGCCTAGGGCAGCCAAGCGCCCTTCTACGCGGCCCGCAATCGCCTGACAGATCTCAGACCCTTGTCCTGATTCTGGATCCAAGACGATGACCTTGTCGGCGACACCAGTGCGCAGGTGAGTTAACGTGATGAACTCACGCAGTGTCGCTGCGTTGCCCCCGGAAACGGTGCGAACCAACCGATCGAATGCTCGAAAAGTTTCCGGGCCGCAGGTGCCATCAGGGCGAACACCGACACTGCGCTGGAACTCACGGAGCGCACGATCGGTGCGGTGTCCGAAGACACCGTCAAGTCGACCGCAGTCAAATCCCAGTTCACTGAGCCGACGCTGGAGTTGAGTGACGTCATCACCGTTGATGAGGTGACCGGGTACGAACTGCAGGATGCGATCACCGAGTTGCCACCGAGCCTCTTCGAGCCGTCGGTAGGTATCAGGGCCGACAATGCCGTCCACGGTGAGTCCGCGCTCCTGCTGGAAGGTGCGCACGGCGACGTCTAAGGCGTCATCGAAGCAATCCGCAGGCTGGGTCCGTCCACCGGTTTGAGTAGGTGCATCGACGTCGTCCAGCAGGCCCAAGTGGGTGAGTCGGCTGCGAACCTCGGCTACCGCAGGACCACGGTCACCCAGCCGCAGGAGCATGTGGTCGATGACTTCGCTGATTGAACGCAGCCGCCTACAGGTAGGGGGCGAGATCGGCCAGGAGTGCAGCCTTCGGCTTGGCACCGACGATGGTCTTGACGACCTGACCGCCCTGGTAAACGTTCATCGTGGGGATTGACGTGATGCCGTAGCTCGCAGCAGTTTGGGGGTTCTCGTCGACATTGAGTTTGGCGATGACTAATCCGTCGTTCTCTGCCGCAATCTCCTCGAGAATGGGTGCCACCATCCGGCAGGGACCGCACCACTCCGCCCAGAAATCGACCAGAACCGGCTTCGCGCTGTTCAGCACATCAGCTTGGAATGTGGCATCCGAAACGACCTTCGTAGCACCCATGGTCTCCCTCTCTGTGCCCGTGGTTCGGGTTGCAGCCTACTTGGCCCCGGCAGTGATGCAGGGTTACGCATCAGACCGTGCAGCCGTTATCCGTGTGCCTCAGCCAGGTAGCGCTCGGCATCCAGCGCAGCGGCGCATCCCGTGCCTGCCGCGGTGATGGCCTGCCGGTAGCGGTGATCCACGAGATCCCCGCAAGCGAAGACACCGGGCAGTGAAGTGTGGGTGGTGGGTGCCTGGACCAACACGTAACCGGCTTCATCACAGTCGACGATGCTGCGGACGAGTTCAGATCTGGGGTCGTGCCCGATGGCGACGAAGAGTCCGGTGACGGCCAGATCCCGCTGTTGCCCAGTGACGGTGTCCTGCAGAGTGACTCCGCTGAGCTTGGTGTCTCCTTGCAACGCCACGACCGCTGAGTTCCACGCCACGGTGATCTTCGGATTGTCGAGGGCACGCTGCTGCATGATCTTGCTTGCTCGCAAGGTGTCCCTACGGTGGATCAACGTGACAGAGCGGGCGAATCGTGTGAGGAAGGTTGCCTCCTCAAGCGCCGAGTCACCACCTCCAACTACTGCGATGTCCTGGTCACGGAAGAAGAAGCCGTCGCAGGTGGCGCACCACGAGACACCGTGACCTGACAGTCGCTTCTCATCCGGTAGACCAAGTTCCCGGTAACCCGAACCCATGGCAAGGATCACGGCTTTCGCCCGGTAGGTACGCCCACTGCCGTCTTCAACGGTCTTGATTGCACCGGACAACTGCAACTTCGTGGCGTCATCCGTTACGAAGGTCGTACCGAATCGATCAGCTTGGGCACGGATGTTTTCCATGAGTGCCGGCCCCATGATTCCCTCCGGGAACCCAGGGAAGTTCTCGACCTCGGTGGTGTTCATCAGTGCACCGCCAGCGGTGACTGAACCTTCTAGGAGCAAAGGCTGTAACTGTGCACGTGCCGCGTAGACGGCTGCGGTGTAGCCGGCTGGACCGGATCCGACGATGATCAGTTCACGTACGTCGCCTGCATCGCTCATGCCCATAGTCTTTCAGGTGACGGTGTCGCAGTGCGGTCCGGGAAACACGCACCTGGGCACCTACTGTTTCGGCAGGGACAAGGTGTGCAACAGGTGGTGCACCGATGTGGCGCCAAGTGGACCACAGGCTGGGGTGACGATCCAGATATCGACCTTGCCGGAACTTCCTGTGAGCAGCGCTGAGGGGTCAGGGGCGACCAAGGGTCGGGATGCATCGCGTACGGGCAGCAGGATCAACCCGACGTCCTGGCCGGCGAAGGTGGCGCGATCTACCAGGTAGGCCTGGTCGGCACTGGCGGCGATGGGTCCACGCAGGGTGAACAGACAGCCCTGCAGTGCCTGCTCTGTGGCCGTGAAGCCACTCGAGCCAACTGTCAGAGGGCCGTTTTGCTGGGGGAGCTCCTCGAGCTGCCGCTGCGTGGTGACCCCGAGACGACTCAGTAGCGCCTCAACCTGGTCACCGAGGGTCTCCGGCCGGTAATCCGTACCGCTCGCCAGGACTCGGCGTGCCGGCGCAATGTTCCCAAGTTGACCACTGCCCAGTTCGCCAGATTCCCCGGCACCGAACGGCCCCTCCCCAGCGGAGCCGCCCGGGACGACGTTGCCCTTGACCGCAGGGAGTTCGGCGGACCCAGGAAGGTTCGAAGAATCGGCACCGTTGGCACTATTTCCCGGCGCAGCGGCGGGGTCATTCTCGGCCGGTTCTGCCTGCCTGCTGGCAGAAGTCACGACCGGCGCCAGTGCGTCGGAGGCCACCAGGGCCGGCTCTGCGCTCTGCCGGCTTTGGACAACGACGCCACCGGCGATGACGACGGCAGCTGCCGCGACGACGGCGGTAAGAATTCGGGGACGCCGTCGCCATCCGGTGCTGCGTCGCTCCTGCTCCGCGGACATCACCTGGCTGAGTCGCAGCCATACGTCCTCAGGCATCGCGGATCCATGGTGGGTGGTCTCAGGTTCCGCGCGAAGGAACGTCAGATCGGCCAGTTCCCGGCGAATCGTGAAGTCCGCGAGAGCAACGTTGTCCGCAGGCAGCGAGGGTGCTGGCTCGCTGGGCGCAGGGTCGGACAGGCGGGGATCGGATTGACGGGGGTCGGGCAGGCCGCGATCGGGACCGCCACCGCCCTGCGGTGTGCCCGAATTTCGACCGTCGTCAGCCACGTTTCCGTCCTCCCTCGATGCCTCTGACGGTGTTGGGTTCGTCTGGGTTCCGAAGACTTGCCAGACGAATTGCGAGCCTTGCCCGACCGCGGGAGCACCGGCTCTTGACGGTCCCGGGAGGGCAACCGAGCAGGCGTGCTGCCTCTTCCACCGCATAGCCCTCCACGTCAACCAGGAGGACCGCAGCCCGCTGGTCCTCAGGGAGTTCGGCGAGCGCCTGGGTAATTGCCCAGCGTTGACCCAGCGTCTCTAGGGGGTCCGAGGGATCGGGTAAGCGTGAATCCCATTCCTCCGGCATTGGGACTGTGGCTCGGACATTGCGTCTCCTGAGTCGATCCAGGCTCGCGTTGACCACGATGCGATGCAACCAGGTGGTGACGGCGGCCTCTCCTCGGAATTGATCGGCGCGGCGAAACGCCGAGATCAGCGCGTCCTGCAGAGCATCGGCAGCCTCTTCCGGGTCACCAGTCGTGCGCAGGGCTACCGCCCAGAGACGATCACGATGGCGTTGCACCAGCGTGGTGAAGGCCTGCGGATCACCAGCGATGTGGGCAGCCAGGAGATCAGCATCCGGGATCTCCGGGTCGAGTTGCTCGTCAGCGGAACCGCCGACAATGCCTGCCACGTCAACGCAGGCTAGTGGGCTACTCGCCCCGCACGGACACCTCGGCCACACGCACCTGGAATCGGTCGGGATCCTCCGGCGTGGGCGGCAGTTCTGGGAACCACAACAGCAGGTATTTGCCCTTGACCGGCCTCGGTCCCCGGATGCTGATCTGACGATCACCGGCTGGGGCTGAGGCGTAGTCCGTCCAGAGATCAGGATCAGGCCAGATATCGTCCCCGACCTTCACATCCACCGCCGAACCCACGGAACTGAAGTCAAGGTCAACGCCCTGAACGGTGCTGGCTTCGGCGAGTTCCACGACCAGTCCCACTCCACCTTTCCCGTCGGCGTCCGCTGCGCGATAGGTATTCGATGACCAGCGCGTCATTGGATCACCATCAATGGCTGCGTCGGCGGCTTTGTTGTTCTCCCGACCTTTGCGGCCATCGGGCCTACCATCGTCGTTGTCATCGTCATACGGGTCGTAAGAACGTATACGTTCAATGACGAGTGGTTGATTGGTGACAGGTTCTTCCGACGCAGTTGGGGCGACGACTGGGCTGGTTAACAGACTGGTGATTTCCGGATCCTGCGGCTGCCAAGCCGGCGGACCTATTGTCAGCAACACGGCACCGGTTGTGAAGATGCCAGCAACCACGGCTGCAGCACCGAACACGGCAAGAACGCGCCGCCCCGTGTGCGGGAGTCGACCCCAGGTACTGGTACGCCGCCTTGGCGCGGATGGTCCAACCAACCCCAATGCAGTGCGGAACCCTTGAACGTCCGAGCGATTCCACGCTGAGCGGTAGCTGCCGTCGAATACCTGCGCAACTACCAGGTCGATCTGCTTCGGCACGGCCGGATTGAGCCAGGAGGGTGGGTCGTTCGGTTTCTCGGCTTCGTCACCCCCTGCGGTGCTCGTTGGCTCACTTCCCGTTGAGAGCAGGTACAGCAGGTGTGTCAGTGCGGCGACATCGGTGGAACCCAAATCAACGGAACCAGCGTTAATCGATGCAGCGTCAATGGACGCAGCGTCAGTGGCAGCAACGTCAACGGAAGCAATGTCAGTGGAACCAACAGGCCGGGGCCACGCACCAAAGAGCGCAGCATCGACAGCCAATCCACGGACCCGCACGCTCTCGTCGGGCCCTACTAGGACATGCTCTGGAGTCAATCGTCCGTGCTGCACTCCTCGTGCCGAAGCGGTCACCAGCGCGGCAGAGACTGCATCAATGATGGCCAAGGTTCGTGCCGGTGAGAGTGCCTTCTGGCCTGGCACGTCCATGATCTCCGGCAGCGTCAATCCTTCCGCCCACTCACTGACCAGGGCGGTTGCAGGTTCAGTCAAAGGCTCACCCTGGGGCACGATTCGGGTTCCTGCCGGTAAGGGGACGATGTCCAACACGCGGGTTAGGCGCTGGTCCTCGATAACTGCAGCGGTTCGCGCTGCTGCCTCAGCGACCTCACGCAAGGGTCCCCGCACGACCCGGATGAGGACCTGCCGATCAAGCACGCGATCACGTCCACGCCAACTACGCACCTGCGACTGCAGTTCCTGCTGACGTTCCTCAAGCCGGTCCTCGAGTTCATAGCGACCGAACCCAGTGAGGGAAGCATCCGATGCGATTGAGTCATTCACGAGCGAACCAGTCGACGACGGATGAGCAACCAAGCATCGATGACCTCCGGTGCACGAAGCAGACGTGCAGCCAGCACGTAGGCCAAACACCCAATCACCGACATGACCAGCACAGAGACCAGCAGGATGAGTCGGTCGTCCACGTGAGAGCCGAGCAGGCTCGCCTCGCCCAGGGCACGCTCGAGGGCGGGGATCGTGAGCCCTTGCACACCGATCATGATGGCCGCTGCGCAACCACCAGCAAGCAGGAGTCGAGCAACTGACCTACATGTCGCGGCAGTAGCCAGGGTTCCGAGCCGCCTCCGAAGCAGCAACCAGGCGACCAGCAGCGTGAACCAGTAGGCCAGGCCGTAGGCCAAGGCGATGGCGCCGATCTGTGGCCCACCAGGTGATGCGATCGTGAAGAGCGGGAGAGCAAGGGCCAACCACAAAGCACTGAAGAGCACTGCCAACCAGAAGGGCGTTCGGGTGTCCTCCAAGGCATAGAACCCACGCAGGCAGACGTAGACCAACGTGAAGGGCAGCAGTCCGATCATGAAGATTGCCACGATGGAGCCCAGCAGCGTTGCCTGATCTGGGGTGGCGGCTCCGTACCCGAAGAGCAGTAGTGCGACCTTGGGTCCCTCAACGGCAAGCACGACTGCCACGGGAACGATGAGTGCGACAACGATGCGTGCAATACGGCCAACTTCCGTCCCCACTTGGCGGTAGTCACCCGCATGAGCAAGTCGACTGAGTAAAGGCAGGGCTGCGCCAACGAGTGACACCGTGAAGACGCTGTGCGGGAGGATGAAGACTAAGTGGGCCTTCTGATAGGTCGTGAGGCCAGCAGCTACTTCACCGGCAGCGGCAGCGTTGACGTTTGCCTGCACGGTCAAGCGGGTGATCACGAGGTACGCGAGTTGATTGACCAAGACAAGACCAAGGGTCCACAGTGCCAGTCGGGAGGCGTGACCCAGTCCTGAGTCGCGCCAGTCGAACCGGGGTCTCCAGCGGTAGCCGGATCGACGCAAGACCGGAATAAGGATGACGGCCTGAATGGTGACACCGAGTGTGGTGCCGATACCCAACAGCAGGACCTGATCCGGGGAGAGCTGGCCATCGGCAGCAGCCGAGGTGCCAGCAATGAAGATGAACAGTAGAAACGTGCTGATGGCGATGACATTGTTGGCAATCGGGGCGAACATCGGTAGGCCGAAGGTGCCCCGGGCGTTCAGTACCTGCGTCAACATGGCATACAGGCCGTAGAAAATGATCTGCGGCAGGCAGAGTCGAGCGAACGCCACCGCGAGGTCGTAGGCGCCAGTTGGGTAGTCATCCGGTGTGTAGAGATCGACAATCCATGGCGCTGCGATAACGACGAGCACCGCCAAGGTGATGAGTGCAAGGCCGGCGGCCGTGATGAGGCGGTCCGCGTACCCGGTACCGCCGTCTGGATCCTCCTTCATCCGACGAACCAACTGCGGAACAAACACCGCGTTGAGGGCGCCGCCGATCAACAGGATGTAGACGATTGTTGGCAGGCTGTTTCCCAGAGAAAATGCATCGGCGACGATGTAGAAACCCAGTGCAGCCGCGGCTGCTACATCGCGCAGTACTCCGGTGATCTTCGAGATGACCGTGCCCAGCGCCATCGCCGAACTGGTTCGCGCCAGGGATGTTGGCGCATTTGGTTGGTCATCGCTCATCGGGTGCCCAACTCACTGAGTATCTGAGTGGTCGGGGTCAGCAGATGAACCGCTGACAGCTCGACGTGCGGCGATGATTCGCCGGGATACACCAAACAGCACGAAGATGATGATGGCAGCGAATGCCAAAACGATCACCCAGGCTGCCGCTCTGGCGTATGCCGCGGAGTAGACGGTGCCCACCGGTGCTGTGCGGAACACGTTCCCGGCCGGTGTGAGCACCTGAACACTGACCCTCAGCGGTTCACTGCCGGCCACACGAACGGGGATGTCCACACTCGTGGTTCGTCCCGGGGCAATGCTGAACGTTGGCACTGCCTGGGAGGTCAGACGCACGCGTGGGTCGCCAATGAGACGAAGACCCACATCGACAGGCTGATCTAGGTTGTTCACGATGGTGACGGGAATACGTCCAGAGTCTCCCGAGAGCGTGACGGTTCGACCACTGAGGACCTCGACGCCACTTCGACGTTCGTCAAGTTGGACCGACACGGTCGTCAGGAGTTGCTCACCCACCATGGGCTGAGTTCGCCAAGCGGCCGATTGGGAACGCAGGAGCGCCTGAGTGAACGCCTCGAAGATCTGGGTGGGATCACTGAGAACCGCAACGAAACGCTCGAGTCGTTGTTGTGTTTGTCGTACGCGAGCCAGGTAGGACCCCGGGAGTTCGGATTCACGTGCGGCAGCTCCGTAGGTGTAACCACCACCAGGTTGAGCACTGGTCATCTCCGACAGATTGACCGCCTGCAGCCACGGTGCCAGGGCCGTGGCACGCAGCAGGGCGGCGAGTACTCGGGGATTGGCTGTGATGTCCGGACTGCCTGCAGTGAGGATGACGCTGGCGTTGGGGGAACTGGAACTGCGCAGTGCTGTCGTGGCCAGGAACTGCTGTCGTGCGAGGAGCACTGCCTCGGCAGTGACCGCATTCCGGGTGATGATCGTCTGGAGTTCAGGGTCGGGTAGCAGTGCGATGAGTCCGGGAACCGCCGGGGCGAAGGGCCGCATTGGCTCAGGAGTGGACGTGGACACAGCAACTGCCTGTTGTCCCAAGACGACGTAGCGGGTGCCCGCTGACGCAAGGAGTGCGGCAGTCTGTCGGTCCAGTCGACCACCCGGGGCCCAGTAGAGGTTGTTGGCGGCATTGAGCCCAGTGCTGGCGAGTGTCACCGCTGAACCCATGGTGACGGCTTGCACGACGTCAGGGCCAAGGTCTGCACGTCGCGCGGCCGATGCATCAATGAAGGCGTAGGGCAGAACGTGAAGTGCCGGCTCCGGTTGTTGACTGTTGGTGAGTCGATCTGCCTGCACGGCGTTGATCACGCGTTGGAAGTCCGCCATCCAGGTCTGTGCCGCGAGTGCCTGCTCTCCGGGGAGGATGCCCTCCGGGGTTCGCACCAGGTAGCCGTCCTGCATGTCAGCAGTCATTTGGAGTAGCGCTGGATCAGCAACCCAGGTCAGCAGGTTCGGGTAGCGAACGCCGATGTCGAGGAGAGCCCGCAGACGACCGCCCGTTGAGAGAGCATCGGGCAGTGTGCCGTCGAGTAGCACAGTGTTTGCATCCCAGGCTGGAGGTGTTGCCAACGGCCACAACCAGGCCACGGAGAGTTTCCGTGTCTGGACACCAACCTGTGGAAACCAGGGCAGCAGACTTCGCTGCACTCCTTCGACCGTGCCTCCATCGGTCACGGTGCGAGCAACGCCCTCCACGCCAAGGGCGTACACCCCCGGGGTTGACAGCTGTAGGGCTTCGATGGGTAACGCAATCGTGAACCGTTCCTGAGCGCCGGGCAGGAGTTCCTGGGCAATCGTCACCCAGGCAGTCGCTGTGCGAGTCGGAACACTCTCACCGAGATCTGTGGCTGTCGCGATCACGTTGGCAACGGCCGCCTCGTCGGCCAGGGGTGCGGTACCGACACGGAGTCGAACAACCACCGACTCGACGACCTCACCGGTCAGGTTGGTGATCTGGCCGGCTACCCGAACTGTTGAGGCTTCGCGAGGGATTAGCGGTGCAAGAGTTTGGATGGAAACGTCAAGGCCAGGAGTGGTGTCTGCATGAGCAGGATGCACGGGGAGGACGAGGCCACTAATGAGTAACGCGCCAGAGAGCACGCCCAGCCTCAACGCACGGAACCTCAACACGCTGAACCTCAACGCACTGAATCTCAACCCGATGAATCGAACCGAACGCATTGATCGTGATGAGGGAAGGGCGCGCGCCCGCAACCCGCGCGCTGGCGCTGCCATGTCTGCAGGATATGTCAGCGCATGCGCACTTCGGTGATAAGCAAGCGCATGCACCGCCGGTAGGCTCGCCGATATGTCAAGCCGCACCGACGCTCGTCGCGGCGATACCGTCGAGCAATTGCAGCGTCAGGCGGTCCAACGGCTTCTGCCGATCGCACCGATTCTGCAGGCAATCGGTGAAGCCTTCACTCGTCACGGCCACCAGGTGAACCTCGTTGGCGGACCGGTACGTGACGCACTCCTTGGTCGGCTCGGCCCGCAAACTGATCTCGATTTCACCACCGATGCGCATCCTCAGACGACGCTGCAGATCCTCGACGACCTCGCCTCGTCGACCTGGGAGGTGGGAATCAGATTCGGGACCGTCGGTGCCCGCATCCAGGGTCGCGAATGCGAGATCACCACATATCGCAACGAACGATACGACCCCGAATCACGTAAACCCGAAGTTGATTTCGGCGACTCCCTCGAAGGGGATCTCACGCGCCGTGATTTCACTGTCAACGCGATGGCCCTACGACTTCCCGACCTGACGCTCGTTGACCCCTTCCATGGTGTCGAGGACTTAAGTGAGCGTCGGTTACGAACCCCAGGCGCAGCGACCGCATCCTTCACTGACGATCCGCTACGCATCATGCGCGCGGCCCGCTTTGTTTCTCAGCTTCGATTCTGGCCAGATGAAGAGGTCATTGCGGCAATGACCGTTGAGGCGCACCGACTCTCCATCGTCTCAGCGGAACGTATCCGTGATGAGTTGACCAAGTTGCTGATGTCACCCGATCCCCGTGACGGTTTGGATCTCCTCGTGCGCACCGGGGTCGCCGATGTAGTGCTTCCCGAGTTACCGAAACTGCAACTTGAGGTGGATGAACACCATCGACATAAAGACGTCTATGAGCACTCACTCATCGTCTTGGCGCAGTGCATCGCGTTAGAGCAGGAACATGAACCGACCTGCGCACCGGACCTGACTTTGCGATTGGCCGCACTTCTGCATGACATTGGTAAGCCGAAGACTCGACGCTTCGAGTCGGATGGCGGAGTGTCCTTCCACCATCACGAGGTGGTTGGGGCGCGCATGACACGCAAACGCCTTACTGCGCTTCGCTTTCCCAACGAGGTTATTGATGACGTGTCCCGCTTGGTGGAGTTGCACCTGCGCTTCCACGGTTACGGCAGCGGTGAGTGGACGGATTCAGCAGTGCGTCGATACGTGCGTGATGCGGGAGATCTCCTCGTCAGGCTGCATAAGTTGACGCGAGCGGACTGCACCACGCGCAACAAGCAGCGGGCGCTGCGGCTACAACGAACCTATGACGAACTTGAGCAGCGAATTGACCGCCTAGCGGCTGAGGAGGAGTTGGCTGCTCTACGGCCGGATCTCGATGGGCGGGAGATTATGGAGTTCCTGCAGATACCACCAGGCCCAGCAGTAGGTGAGGCCTACCGCTACCTGATGGAACTGCGACTTGATGCCGGCCCGATGGATAAAGACCAGGCGAAGGAGCTCCTACTCAACTGGTGGCGTGAGCGTTCGACCCCCTGAACAACTCAACCAGCGTGAGCAGGCCGAACGCCAGCAGAACGAGCAGCAGCATGCGCCCGGACTCCAGCAGGTCACCACTGAGCGCAATGAGTGCGACTACCGAGCACAGGACCCAACGCAACGTTGCAGCTCGCTCGTTGATGAACTTCCCGAAGCCACCACTGCTGAATGATGAACCGAGTTGATGAAGCCCTCGGGTCACCGACTGCCGCATGCGCGTGGGTAGGGCGTAGTTGCTTGCAAACCAACTCGCAACGATGAGGGTCACTCCCAAGATAAGGAGTGATTGAATGCCGCGCTCAAGGTATGCCACGAAGGTCGTCCAGAACACCTCGGAGGATTTCGCGAAGACTGTCCCTGCGAGTTGGTCAATGAAGACGTTGCGTCCGTACTCGAGCAGACTGCTCATCACAGTGCCCCAGATCACCAGCACGATGCCTGCCAGCAGTGCGGCCACCCATCGGCGCACGGCCAGCGCAATGGAGAGCAGGAAGAGGGCACCGACGAGCAGTGGTAGCCACTGCAGGACAGGTTGGCTGAGGGAGTAGATCATCCGTACCTGAGCAAGCGCCGGCGACTCAAGGAGTACGACCTGGCGATCAGTTTCAGGGATGGTGACCTTCTCAGCGAGGGTGAACCCTGCTGCGACAACTTCTTTCTTGACCGCGTCGAGCATTTCTGAAACATCGAGAACGAGCTTGTCGCCGACCAATTGCACGACGCCACCCTTGTTGCCCTGCAGGATGGCCATGATGCCGCGCTGTGCGGCGATATTGACGCTGACCCAAATCTTTTGGAATGCATCCGAGGCCACAAATCGCCGCACGAGATCGGCGATGAGTCCGTTCACTCCGGCGGCCAAGGGAGCGGCCAGTGCGCTGGTGAGCTTCTCGTCCTTGACCACGACTCCCAGGACCTGGCTTACCAGAGCTTGGGTATCGACCTGCTTGACGATCGCATCGGTGATGGCCGCCGAGATGCTTTCCTGAATCGCTGGACTCTCCGCAAGCGGAGTCACCGTCTCCATGTACACCGTTGCGTCAGAAATTGTCTGGTAGCCCCAGTTGCCCACCAAAGCGACGGGTGTACTGAGTGCCGCAATGATGAAGACAAGGATGGCCGCAATGAGTCGGCCCACGCTCTTTCGCGGCTTCGCAGTCGCTCCCGAACTCGGTGGAACTGCTGCCTGCAGTGTTTCAGTCATCGTGGGCCCTCCCTGGTCACTGTGCGCATGCTAGGCCCTGACACCCGGAAGTACCAGGAAGCCGCGAGGACTAGCCCGATACCTGTGATGGCATACAGCATCGGTGCCTGACCGCTACTCGGTGCAGTGAAGGCCATGAGGGAAATCCCGCTAACCAAACAGACATTGACGAACATGTCGAAGATGGCGAAAACCCGACCGAGGTGATCGTCGGCGATGTGCTGCTGGACGAGCGCGTCCGAACACACCTTGACTGATTGCCCAGCGAATCCGACGCTGATCGCGCCGAGGAGCACCCAAGGTAGTTCCGGAAGCTGGGTGCCGAGTAGGACGAGCCCGATGCCGATAAGGCCAGCCTGTGCCAATGCAAGAGAGGACCAGGGCACCGGACCCAGTCGCCGCGCGGCGGCTGGCGTGGAGATTGCACCGAGCAGCCCACCGAGTGCCGCAGCTCCGGTAATCAACGCAAAGTCATTCAAGGCGGCGTCAGCTGCTGAGGGTGGGTGCAGGGCGTTGCGAACGAAGAGGAGTGCACCCACGGTGAGCACTCCGAAGGCGATTCGATGTATCCCCACCATCAGCACCGCGCGGCCGGCAGTTGGTGCGCCGATGAGGGTACAAATCCCATCAACCATGCCAGTGGCGATGGCCCGTGGTGAATCGCCGGGACGGCGACCATCCGGACCCAATTGGTTCGCGCGCATACGAAGTGCCAGCAGTCCAGCGAGCAGGAATCCCGTGGCTGCGAGAGCCAGAATCATCAAGCTGCCGCGATCGTCGCCACCCAACCCGGCGCGAAGTGCCACGCCGGTGATCGCACCAAGAGCTGCCATCATCGTTCCGGCCGTGGGCGCGATGGCATTCGCAGTGACCAGGGTCTTCCCGTCCACCACGTGCGGCAGGCTCGCGGAAAGGCCAGCCAAGACGAATCGCCCAATACCGAGGACGATGAGTACGGCGACTCCGAGGAATAGGCCGTCATTGCCGGCAGCAACAAGTGCAAGGACAGGAAGGACGAAGCCAGCTTTCAGCCAATTCGCGACGACGAGCACATTGCGGCGACGCCAGCGATCCAGGAGCACTCCGGCGAACGGCCCGATCAGGGAGTACGGCAGCAGCAGGATCGTGAACGCGGTAGCTACTTTGAGTGCATCAGGCTGGCGTTCGGGTGAGAACAGGACGAAGGTTGCCAGTGCTGCCTGCAGCAGACCGTCGGAGAACTGACCAACCAGGCGCACGCTGACCAACCTGCGAAAGCCAGTGGACTCCAGTACAGCTCGCAGATCACGCAGCCGCTGAACTGCCCCGGTCACACGCCGCTCCTGCGCGCACACCCGGTGAAGCGACGTTGACCCTGCGTAGCGGGCATATTCGTGACGCTACCGGGCGGGTGAAGTGATTCGGTACCCACACCTGCCTCGACTAGCGCGCTTAGAATCCCAGGATGGCGGTACCGCGCTCCCAGTCACGGCCCTCGACGATCCGAGGTTCGCGCGTGCGCGGTGAATCCCGGAGTAGCGGCACTGGTTCAGGTTCGCGTCGCAGCGAACCGATCGCCGATCCGACCGCACCTCGGGCCGTCATCGACTACGTCTTGCAGCGACGAACCGCTGTGCGCACGCTCTATTCCGGCGGTGCCCTGACAAGCGAATTCTGTGACGCGGATCCGTACCTCATGAGGGCTGCGCGCTTCCATGGGGAATCGACGGATGTGACCTGTCCCGCCTGCCGGATCCAGTCCCTGGTGCATGTGACCTACGCATTCGGTGAGGAACTGGGACCGTCGTCTGGTGGAGCGATCGCCAGCAGCGACCTACGTCCCATGGCGATGGAATATGCCGAGTTCCGGGTCTACGTGGTCGAGGTGTGCCAACGCTGTGAGTGGAACTTCCTGGTAACCGCCTTCACCCTGGGTCACGGTGTGCCGCGTCGACGCTCCCGTCGATCCCGTGGTGTCATGGAGCCCTGACGGCGGCCGACCATTGGCCGGGAGGGATAGCGGCAGGTGAGCAATCCGCGGCCACAGGGATCGCGAGGGTCGCAACGACGCTCTACTAGGCGGCGATCCGGTGATCGAGGCGCAGGTGCTCGACGCTCCGGACGTCGCCGCTCAGGCGCTGGCCGCTGGATCCTTCGTCTGCTGCTGCTCATTGGGTTCCTCGCCCTGGTTTTGGGTGGGGTGTTCGCGGTGGCAGTGGCCAGAACGGACGTGCCGACGCCCAATGAAGTTGCAACAAGTGAGGCGACGATCGTCTACTGGTCCGATGGCAGCGAACTGGGCAGGCTCGGCGAGGCCACCCGACGCAGTGTGCTGCTGGCCGATGTTCCCGAACGGGTGCAGCGCGCCGTACTGGCGGCAGAGGACCGAGACTTCTACGAGCACGGTGGGATTTCGCCGGTGAGTGTCGTGCGGGCAGTCCTGAACAACCTCACAGGTGGCTCACTCCAGGGCGGTTCGACGATCACCCAGCAGTATGCGAAGAACGCATTTCTCACGCAGGAGCGGTCCTGGACGCGCAAGCTCCGGGAGACCCTCCTTGCAGTGAAGCTGGAGACTCTGGTTTCGAAGGATCAAATCCTGAACGACTACCTCAACACGATTTATTTCGGCCGCGGCGCCTATGGAATCGAGGCTGCCGCTATCGCCTACTTCGGTGTTCCGGCAGCGGAACTCGATGCAGCTCAGGGAGCAGTCCTTGCATCGCTAATCAAGTCGCCGAATGGGTTGGCACCCGAAGAGCAGCCGCAGCAGTTGCGGGCACGCTGGTCGTACGTCCTTGATGCCATGGTGGAACGCGGATGGCTCACCGAACAGCAACGGCAGCAGGCCGAATTCCCCAAGATCATCAAGCAGCGTGCCACAGATCGTCTTGGCGGCCAGACCGGATTCCTCCTGAACGCTGTCACCGCCGAACTTGTTGCCCTGGGATTCGATGAGACGGAGATTCAACGCGGCGGGCTGCACATCACCTCAACTTTCGACCGTCGTGCACAACGAGCAGCGGTGCGTGCGGTCGAGGAGGCAGGACCGACTTCGGCAACCAAGGGCCTACGCATCGGCTTGGCTGCCGTGCGTCCGGGAACCGGTGAGGTGATTGCCATGTTCGGGGGTGAAGACTTCATCGACGATCAGATCAACAACGCAACGCGACCATTCGCTCAGGCGGGATCCACGTTCAAGCCGTTTGCCCTGGCTGCGGCGACGGAAGCAGGGATTCCACTGAAATCCGTATGGAACGGTGACTCACCGGCGACCATCAAGGGCTACACCCTGACGAATTACGGGGATCGTTCCTTCGGCACGATCACGCTATTGAAGGCAACCGAAGACAGTGTCAATACCGCCTACGTCGAAGTAGAAGACGCCGTTGGGGTGCAAGCAGTTGCCGATGCGGCGCTACGCGCTGGTGTACCGGCGGACACTCCGGGTTTGAACCTTGACCAGTTAGACCTCACCTTTGTGTTGGGCACCGCCTCACCGTCAGGGCTCAGCATGGCCAATGCGTATGCGACCTTCGCGGCAGAAGGCCAGCAGGCAACCCCGACAGTCATCAAGCAGGTTCGCGGCCCCAACGATGGCTTGCTGTTTGAATTCGAACCGCGAACGCAAACGGCATTTGATCCCGATGTCGCAAACACTGTCAGTTATGCCCTCGTACGCACGGTGAAGTCGGGCACGGCATTTGCCGCTGGATCCATTGGGCGTCCTGCTGCAGCTAAGACCGGAACCACCGACGACAACAAGAGTGCCTGGTTCGTTGGCTACACCCCGCAGTTGGCTGCCGCGGTATTGATGGCGAAGGAAGACGCCGAAGGCCTTCCCGTCTCACTGTCAGGTACCGGAGGTCTACGCACGGTGACCGGTGGCTCCTTCCCAGCGGCCATCTGGAGCGCCTTTATGGCAGCAGCACTCGCCGACGCGCCGATCGAAGACTTCCCGGGACCACCGAAGTCGGCGCTTGAGAAACTGGATTGCCCCAGTGTGCTCCCACCATCCGATGAGACCTCGATTGAAGCATCGGCCGTGGCTGTAGAGATCCCACCGGGTTGCCCCTCACCAAGTGCCGCCGAATTCGATCCCTCCGCCCTGCCAACTGATCTGCTACCAAGCCCAACAGAGCTTGGGCCAACTGATCTGGCTCCAACTGATGGGTCACCCACTGATGGGCTACCCACCGATGCGGGGCCCACGAACGCTCCGCCGACAAATCCAGCAAATCCAACAAATCCAGCTCCGACCGGTCCGCCATCCGATGGACCACCTGACATCCCGGGACTTTCATGAAGCGCATAGTCATGCCAAGCCACGACGATCCCGTGGTAGCTAGCGGCAGTGCGGGTATCGGTGGTCGCGTGGGGCGGATGGCGGCAGTGGGTGCCACCTGGTGGACGCCGCTGCGGGTGTTGATCGTCCTAGCCACCTTGGGTTACGTGCTCGGTTACGTCCTTGACCTGGCCTGCCGCAACACCGGCTGGATGTCACCGGAGCGCTACGAGCATCTGTGCTACTCCGATATTCCACCGCTGTACTCGCTTCGAGGTTTCGCCGATGGACTACTGCCGTATTTCCAGATTCCCGCGGATGGCGTGCCATTGGAGTACCCGGTCCTCACCGGGGTGTTCATGCTCATTGCTGCAGGTGTGACGGGAATCCTGCTTCGAGTACCGGGTTTTGAGAACGCCGCCACCACGTTTTTCGACGTGAACGTGATCGGGCTTTGGCTTGCCCTGCTGGTTGCCGTGGTGGCCACGGCGCTCACCGTTCGTCGACGGCCATGGGATGCGGCCATGGTGGCGCTGGCTCCGACGGTGATCTTCGCCGCAACCATCAACTGGGATCTCCTGCCATTGGCGTTTGCCGGTGTCAGCCTTGCGCTGTGGGCTAGGCAATGGCCGCTGGCAGCCGGCATCTTCCTGGGTCTGGCCATCGCAGCAAAGTTCTATCCAGTGTTCTTCCTGCTCGGATTCGGTTTGCTGACGCTGCGAACGGGACGGTGGAAGGCCTTCCTACTGCTCGTGGGCGGCACGGCCGCAGCCTGGCTGGTGGTGAACGGTCCGGTAGCGCTCCTTGCATGGGACGGCTGGTCGTACTTCTACGGTTTCAGTCGCGAGCGCGGCGAGGATTTCGGTTCGATCTGGTTCGCAATCACCCAGGCTGGTCTGCCCGGCGTACCCCCAGACATCCTCAACACGGTCGCAACTGGAGCGCTTTCGCTGCTGCTCATCGGTATCTCTGGACTGGTGCTGCTCGCGCCACGCCGACCACGTTTGGCACAAGTTCTGTTCCTCATCATCGCGGCCTTCGTATTGACGAACAAGGTGTATTCACCGCAGTACGTACTGTGGCTGGTGCCGCTCGCTGCCCTCGCACGACCACGGTGGCGGGATTTCCTCATCTGGCAGGCCGGTGAACTTGTCTACTTCGCAGCCATTTGGTGGTTCCTCGTCGGCTACGGCATGGAGGACACCAAGGGACTGACCCCGCAGTGGTACTCAGCGGCGATCCTTGTACATGTTGTTGCCACCGCATACTTCGCCATCATGATCATTCGCGACATCCTCAACCCGTCGAAGGATCCTGTTCGCAGTGATGGATTCCTCGAAGACAGCGATGACCCAGGGGGTGGTCCCTTCGATCATGCGCCGGAAGCATGGCGAATGCATCGGGCGCCGCGACCTAGGGATGTCAGTCCAGACCAAGAACCTGATCGAATCGCGTCGTTGTAAATCGCACGTCGGCATCCAATTCGGCCCCAATGGTTGGTGGCGGGCAATTACTCGGCAACCAGAGCATGCTCACGTGTTGATGGGGTGGTTCAACGAACCAGCGCTGACGCCCATCCCAGGTGAACGGCGACAGTGCCCGCCCGGCAGCGTCGAGGGCGCCTGTGCCGGCGGCAACGGCTCGCTGACGCACGGTGCTGACCGGAGAGGGCGCCTGCAGGCCTACGCCATGCCAGGTGCCACCGGACACAGTGACGACCTGACCATCGCGTGATCGACTGCGTTGCCGATACCCGGCCGGTGCACCACCTGTCAGGCAGACCACGCTCAGGACAGTTCCTCGAGCATGGAGTGCACGTCGGTCACCAAGCCAGAGGTCAGTCCCGGTTCGAAGCCGTAGCGGTACCTGCGGCACGGCGCTGGTGACCTCGAGCAGTTCTTCATCGGTGCAGTGTGAAACCCAGACTCCTGGTACGTCACCGGGCTGGAGTTGACTGATCTCCGCCTGCCACAGACCCATCCACTGCAGGAGTTGTCGAACCTTCGCACTGTGGACTTTCGCTGAGCTCGGTGAACTGCCACTACCTCGAGGGGAAATGTCATCGGCTGGCTGGGCCAGTGGCAGATGCAGACTGAGACCCTCCAGTACGACATGGCCGGCTCGCAGGGCGCTCCGTGTCGAAGCTTCGGCGAGTACCTGCAGCAGCTCTGCATCGGTGAACCCGAATCGCCGCATCGAAGATTGGGCTTCCAGAATGATCGGGACCCCGGAACTACTCCCGGTTCTCTCGGCACCGAGTTGACAGACTGCCTGAAGTCCCTGCGCACTGCCGATGGTGCGCGTCACCGCATCGTGGGGGAGACGTTCCCATGCGGCCAATGCGATGCGGTCACGCGGATCGAAGGGCTCCAGAACCAGGATGCGGCAGCGAGGAGCCCCGAGAGTCTGAGCACTCTCATCCCACTGAGGGGCTTCGAGGAATTCTAGGGCTTCAAAGACGGTGCCGACGGCTATCCAGGGCAGGGCACGTTGGTTCGCCTGTTCAAACAGACGCATCTGACCGATGCCGTAGCCGCCCCCTTTGATCACGGGTACGGCGGCATGACCGGTTGCGATGGCGATCTGCGCTAGGCGCCCATCAACGTGCTTGGTCCAGCGCTCGGTTTCCACGTGTAGTGCGAAGGTCATCGCGCCTCCTGGCTCATTGTCATCGCCTCGGTGCTGGCTGAGGAGTTTGAGTTCATGATCCGCGAGATTCGTACAGGCGAAAGGCGCGTGCCCAGTTGGGTCGAATGACGAAGTCCCACTCGCCGAGACTCTCCTGGGCGTAGCCCCCAGTGCCCACCTTGAACTGAATGAGGCCAACCTGCTGATGGCGTGGATCTACCGTGTCGACAATGCCGCGCATGTCGTAGATATCTGCATGCTCGGCATGGGCCTGCTGCATAAGGGCCCATTGCACGGCATTGGAAGGACGCGCCTCGCGATCCGCGGTGGTGGATGCGCCGTAGGAGTACCAGACGCGTTGACCCACACGGATCGCCAGCGCTGCTGCCCCCAGATGTCCGGACACCTGCGCACACGCAAGGCGTAACGCCGCAAGGGCTTGCTCATCGGGCATCTGGTTGAGGCTGCGCCACATGGATTCGAAGTACGTCAGACCGCGCGGTGTGAACCCGTCACGCTGCGCGGTCTCGCAGTAGATGCGGTGAAATTCGGGCAGATCCTGCTGGGTTCCCCAACTGACCGTGACACCCGACTGCTCTGCTCTGCGGACATTGCGACGCCACTGTTGATTGAACCCGGCAAAGATCTCGTCGAGGCTGCGTTCTTGCAGTGGTACCTGGAAGACCAGGCGCGGTTGGTAGTCACCAAACCGTGCACCGGATCCGTCGGTGCGCCAGCCACCTGCACGAAGTGCATCAGCGATGGTGGGTGCGGTCGGCGAACTCCAGTCGCAGGGTAGGTCGGTTAAGCGTCGCAGTGGACCCAGGTTGTGGCTACTGGCGTGGTCACTGGCCGCCTTTAGACCCTCCTTGATTGTGTGTGCTTCCCAGCGCCGCATGGCAACCGAAGGTCCGATCTTCACCAGAAAGGCACCACGTCCCGCGCAGTGCTGGATCAGCGGTTCAAGGAGTTCTGAGGTGCTCAGGTCAGGTTGCTCCCACGGCAGGCACGGTCCCTCGGGGAGGTAGGCAAGGGATCGTCGTGGGTAGCGCGGCACGGGTCGGTAGCGCACCAGGCCGGCACCGATGAGCCGGCCATCGCAGAACCAGCCCAGTGACTCGTGGCGCCAACCGGGCTTCAGGGCCGCCCAGTGTGGGAGCTGCAAAAACGAAACCCAGGGCTGGGTGGCAATCCAGGCCAGGTGCTCCTCGGTGCTGATCTGGCGCACCTGCACCGTCATGCAGTACCCGCGAAAGAGAGGTCGACGACAACTGGAGCATGGTCGGATGCTCCCTTGCCCTTGCGTGCCTCTCGATCGATGTAGCAGTCAGTGACCTGAGCGGCGAAGGCAGCATTGGCCAGGATCAGGTCGATGCGCATGCCCCAGCCCCGGTGAAACGCACCATTGCGGTAGTCCCAGAACGTGAAGGGGTCACCTTTGAGGCTGCGTGGCTGGAGGTCGCGTAGGCCCAGATCCAACAGGGCTTGCAACCGAGAGCGTTCAGCTGGGGTCACGTGGGTGGATTCGGCGAACAGACTGATATCCCAGACGTCACTGTCTGCCGGGGCGATATTGAAGTCACCGATTACCGCGAAGGGTCGGTCGGGTGCAGCAGCGAGTTCTGCAGAGCACAGCTGTGTTAGGCAGTCCAGCCACGCCAATTTATATGTGTAATGGTCGTGATCGGGTTCGCGACCATTGGGCACGTAGACGCTCCAGACCCGGGCACCCCCGCAGGTGGCTCCCACGGCCCGCGGCTCGACCGCTCCATCGAATTCGGGCTGACCCGGCAGACCAATCGTCGGCTCCGCAAGGCCAATCCGACTCAGGAGCGCGACCCCGTTCCAGCGTCCGGTCGCATGGACGACAGCCTCGTAGCCGAGGTCGGTCAGCGCTGCGGGGAATGCCTGCTCAGTGCACTTCAGTTCCTGCAGGGCCAAGACGTCAGGCTGGGCCTGCTCGATCCAGGCACTGAGCCTGTCCATCCGGGCTGTAACCGAATTGATATTCCAGGTGACCACCCGCACCCGGCCATGCTACGCAGGCGGGATCACCCAATTTCCCGAGCAGCACGCCCACGGCGCAGCCTGCTGGACTCAGATTTCATCATCTGCCGCAGGTCAGGTAGCCTTACCGGGCCTATTGGCACGCGTTACAACCTCCTGCCACGGAATGACCGTGGCCGCCTGAGTCCGAAGGAGGTGGGTTGCTCATGCGTCGCTACGAAGTCATGGTGATCCTCGATCCCGATCTTGAGGATCGCACCATTGCCCCGAGTCTGGACACGTTCCTGAACGTGATCAAGTCCGACGGGGGCTCAGTCAACAAAGTCGATATCTGGGGTAAGCGCCGCCTTGCCTACGAGATCAACCACCGGTCGGAGGGCATCTACGCGGTGCTCGACCTCACCGCAACGGTGGACTCGGTGAAGGAACTCGATCGCCAGTTGAACCTCAACGAAGCGGTGATGCGCACCAAGGTCACCCGTCCGGAGGGGAGCCGATAGTGGCTGCTGGGGACATCGTGGTGACGGTCGTTGGCAATCTCACCAACGATCCGGAGTTGCGCTTCACCCCGAGCGGCGCCGCAGTCGCATCGTTCACGGTCGCTTCGAGCTCTCGTTACCTTGATAAGGCCACGAACGAGTGGAAGGACAGCGAGCCGGTCTACATGCGCTGCAGTGTGTGGCGCCAGTACGCCGAGAACGTCGCTGAATCACTCCAAAAGGGAACGCGAGTGATCGTCCAGGGGCGCTTGAAGCAGCGCAGCTACGAGACGCGCGAGGGAGAGAAGCGCACCGTCGTTGAAATGGAAGTCGACGACGTCGGTCCAGCGTTGCGTTATGCGACAGCCAAAGTGAACCGAGTGCAGCGTCAAGCGGGAGGCATGGGTGAAGGCCCTGCCGGCGGCGATGACCCGTGGGCCAACAGTGGCCCCGCAGGCGGTTCGTTCGACGAACCACCCTTCTAAGCGACAGCACGAGATCCAGTACCGCCGATAGAGCCGACAGAGCCGACAGAGCCGACAGAGCCCACAGAACGAACAGAACACAGACCTCGAACGTGTGAGAAGGATCAGGAGAAAGACCTATGGGACGGGATAGAGACAGAGACAGTAAGCGCGCCGCGGCACGGAACGAGAAGATGCCCAAGAAGAAGGCATGTCCGTTCTGTCGCGAGGCCGCCAAGGCGAAGGAAGCCGGTATCGACCATCGGGGTATCGACTACAAGGACGTGAACCTGCTCCGCAAGTTCATCTCCGATCGCGGCAAGATCCGTGCTCGACGAGTGACCGGTAACTGCACGCAGCATCAGCGCGACGTGGCTATGGCAGTGAAAAACGCCCGCGAAGTGGCGTTGCTGCCCTACAGCTCGACGGCGCGTTAGGAGGCGCAGCGATGAAACTCATTCTCACTCAGGAAGTCGGCGGACTGGGCGCCCCAGGCGACGTTGTCGTGGTCAAGGACGGCTATGGCCGAAACTTCCTTGTGCCACGCGGCATGGCGATCGTGTGGACGCGCGGCGGCGAAAAGCAGGTCACCCAGATCAAGCGAGCACGCAAGGTGCGCGAGATCCGTGACCTTGGCCATGCCCAACAGGTACGTGATGAACTGCAGGGCCTGGCGATCGAGGTGCGGGCGAAGGCTGGGGACGGTGGACGACTCTTCGGCTCAGTGACCACTGCAGACCTCGCGACGGCAATTCGCAGCGCCGGCGGACCCCTAGTGGAGCGGCGCTCCATTGAGTTGGCCGAAGCGGTGAAGTCGGTGGGTAAGCATCACGCCAAGATTCGGATCCACCCTGAGGTGGTAGCCACCATCACGTTCGCCGTCAACGCGGAGTAGTCAGTAGCGCATTTATGGAGGACCTGGTTTCACTCACGGTCCTGATGTGCTTGGCCGTAGCTGTCCCCTTACTGGTGGGACTGCTACGCCTGCCCATCGGTGAGGTGGTGCTGCTGCTCGTTGGTGGAGTCCTGGTGGGGCCCGCGCTCCTTGGCTGGCTCCGCATCACTGAAGGCATCAATTTGCTGTCCGAGTTGGGCTTGGGCCTGCTCTTCTTCCTCGCAGGCATGCACATCGACCACCAGGTGCTGCGTGGCAGCGTGGGTCGTCGAGCGGCGGTCGGCTGGTTGACCAGCGCGGCCCTTGCCGGCCTCATCGTCTCGACCCTCGCCCTCAGCGGGGTGGTCGTGGATGCACTCGGTGTGGGGCTCGCCCTGACGACGACCGCCCTCGGCACGCTGCTGCCCCTCCTTCGAGACTCCGGCGAACTCAATCTCCCTTTCGGCCGCATCTTTATGGCGGTGGGTGCGTGGGGTGAGCTTGGCCCAATCCTGGGCATCGCGATCCTGCTCGGAAGTAAGTCGATCGTGGCGGGGGTTGCCTCGCTGGCGTTCTTCGGTCTCATCGTGCTCGGTGTGTCCGTGGTGCCTCGCTACGCGGGCCGCTCACGGGTGGTACGCCTTATCGACGAGGGCTACCAGCGCACCTCGCAGGTTGGCGTGCGCCTGGCCATCCTGCTGGTCATCTCACTGCTCACTGTCGCGTCAGGCCTGGGTTTAGATCTTGTGCTCGGCGCATTTGCAGCCGGATTAATCGTCGGGAGGTTCGTCCAGGAAGGGCAGGAGCAGCCACTGATATTGCGCGTCGAGAGTCTGGCGTTCGGTTTCTTCATCCCGATCTTCTTCGTCGTTTCGGGTGCCCGACTGGATGTGCACTCGATCATCGACCAGCCACTTCGCGTCGTGACATTCCTGGTGTTGCTGCTCATCGTTCGAGGAGTACCGCAATTCCTGATCTTCCGCACCGTACTGCCGAGCGTGCGCGATCGATCCAGAATCGCGCTCTACGCCTCGACGACACTGCCGCTGTTGGTGGCAATCACCACCGTCGAGGTACAGGCCGGAGCCATGATCCCCGCCAATGCTGCGGCACTGGTCGGTGCTGGAGTCTTGTCCGTGTTGATCTTCCCGCTCATCGCCGGTCGTCTTTCGGCATCTCGGTCGGTAAAAGTCGGTGGTTCTTGACGGAGCGGAATTCAGTCAAAGAGCGTAAACGACTGATGCCGCAGGAGTACGGACTCCTGCGGCATCAGTGAACCTGCGGGATGTGTCAGCTGGTGCTGCCACCCACCAAGCCGGTGGTCAGCGCGATGATGAAGAGCAAGATCCAGAGGATCAGGCCAACAATGCCCAGCCAGAAGCCGGCCTTTGCGGCTCCACCATTGGTTGCCAGCCCCTGCTCGGCGCGCCCCATGCCCATCTTGCCGAACACGATGGCCAGGATCGGGAACAGCAGCGGGAAGCAGCCCAGGATGCCCAGGATGCCCAGGACTAGCGCTGCGGTGCCCATGCCGTTCTGGGGGGCGGCGCCCCCTGAGGATGCAGGTGTAGCGGGAGTGCTCATGTCACGTCCTATCTCGATATGTCCACGCCCTTTTGCGCGAACGTTCCTCCAGCCGCGATGCTACTGAGTGCTGCCGCCGGACTGCCTGCTAACAGCGGATTTGGCGTGAATTGAGCGGCATCTGCCTGGTTACGGCCATCAACAGATGTGGCAAGGATGGTCGGAAATCGCCAGCCATGTCCACGTCCGCCCTAGAGCTGAAGCGGAACAATTTCGAATCTCTCCCGCAGTTTTCTCCCGCGAGATCCACGTGGGAGGGGAAGATGATGTTGCGGATCTATCCGCGGGCCCGTTCGACCACCTAGTCAAGGGCCACTCCAGGGGAGGAAATATGTCCTTCAGCGGTTCGGTTGCTTCGTGCTTTCGGAGTTACGCCACGTTCTCTGGTCGCGCCGGTCGACCGGAATTCTGGTGGTTCACGCTATTTGTACTGATCGTCGCTGCGGGGTTGAACCTTGTTGAGCGTCTGATCTGGCAGCACCAACAGGTCGGCTGGCTTGTGCTCATCTGGACCTTGATCACACTGCTGCCGCATTTGGCTGTGGGTTGCCGTCGCCTCCATGACTGCGGGCGAACGGGATGGTTGCAACTCCTGCTCATCATCCTGTGTATCGGGACGGTGATCCTGATCTTCTTCTGGGTTCAGCGGGGAAGTGACGCCGAGAACGCCTATGGCCCTGCGGTCACCTAGTCGGTTAACTCGTGCGTGCGCCGTTCCCTTAGGCCTATGACGGACGGCGCCGATCGGGTTTCAAGGCTTTCAATCCGGTTTCCATGGCGTCAAGTTGCTCACGAACAGCGGCGATTTGATCAAGGAGTACGAGCCGTTCGGCCTCAGGGTCACCATCGCTCGTTCGGTGAAGATCGCGGTGGCTTGCAGCCTCTTCCTCGCGTGCCTTTTCCATTGAGCTGATGACGATGCCGATGACAAGGTTGATGACGACAAAGACTGCGATGATCACAAACGACAGGAAGAACAGTGGGGTTAGGGAGTTGTACGGCTGTGCCTGTTCGAGATACGTGGGGAAGTTCTCCAGGGTGAGCAGGACGAACAGGGTAAGCATTGCCTGGCCGATGTTTCCCCACTGTGCCGGAAGTACCTGGCCATACATGGACCACCCGATGATTCCGTAGACAAACAGGATGAGGACGGTGAAGACCAGCATCGAGAAAACCGACGGAATTGCTTTGCCCATGGTGCTGATCAGTACACGTGCATCGGGCAGGAAGCGTACGAGTCGAATGACGCGGGCTAGGCGCAGGAGTCGCAGAATCTGAGCTTCGGCACGCAGGTACGGGATGAGCGCGCCGCCGATAACGATGAGATCGAAGACGTTCCATCCGGAACGGAAGAAGTTCCATGGGCGGCGACCGTAGGAGAGGATGCGCAGCACGAGTTCGATCAGAAAAATCCCGTAGAAGACGTCGTTCAACAGTACGAGCGTCGATCCCATGGACGCTTGCAGTGCCGGGTAGGTCTCCATGCCCAGCACGATCGCGTTCAGCACGATCACTCCGCTGATCAGGAGTTGGAAGGGCTCGGCATCGACGAGGCGCGCCAGCGGTGTCCAACGTGGGATCTCCTGCGGTTCGGATCGAGTCATACGGCACTTATAGCAAAGAAGAGCCGCGAGCAACGCAATCTCACGTTCATGCGATCCCCATGTCGAGCAGACTATGCGCCACTGAGGCGTTGCTCGAGGTAGGTGACCACGCCATCGGCAGCCCGTTCCACCATGGCAAGTACGTCTTCGAAATCAGCCGGAGCGCCGTAGTAGGGGTCGGGAACATCCAGTCGGGTGTCCGGCTCTGCTATCTCCAGTAATTGTGGGTCGAAGGATCGCAACATGCGAAGTGTCGGGCGAACCTGCGTCGATCCACCACGGATGAGTCCGTCAAGATCCCGGTAGTTGCGGTGATCCATGGCCAGGAGCAGATCGATGTTCTCCATCCAGGAGTGGGTGATTTGGCGTGGGACATGGTCAATGTCGTAACCATGACTCGTGAGCACGGCGATGGTTCGGTGGTCGGCGCGACCACCGACATGCCAGTCGCCGGTCCCGGCGGAATCCACCTGGATACGTGCACCCAACCCTGCTCGTGCGACCCGGTCACTCAGCACGACCTCGGCTATAGGCGAGCGACAGATGTTGCCGAGGCAGACCGCGGTAACGCGCAATGTTGGTTCTGACATGAGGGACTCAGGGTAACTGGCACCCAGAACGTCGCTGAGGAATCTTTCCTCCACAGGCTGTGGGTGGTGAAATGCCCGGCGCTACGCGGTATCGGTGTCCACTTCCGACAGGAAATCAGGTAGTCATCCCCAGGGTCGGCGGCATCTTCCACAGGTCGTCCACCGGAGCGAGGGATGCATACACAGTCTGTCCCAAGTCTCATACACAACGGTGATGGACGTTGCACGGGCCAACCTCTAACGTCAGGCGTACCGGAGCGTTGTGCGTCGAGGTCTGCGCCGAGGCAATGTCAGTGGTTGCCGGTACAACGGTCACAGGCCAACGTGGGTGAAGGAGGGGTTGTGAGCGTCACCGAACTACCCCTGCCCAATAACCAGCCTGGGTTTGACCGAGTGCCACCTAATGACATCGCTGCTGAGCAGTCTGTCCTTGGGGCCATGCTGCTGAGTAAAGACGCCATCGCGGACGTCGTCGAAACCCTGCGCGGGCAGGATTTTTACCGCCCGGCGCACGAGACCATTTTTGACGCGGTGATTGACCTGTACTCACGAGGTGAACCCGCAGACGCGGTCACTGTTGCAGCCGAGTTGACCAAAGCCGGGGAGATCGGGCGCATCGGGGGAACGACCTACCTGCACACCCTGGTCTCCATGGTGCCAACCGCGGCCAATGCCAACTACTACGGCCGGATTGTCCGAGAGCAGGCCATCCTGCGACGTCTCGTGGAGGCCGGTACCCGCATCACCCAAATGGGCTACGCCGGTACCGGGGATATTGACGACACCGTTGATCGTGCCCAGGCCGAGGTCTACGAGGTCACCGAGCGACGCCTGAGCGAGGACTACCAACCACTACGCGACATCATGGGCGGCACCCTCAACGAGATCGAGGCCATCGCCAATCGTGGTGGCGAGATGGTGGGCGTACCCACCGGTTTTGTTGACCTCGATTCACTGACCAATGGTCTACATCCCGGCCAACTCATCATCGTGGCAGCCCGGCCATCCTTAGGTAAGTCCACGCTCGGTGTTGACTTTTGTCGTTCTGCGGCGATCCGTCACGGCTTGACCAGTGTGATCTTCTCACTGGAAATGAGCCGCAATGAGATCGTCATGCGCTTGCTGTCCGCGGAGGCCCAGGTTCCCCTGCACAACATGCGTTCGGGAACGATGAGTGATGCGGACTGGACGCGACTGGCAACCAAGATGGGCGTGGTCAGCGAAGCACCACTGTTTATCGATGACTCACCGAACATGACCCTGATGGAAATCCGTGCCAAGTGCCGTCGCCTAAAGCAGCGCCACGACCTGCGCCTCGTTGTAGTGGACTACCTGCAGCTGATGACCAGCGGGAAGCGGGTGGAGAGTCGCCAGCAGGAGGTTTCCGAGTTCTCCCGCTCGCTAAAACTCCTGGCAAAGGAACTCGAGGTTCCCGTGGTCGCCATTAGCCAGTTGAATCGCGGCCCTGAGCAGCGGCAGGACAAGCGTCCGATGCTTGCCGATCTTCGTGAGTCTGGATCGTTGGAGCAGGACGCGGACATGGTGATCCTGTTGCACCGCGAGGATGCCTATGACCGTGACTCGCCGCGCTTAGGCGAGGCAGATTTCATCGTGGCTAAGCACCGCAATGGGCCCACGAGCGTGGTGAAAGTTGCCTTCCAGGGTCACTACAGCCGATTCGTTGACATGGCTCAAACCTGAGTTGCAGGGGAGCACCTGTGATCAGCCAAGCGGTGTCGGACAGATTGTCCAGCGTCTGATCGACCTCACCAAACGACTCGCGCTTGGACTGGGATGCCCGAGAGTGTCTTGCTCGGTTAGTGCATAGCGAAGATCTCGAGGGCAACGACACCGAGACCAAGAACGAGATAACTCAGGCCGTACCACAGTTGACGCGGGATAGTCATACCAGCGGTGCGGGCAACCAAGATTCCCCAGCCAAATAGTGACAGCACGCCGCAGGCCAGCAGGAGATCCAACGCGTCCGTGACCAGCCAGCGTTGCACGAGCCCCGGGAGCAGCAGCAGACTCGGAAAGATTGCGATGTAGAGAAATTGCACATTTGCTAGTGCAATGTCCGACCGATCACTCCAGGTGAGTCTGCGACGCTCACGAACTTGAAGGTCAAGAGCCTCAGAGAAGCCGTGTGCGACTGCGACGGCAACAAGCGGGAACACTGCGATCAAGGTGATGTCCCACCAGGCTGCGAAGTTCATACGTTGGTCGCTCACCAACGCAGCGGTTACGGAGTCGCTGGCAAGGACCAGTGCGACGAGTTGGATCAAGGTCCCGTAGACGAGGATTCGAGGGTTTGGTCGTAGAGCGGCGGCTCCGAGCGTGAGGCGCTCGAAGTCCTGTCCGCTGTTCGATGGGGAGATGGAATTCATCACGCTAGCCTGCCATCCACAGGAAAGGAGTCTGTGTGACTGACGATGTTGTGAACCGTGCGCACCTGCAGGTGGCCCTGCAGGAGGAGCGGAATACCTACCGGGCACGCAACCCACGGTCCGCGGCGGCCTATCAGGCTGCCGACCACCTCTTCGGTCGTGTGCCGATGACGTGGATGAACAAGTGGTCCGGGGGATTCCCGCTCTATCTGGACCAGGCGCACGGTAATCGGATTATCGACATCGACGGTCACGAGTATGTCGATTTCGCACTCGGTGACACGGGTGCAATGGCAGGTCATTCGCCTGCTGCCACTGTGGCGGCCGTTCGCCGGCGAATCGAGGAGGCCGGCGGTATCACAACGATGATGCCGAGCGAGGATGCCGAGTGGGTAGCTGCGGACCTGACCCGCCGATTCGGGTTGCCTCTGTGGTCGTTCAGTCTCACAGCGACCGACGCCAACCGTTGGGCGCTGCGCATCGCCCGACTGGTCACCGGCAGGTCCAAGGTTCTGGCGTTCTCGTACTGCTATCACGGATCGGTTGATGAGACCTTTGTCGTCACTGGCCCCGGAGGATCCTCGGTTCCACGTGGCGGGAATGTCGGCCCACCGATCGACATCGCCGAGACCACTCGTGTGGCAGAGTTCAACGACTTGGAATCCGTTGAGCGAGCCTTACGACACGGAGATGTCGCGGCAGTCATCACTGAACCCGCCTTAACCAACATCGGCATTGTCCTACCGGAAGCGGGTTTCCTCGAAGGTGTCCGTCGGTTATGTGACGAGTACGGCGCGCTACTCATCATTGACGAAACCCACACAATCTCGGCTGGGCCCGGGGGCTGCACGCGTGCCTGGGACCTGCGTCCAGACCTGTTCGTCATTGGCAAGAGCATCGGTGGCGGGATTCCGTCAGGTGCGTACGGCCTGACGCACGAGTTGGCAGATCGTGTTCAGGCGTTTCGTGATGCGGATTTGGTCGATGTTGGCGGGGTGGGCGGCACGCTTGCGGGCAACGTGTTGTCAACGGCTGCCATGCGCGCAACCTTGGAGCAGGTACTCACCGACGCCGCGTTCACCCACATGATCGATGTCGCTACGCACTTCCATCAGGGGGTCGAAGCGGTACTTGCGAGCACTGGTGTTCCCTGGTCGGCGGCACAGCTAGGGGCCCGCACGGAATACCGCTTCACTCAGCCGACTCCACGGACAGGCAGTGAATCGGCATTGGCCGGTGATGACGAACTCGATGAGTACCTGCATCTGTTTATGGCGAACCGAGGTGTCCTGATGACGCCATTTCACAACATGGCATTGATGTGTCCGGTCACGACAAGGGCAGATGCTGACCTGCACTCAGCCTTGTTCGCCGAGGCTGTCACGCGCATTACGACGCACTAGAAAGTCGTGCCTGCACATCGCTGGTGTAGGCAGGAAACGAATACGGTGAGGGGCTGCGGGAAATTCCCGCAGCCCCTCACCGCTAGTTGATCGTGTCCCTTGTGGGGACCTCAGTGAATCATCTATCCGAGCTTGATCGGCCCGGTTGTTGAGACGGTTCCACCCGAAGGCGCCGAGCAGGTGCCGTCCAACTTGCAGACCTGCGCTGCCCCGCTGACCGGGAACGACTTGGGGCTATTGGTCGCGGAGTAGACCACCCGGAAGTTGGCACCGTTCTTAGAGAAGTTGCAGGTCACTGCATCCTTCTTGCTGGAGCAGCCCTTGTAGGTGGCGCCAACGATCCAGTCCTCGAGGGTCTTGAATGCGATAGCTCCTGGGGTGCCGTTGTACATCTGGATACCCCACATGTCGTCGTACCCAGTGGTCCAGCGGTACCAGTAGACCCGGCTGAATCCGAGGCGAAGGGCATCAAGGTAGGTCTCGGCAACCCAGTCGGCAGCCGTCAGGCCCTCGATGTCCTGCTCGGGGTTGGCAGAGCCCGGCCCGGCTAGGCCGAAGTTGTTCTCGGTATCCCAGATCGGCTTGTCTGGCGCACCCACTGAGCGCAACATCTTGGTGTAATCGTTGGCGAGCTTGGCGCGATCCTTGGTCTGCCCGAGCGCGCTCGGGTAGGTGTGTGCGGCAAACACGTCAATCGGCCAGCCGCGGGCCTTCAACGCCCTCAGGTACGGCTCATAGAACTTCTTGAATGGCCCACCGAGGCGTGTGCCGGTGCTCGGCGCTACGACGGTTGCACTGGGATCGATTCGCTTGATGATCCGGTAGGCGCGCTCGGTGAGATCAGCCATCTCCTCCGGGCTTCCAGTGGAGAAGGTGCTCAGGTTGGCTTCATTCCAGACCTGGTAGTTGTTGATCTTGCCCTTGTAGCGGGTCGCCACCTGCGTCACCCAGTTGTCCCACCAACTGAAGTCGCGCGGCATGCCTGCAGCGCCGGGAAGGACTCCAGCCACTCCACCGGCGGACGGATCATCGGTCGCCCAGGTGGGAGTGCCGGCGAGCACCATCAGGAAGTCGTTCACGCCGTTCTTCTGGGCGGTGGCAACTGCGGTATCGAGATTGGTCCAGTCGAAGTTTCCTTGCGACTTCTCGATACTGCTCCAGCTCGTCTGGTTATCCCAGAGTCGAACGGAACCGATGGGGATAGTCGGCCAGTTGCCGTACTCAAGGTTCATCACGTGCTGGCCGAACATGGCCGACGGGATGACAGTGCCACTGGGGACTGGATCCCCGGGCTTCATTGGTCGGGCCGATGCCGGCGACGCAGTCACTAGTGATGCGATGAGGGCACCGGAGAGGGACAGGGCAGCAAGTGCCGCAGCAAGGGGGCGTTTGATCATGCTCCCATCATGGCATCCCTGACGGAATGCTCACGCCCACGTCACACAGGGGGGTGTGACCTGTGTTTATTAGATGTATCACTTGTGACAGTTGTGTGGCATGAGGGCCTCAGTCAGGGGAGGGCGATAACTGAGAGGGGCAGGGTTAAGAGGGGCAGGGTTATCCGTGACGACGTAGCCTGGCCCGGTGGCATCAACTTCCGGCCTACCGCGTTTGCGCTCCGACCTTGATCTGATCCCCAGTTACAAGGCGGGGCAACGGCCGATCCCGCGCGAGGACATCGTCGTCTACAAGGCGTCGAGCAACGAGAACCCGTACCCCCCGCTGCCTGGCGTCCTCGAAGCCATCGCCTCCTCGGCTGCGACCATGCAGCGCTATCCAGATCCGTTCTCCACCAGGCTGGTCGAGGCGCTGGCTTTGAAATTCGACCTGCCCCCTGATCGCATCGGCTTAGGGACCGGCAGTGTTGCGCTGTGCGGTCAGATCATCCAGGCCGCGACTCATCCTGGTGATGAAGTCATCTATGCCTGGCGCAGTTTTGAGTCGTATCCCATTTGGACCCGGATGTCCCACGCGGTGAGTGTGCAGGTTCCCCTGCGGGCCGACGAGAGCCACGATGTCGAGGCGATGGCAGCAGCGGTCACCGACCGAACGCGGGTGATCTTCTGCTGCACACCCAACAACCCAACAGGTCAAGCGATCACGGCGCTGGAGATGGACTGGCTCCTCGATCAGGTGCCCGAAGACGTCATCGTGGTGATCGACGAGGCGTACCGGGAATTCGTGACTGATCCGGCCATCCCTGACGGCATCGACATTGCCAAGCAACGCGCCAATGTGGTGGTCTTGCGAACGTTCTCCAAGGCGTACGGGCTGGCTGGCCTTCGTGTGGGGTTCAGCGTTGCCGCCCCCGCTGTTATTGAGGCAATGCGCAAGTTCGCTTTACCCTTCGGAGTCTCGAGTATCGCTGAGGAGGCTGCGCTAGCTTCGCTGGAACGTGAAGGGGAACTCTTCGCACGCGTTCAAGCGCTAGCGACTGAACGTGAACGCATCTGGCAGGCACTGGTCAATCAAGGGTGGCCGCTACACGCAACGCAGGCGAACTTCATCTGGTTTCGACTCGGAGAACTGTCGGTGCCGTTCGCTCAGGCCTGTGAGGCTGCGGGGATCACGGTAAGGCCTTTCCCGGGTGAGGGTGTTCGAGTGTCGATTGTGGAGACGGAGTCGAACGATCGGCTACTGGCGGTGGCTGCGGATTTCCTGGCCGGGCACGCTCACCTTGCGTTACGAGGATGACACCGGAAAGGACCAACGTCAGGCCGAGCACGACGTCTGAGGTAATCGGCTCACGCAGGATGAGCCAGCCGAGCAGTACGGCCACCCCAGGGTTCACGTAGGCGTAGGTCGATACCAGTGAGAGCGGCGCGTGGGCGATCAGCCAGCTGTAGCAGGTGTAGGCCACCACTGAGGCGAGGACGAGCCACGACCAACCAGCCAACGAGGGCAGGCTCGCTGCGGTCAGGTCCAATTGCTCCCCGGTGATAGCACCGACGCCGAGCAGCATGAAACCTGCTGCGAGGAGTTCGTAGGTGGTGGTGACCAGGGCATCTTTGGGTAGCGGAAACCGCACAGAACGCCAGGAGAAGAACGCCCAGCAAAAGCTGGATGCAACCATCGCCAGAGACCAGATGAGCAGATCCTGCGCGGTCCCGGTCACCGGAGTCGTACCGCCCGGCAGCATCATCAGCGCGAGGCCACCCATGCCGATCGCCACCCCAAGCAGGGTCAGCCGGGAGGGACGATCACCTGAGCTCGCGCGCAAAATGACGATCCACAGCGGCATGATGGCGATGATCAGCGCAGCGATACCGGATGGCAGGTACCGCTCAGCTAGAGCGAGCGTGCCAATACCCACGCCGAGCAGTGCGCATCCCATCAGTGCTGAGTAAGCCAACTGCGTGCGCGTGATACGAAGTGCTCCTGGACCGCGCACCAGTGTGAGGAAGGTGGCGAGAATCAACCCCGCTGCAAAGAAGCGCAACGCATTGCTCAGCAGCGGGGGCATCGTGGCTACCGTGACTGCGATGCCAAGGTAGGTCGATCCCCAGACGATCCAGACGATGATCAGCGCAACCCAGGTACGCGTCGTCTGCTGTGCTGGCACTGCCTGATCCTTGCACTGATCAAATTCACCTTCTGACCGGGCATCCGGTGTAGCGATGCGTGAAGATGAGGCATGCTGGACGAGCGGGATCGGGGGCTCTTTTCCGCCGTAATCTCCGTTGCAGCAGGTCTTGAGTTGCACGCGACATTGCTGCGCATCGTGCAGTCTGCCGCTGACCTCGTCCGTGCGCGATACGCAGCACTAGGCGTCCTTGGACCGCATGGGATCGAGCAGTTCATTCACGTAGGCATGGACGAGACCACAGTTGCCACACTGCCGCATCCGCCTGTCGGCCAAGGAGTACTCGGTCTACTCATCAAAGACCCGCAACCCCTGCGCATCGAGGATCTCAGCCGACACCCTCAGGCCGTGGGATTTCCGTCCGGGCACCCACCGATGAGGACCTTTCTTGGGGTCCCCGTCCTCATTCGGGGAGCGGTGTTCGGCAACCTGTATCTGACCCAGAAGGAGGGCGGAGCGCAGTTCACGGTAGACGATGAACGCACGGTGACCACGCTCGCGGCCGCCGCCGCCGCTGCGATTGAAAACGCAAGAATGTTCGAGCGCAGTCGCCGGAGGGAACTCTGGCAGGAAATGGTGACGCAGATGGGCAACGTCGTCCTCAGTGGGGGTAGCGCCAGGGAGGCGGCCCAGGTGTTGGCCGATAACTCATTCACCCTGCTCGAAGCCGACACTGCGGTGGTGCTACTGCGCGATGAACATGATGAACATGATGAAGGTCATGAACGTCATCAAGGTCATCAACACGGTTTCATAGCCGTTTCCAGTACGCGGGGCCCCGCCCGGCCGGTTGATCAGGGCGAAGCCAATGCCGCGGTGCATAGCATCGAGATACCGCTGCTGGCTCGTGAACGAACTGTTGGTGTGCTCAGGTTGACCCGCGCCGCTGCGGCCGCACCCTTTCAAGAATCGGATTTAGAACTCGCACAGCCCTTCTTCGAACAGGCTGCATTGACCTTGGTCTTGGCAGAGATTCAGCGTGAGCAGAAACGTCTTGCGGTCTTCGAAGACCGTGACCGCATTGCTCGCGACCTCCACGACCTCGTCATCCAGCGGCTGTTTGCCACCGGGATGCTCCTGCAGGGTTCCCTTCGAACGCTTAATGACGCCGCAGCGCTCGGCGCCGCCAACCGGGTCAGCACCGCAATTGATCAGCTCGATATCACCGTCAAGGAGATCCGACAGACAATCTTCGCGCTACAAGAACCAATGGACGGACCGGCAATCGCCCTACGTGGGCGCGTCATGCAGGAAGTGAGTCAGGCTGCACAGGCGTGGGGTCTGGCACCCACGGTGCGCTTCACCGGACCAATTGACTCCTTGGTCACGGCGCAGATAGGCGAGCAGGCGGTAGCAACTCTTCGCGAGGCACTCACCAATGTGGGCAAGCATGCGCAGGCAACGCGCGTTGAAGTCGCGGTAAGTGTTGTCGAGCACGAACTGGTGATCACCGTCAGTGACGACGGTGTTGGCTTCGACCCTGGGGTTCGAACCTCGGGTTTAACAAATCTTCAAGCCCGGGCGGTGGGGTTGGGAGGGGGATTTGACGTCGAATCAACGGCAGGAGCACCGGGTACGACCGTGCGATGGCACATCCCACTCGATGAGCAGGACTGAACTTCGGAGCGGGTTTCTAATGAGCGCGTTCACTGGATATTCGGGCTACGAAGGCCGCGGCCTGGGTTCGCCGCTCCATCCCTAGCTTCGCAAGCAGGCTCGAGACGTAGTTCTTGATGGTCTTTTCTGCCAGATGCATCGTCTGACCAATCTGACGGTTGGTCATACCCTCACCGATGAGTTCAAGAATCCGACGCTCCTGGTCACTGAGTGCACCGAGGCGATCATCAACTTGCTCGGCGTTTCGCAGGCGATCTAGGACCCGTTGGGTAGCAACCGGATCCAAGAGGGACTGCCCGGCCGCCACCTGTCGTACTGCCGAGAGTAGATCGGTACCGCGCACATCCTTCAGCACGTAGCCCGAAGCACCCGCCATGATCGCGTTGAACAGCGCCTCGTCATCGGCGTATGAGGTGAGCATGAGACAACGAGTGTCCGGGAGTTGCGAGCGAATCTCTCGGCACACCTCCACACCGCTGCCATCCGGTAGGCGTACGTCGAGGACGGCTACATGGGGTCGGGCAGCCGGGATCCGGTGCAGAGCCTCAGCAGCACTGGATGCCTCCCCCACAACTTCTATATCCGGCTCCAAGGTCAAGAGCTCTGCCAGGCCCCGTCGAACGATTTCGTGATCGTCGAGCAGAAAGATTCGAATGGATTCCGGCACCTGAGGCATGGCGGAATTGTGCCCGAGTGACTGCGCGGATGCTTGCTGGCAGGATGCGCACCGATGAATGGTGATTCGATCTCAAGCCCCAGCCAGGCGCCCAGGGTGGTGCGTGTGCTGACGCCCGAGGGTCTGCCTGAACCTGGGCAGGACCCACGTGGGTCGGTCGACCTGGGGTGGGCGGGTCTGGATGACGTGCACCTCGGCGAGGTTGACCTTGCCGGGATGTATCGGGACATGGTGCTGGTGCGGCGCCTGGATATCGAGGCAACGGCCCTCCAGCGTCAAGGCGAGTTAGGGCTGTGGGCGCCCAGCCTGGGGCAGGAGGCAGCTCAGGTGGGGTCCGGCCGGGCGATGGAACGTGGGGATTTCGCCTTTCCGAGCTACCGCGAACACGGCGTCTGCTGGGAACGTGGGGTCACCGCGTTGGAGATCCTGGGGCTTTACCGCGGCACCACCACTGGTGGCTGGGATCCCATGCAGCGAGGTGTGGCATTGCCGATCATCGTGATCGGCAATCAGGCACTGCACGCCGTGGGCTATGCGATGGGGATCTCACTAGACGGTGCCGCGAATGCCGCTATCGGCTACTTCGGTGACGGAGCTACTTCACAGGGCGATGTGCACGAGGCGTGCGTGTTTGCCACCAGCTATCAGGCGCCGGTGGTGTTGTTCTGCCAGAACAATCAGTGGGCTATCTCGCATCCGGTGTCGCATCAGGTGATGGCTCCGTTGGTACATCGCGCCGCTGGGTACGGGATGCGCAGTCTGCAGGTGGATGGCAACGATGTTCTTGCGACCTATGCGGTGACCCGCGCGGCCCTTGCGAAAGCGCGTGCGGGCGGCGGCCCCACGTTCATCGAGGCGCTGACCTACCGCATGGGACCACACACCACTTCAGATGATCCCGGTCGCTATCGATCGGAGGATGAGGTTCAGCACTGGCAGGACCGGGATCCGATCAGGCGCGTCGAGGCGTACCTTCGCCAGTCGGGTTCGCAGCACCAGGAATTCTTCGACCGAGTTCAGCAGGAGGCCGACGAGTTGGCTGAGGAGATCCGGCGCGGTGTGCGCTCGATGGTGACTCCCGAGCCGGCCACCATGTTCGATCACGTCTACGCAGAGCACCACCCACTGGTTGAAGAGCAGCGTCAATGGGTCGCCAAGCAGAGCGGATTGCAGGGCTGAGCTCGATGGCAAAAACCATGGTGCAGGCGATCAACGCTGGACTGCGACGCGTCCTGGCAACCGATCCGTCGGTGGTGCTCATGGGCGAGGACATCGGGCGGCTCGGCGGCGTCTTTCGGGTGACCGAAGGTCTGCAGGACTCCTTTGGTGCACAACGAGTCATGGACACACCGCTCGCCGAGAGCGGAATCTTGGGTACCGCAATCGGAATGGCAATGCGCGGGTATCGGCCCATTGTCGAGATCCAGTTCGACGGATTCGTGTACCCGGCTTTCGATCAGATCGTCTCTCAGCTGGCGAAGTTCCATCGTCGATCACAGGGCATCGTGCAGGTTCCCGTTGTTGTGCGAATCCCCTACGGCGGGGGTATTGGCGCTGTGGAACATCACAGTGAATCTCCGGAGGCCTACTTCGCTCATACAGCTGGTCTGCGCATGCTTTCCCCCGCGGACCCGCCGTCTGCGTACCGCATGATTCAGCAGGCTGTCGCTAGCCCCGACCCAGTGCTCTTCCTCGAGCCGAAGCGTCGCTACTGGGACCGTGCGGAGTTCGACGAAGCGCAACTGGATGAAGAAGTTGCCAGAGTCGATCCCTGGAAGGCGCGTGTGGTGCGGCACGGCTCAGACGTCACCGTGGCCTGCTACGGGCCCATGGTGCGCACCTGCTTGGAGGCAGCGCAGGTCGCCGCCACTGAAGGAATCGCTGAGCTGGAGGTGCTGGATCTGCAGTCGCTAGCTCCGGTCGACTACGACGCGATTGAGCGGTCTGTGACGCAGACGGGAAGGCTCGTGGTCGTTCATGAGGCGCCACTGACCGTGGGCCTCGGTGCAGAGATCGCGGCAACTCTGACCGAACGTTGCTTCTATGTGTTGCAGGCTCCGGTAATGCGGGTTACCGGCTTTGACATCCCATACCCGGCCAGTCGACTCGAACACGCCTACCTACCGTCAGTCGATCGCATTCTTGATGCGGTGGAGGACACCCTGGAGGGGTGATGACATGACTCAGGAAATTTTTCGACTCCCGGATGTCGGGGAAGGTCTCACTGAGGCCGAGATCGTGACATGGCATGTGCAGGTGGGAGACCAGGTCGTGGTCAATCAGATCGTGGCCTCAATCGAGACCGCTAAGGCCATCGTCGAGTTGCCCAGTCCCTATGCCGGACGCGTGCACACACTGCACGTGGACCAGGGGACGCTGGTACCGGTCGGTTCTCCCATCCTCACCGTGGAGGTGACGCAAGCAGCAGCCGTTGACGCTGGTGCGGTGCTGGTTGGGTACGGGGTCAATCACGGGGTACCGGAAGACGGCCAGCCACGACGTCGTCGCGCTCGTGGCGCTAGTGCTCCAGATAGCACCGAACTTGGATCCCTCAGCACAAACGTCGCTATCGTCCGCGCAAAGCCGTTGGTGCGCCGATTGGCAGGTCAACTGGGAGTCGATCTTGCGCGGGTGCCACCTACCGGACGGCACGGTGAAGTGACTCGTGAGGATGTCTTGACTGCTGCGGCGCAGGTGGAGGCTGCAGCATCAAGTTTGGCCACGTTATCCGCGGAGCGAATCCCGGTGCGCGGCGTGCAACGCGCCATGGCCGATGCCATGATCGCGTCCGCTTTTACGGCTCCACATGTCACCGTGTGGCGGGATGTAGAAGTCAGCCGATTGGTCGATGTCCTTGCTCGAATGCGAGATCATCCGAGTTTCGCGGATGTGCGTATCACGCCATTGGTTCTGGTTGCCGCAGGAGTGATTCGCGTGATTCGCCAGTTCCCGAAGATGAATGCACGCTGGGTCGCTGACGATGCCGTGAATGGCGGTGGAGTCAGTGACAGTGCGCACATGGAAATGCATGGTCACATCAACCTCGGTATCGCAGTAGACACCGAGCGCGGTTTGCTCGTGCCCAACCTGAAAGATGCCGAAGACCTACCGCTGCGCGAGCTGGCGAGAGGTCTTCAAGAATTAATCACGACTGCGCGTGCGGGACGCAGTTCGACGCAGGACCTCACCGGCGGCACGGTCACCATTACCAACATCGGCATTTTCGACGTGGATGGCGGCACACCCATCCTCAATCCAGGTGAATCAATGATCGTTGCCACGGGGCGAATCGCTGATCGCCCCTGGGTTGTCGACGGCAATGTCGTGGTTCGTCCGGTCATGACCCTGTCGATGTCCTTCGATCACCGGATTGTCGATGGGTCACAGGCATCCCGAGCCTTGAGTGCCCTGGCCAGTTTCCTGAATGACCCCGCGTTGGGTCTGCTACTCGACGTCTAGCTCGCCCGGAACCGTCTAGGGCACCAGCCTGAGGTTTTCGAGAAGTCGACCAACAAGTTCGGCCTCGCCGGAGGCATCGGGCACCTCTGTCGTCGGCCGGCCCGCCAGCGCGGCCAGCATGGTGGGCCAACTCGCTGTCAACACCACGCTTGGCTCATCCATTGGGTCGCAGACTCTGGCTCGACCATCCGGTTCTAGCCGGATGCCACAGAGGCGCTCCACTCCCGGCCCAGTGATCGAAACGAGCAGGGTGGCACCAGGTGGGGGCGCGACCCGCTTACCCCAGACCATGGGTAGCCCACTGAGGAGTTGATCAGCTGTGCTCTGCGCCGCAGCGGAGTCCAAGTTGCCCGGTTGACCGATCACCGCGCGGATGTCTTGCTCGTGGACCCAACTGTCCAGGGTTCGCATCTGGAGGAGGCGACCCAGTGGCAGTTCGAAGCCGAACGGATGCTTGGCCGGGGTCGCCGGATCCTGTGGGCCGGCTTGTAGATCGTTCAGACGCTGGGCAACGACGCGTTGCAGCTCGGCAAGTACCTGGGCCTGCGGTTGGCCACGGCGGGCATCGACACCGATTTCGGTTACCCGTGAGTCGCTGGTCGCCGTATGGGGAAGGTCGTCCCAGTTGGGTTCGTGATCGACCACTTCGCCCAACATGCGAGCTTCGAGGTCGAGCACATGGGCCACCACATCACCGTTGGTCCAGCCGGGGCAGGCCGATGCGCTCCGCCAATGATCCTCATCGAGTGCCTCGGCCAGGGCGATGAAATCAACCTGCGCGCAGTGCCAGGTCGCGATGAGTTCGGCCATGGCTGCATTGGCGTCGTTCGTGGTCGCCTCCATGGGTGGAGCCTAGGACGGACTCTGCGCGTAGGGTTCCGTTGAAGGAGGTCGGTATGGCGAGCGTGTCGGGGCTACCAGTGGGTTTGATTCAACTCGATTGCTCGTCGCGTGAACCGGTCTATGAACGCGTACCTCGTGGAATCGGTCTGATCGGTGAGGCTGCCAAGCGAGCCGAGTTCGTGATACTTCCAGAGCTGTGGCATGTCGGTGCATTCGATGTGGGCGCCGCACGTGAACATGCCCAGCCATTGGACGGCCCACTCGTCGGCGAGTTGCAGGCCGCAGCTCGGCAACACGGCATCTGGCTGCATGGTGGCTCATTCTGCGAACGTGACGCAGATGGTCGTCACTTCAACACCAGCGTGCTGTTCGCTCCGGATGGCGCCCTGGTCGCGTCGTACCGCAAGATCCACCTCTTTGGCTTTCAGGGCGGTGAGACGACCCTGATGACGGCCGGGGATGAGTTGGTAGTCGTTGATACGCCCTTAGGACCAACCGGGCTTGCTACCTGCTACGACCTGCGGTTCCCGGAGTTGTTCCGTGCGCTGGTTGCCGGTGGTGCGACCAGCTTGGTACTCACCTCAGGGTGGCCGACACCACGCATCGGACACTGGGATGTCCTTCTTCAGGCACGTGCGATCGAAGATCAGATGTGGGTCCTTGCCTGCAACCAGGTGGGCTCCCAGCCGGGTATCGAATTGGGTGGACGCTCATGCGTTGTCGATCCGCGCGGTGAAGTCATTGCGCGCGCTGGAACGCACGCTGAGATCTTGGTGGCCACGGTGGATCCCAGTGAGCCGGGTCAGTGGCGGACGGCTTTCCCGGTACTTGAGGACATTCGCCTAACCTGAGGTTGTGATCACTGCGTTGAGGCAGCTCGTTGGAGCGAACGCTGGGTACCGATCACGATATGCGGGTTGGCTTCGGGCTTAAGCCACTGCAAGATGTTGCGCATCTGCTCTTGCGAGATTGCGATGCACCCAGCCGTACGCCGCCCATTCGACACATGGAGGAATATCCCACCGCCTCGGCGGGTGTTAGCGGGCTCTGCCGTTCGCCGCACACCGTCTGCGCCGGTCGTAATTGCACCGGGTGGCAGGTTGTAGTCGACGACCACGACGTAGCGGTACTGCGATCCGTACGACCACAGGTGCTCCACGTAACTGCCATAACGACGCCAACTGCGGTCGACTGTTTGCAGCATGTTGTAGGTGGACGGCACCTTCGGGTAATAGGTCCACGCATCGTTGCGGTCGAATCGGTAGTACGGCATCTGCGTCCCGGGATCGCC
The DNA here is from genome assembly GCA_964551975.1 of uncultured Bifidobacteriaceae bacterium. Classification (GTDB taxonomy): domain Bacteria; phylum Actinomycetota; class Actinomycetes; order S36-B12; family S36-B12; genus REEB426. Next base: position 9,999 of record CAZKFI010000007.1, on the reverse strand, counting down.
GAGCCGGCCGAAGGCATCCACCAGTGCGTAGGTGCCCATCGGGGTTTTCCCGGTGCTCTGCCTGCGGCGTTCCCCGGGAACCAGTCCCGACCAGCCCAGTGTTGCTGTGGCCGCAGTGAACCGCTGTGACCAGGTCCCGTCTGCCTCGCGTTCGTAGGCGCGTAGTTCTGCTGTGGTGGATTTACGGTTATCAGCAACAACCACGATGACTTGGTCCACATCCGATAACCCGGGTAATGAGCTCGGGTGACCGATTGGTGCGGCCCAGCTCGGTGTGGATGTGACACTGACGGCTAAGAGCAATGTGCTCACCGCCAGCGACAGCACCAGTGGTGCACGCGCAGTGAACTGACGCCGAGGCGCAGTGTCGCCCAATCGGTCAGCTGACCGGTCGGCTGATCGGTCGGCTAGGCCGTATCGAAACCGCATACCTGCAGTCTGTACGAGGATCGCGCCCCTCGCCAAGTGCCCGGTGTTCGCCAGGAGAGCGTTCCCTCGTGAGGTTGACCTATTTCCTTGCGTCGCGTTGGGCGAGGGCTTGCAGATTCTCGTTGTAGGCCCGCAGTTCAGCGTCGTCATCTCGGTCGGCCTTGCGATCACGCCGACGCGCCTCGCGTTCGTCACTTCGAGCCCACTGCACTGCGATCACGACCAGCAGGATCAGCGTTGGGATCTCGGATAGCCCCCAGGCCACTTGGGCTCCGGCAAGGGTGTCGCGGAGGGGATCAGTGACCCACTCGGGACGCACGATGGAGAACCACTCCGGGGCCAACGGCTCAGAACGCATCAGCAGTGCAACGGCGAAGAACCCATGGAAGGCCAGTGCGAGCAGCAGCATCATGATGCGCCCCCAGTAGGGAACTGGACGCGGTCGGGGATCAATTCCAATGAGTACCCATGCGAAGAGGTAGCCGGAGATCAGGAAGTGCACCTGCATCGCGACATGTCCGATGTGGCTGCCCATCAAGGAGGCGAATGCCCCAGTGAGGTAGAGCGAGTAGGTACCGAAGACGTAGACGATGAAGACGTAGAACGGATTCGTGAGGACCCCGGTGACTGGGCTATTGAGTAGCCAGAGCAACCACTCACGTGGACCGCGTTGACTTGTGGTCGATGGCCGTAGGGCGCGTAAGGCCAGCGTTGCGGGCGCACCGAGTACCAGGAATATCGGCGCCAGCATGGTGAGCGTCATGTGCTGGAGCATGTGTAGGCCCACGGAGACCTGTGCGTAGAGCGAGATCGGGGCGTTCGTGCACCAGATGATCAGGCCGATGCCGAGCATCCAGCAGAGCAACCGACCGATGGGCCAGTGGTCGCCGCGCCGACGTAGTCGGAGGTAGCCGATGACGTAGAGCGCTGCGGCAACAAGGCTCACCGTCAGGAAGAGTGGTTCCAGACGAAATCCGATGATCACGGAGGTGATGGTTGGCGAAGCGGGGTACGCGGTGCCCAAGAGGTATTCGCCCGGGTCAGTGAACGGAATGACCACACGTGGTGGGGCACTGCTTGCCAGCGCCAAGCCTGTTGCCATGGCCAAAACCAGGCAGATGAGTTCAAGCGCGGCAACGCGCGCTAGTCGGGCCTGTCTGCTGATTCCCGATGACGTGAGAAGAATCCGTCGCAGCAGGAATGCAATGGCACCGATGCAGAGCACCGCAACGAATTTCACCAGAACGAGTTGCCCGTATCCGGTGTCCAGGAGTTGGGCTGGGTATTCCAGTCGGGTGTAGGCGTTGCCGATACCGCTGACCGCGACGATCACCAGGCAGACGGTCGCCAAGCGCCCAAATCGTTCTGCGCTGGTGGGCAGTGGCCAGGCTCCGGCGGATGGTTCACGTAGGAAGGCCTGGGCGATGAGGAAGATCAACCCGCCGACCCATAGGGCCGCCGCGACTGCGTGGGCAGCGGATGAAGTCATTGCCAATGCGTGATCACCGAGTGCGGCACCGTGCCCGAACAGACTGGGCAGACTGATCGTGATCGCGGCGAGGACCAGCCAAACGGCGGCCAGGCCAGTGGACGTGGTGAGCACCGATGCCACGGCGATGACCAAGGCCAGGAGCGCGCCAATGAGGGCGGCGCGCGCTGTGGGTACCTCCCAGAGGTAGGTGGTGAGCACCCCCGGCTGCAGGACCTCACTCCAACTCAGCGCCAACACATGTGCGAGGTCGGAAACAGCGAGCAGAAGGAGCAGCATGGACCAGCAGAGTGCGGCAAAGTAGCCAACGGTGATGCAGTTACGACCCGATCTGCTGAGTACGCCGTCACGGCCACTGGGGCCGAGGAACGCCGCCGACAGTAGGGCTCCAATTGTGATCACGCCCGTGGTGAGACAGAGCGCCTTCAGGATGGGAACAGCCCAGGTCACGGCGGGCCCAGCATCCTCGATTCCCGGAGCTGACGGTCCATCCATGGCGCCGGTCACCACCAGGCCCCATGCCATCGCGGCAAACCCCAAAACGAGGCAGGCGGCACCGCCGCCGATGATCAGGGGTCGGGACTGCAGCGACGTTGTTGGCGACACAGCGATGCTTAACGATTCCGGCGTCGTAGCGCGAGTGCGGCAGCAACGGCAACAGCGCCGGCGGCGACGAGCGCGATTGCCAACGGCACCGCTGTGCCACCCGGTGTGGAGTCCTGTTCACTGGGCGGGGTCGGGTCCGTTGAAGGTGCGTCGGAGGGCATCGTTGTATTCGTTGCGGGCGGCGACTGACCACCGCTGGGTACAGCGATGGCGAAGGTGAGGTCACCGGTTACCGGGTGACCATCGGCAGAGACGACGCGGTAGCCCACCTGATACTCACCTGGTCCGGCGGTATCGGGCCACGGCAGCGTGACGACCGAGTCGGTCACCCTCGGTGGGTCACTCGTGACAACCGAACCATCAGCCGCGACGATGCTCACCTGCACGCCATCGACAATGAGCCGATCGGTAAACGTGAGAGTGACCTCAGCCGGTGCTTGGGTCAGGACCTCGCCATCGGCCGGGCTACTGCTGACGAGATCGGCATGAGCCGAGGCCGCAGGAGCTAGGACAAACACACCTGCCCCGAACGCCATGACACACACCAGGCGGAGCCAGGACATGACGCGAGGTTCGGGCGAGCGCATACCTTGAGCGTACGTGTCGCCCTCCGGACTAGAACGCGTCCTCAGGCATCTCCATCAGGTCAAGCGTGGTGGACTGCAGCACGATGCGCTCTGCGGCGAGCAGGGGTAGGCGGTTTGCGGCAAACCAGCGAGCAGCCTGGATCTTGCCCTCGTAGAAATCCCGCTCCGCGGAACCGCGCTCCAGGGCAGCCAGGGCAACCTCGGCTTGACGCACGAGTAGCCAACCGATGATCAGGTCTCCGCAGGCCATGAGCAGGCGCGTGGTGTTGAGTCCAACCCGGTAGATCTCCTGGGGATCCTGCTGCGAGGCCATGGCCCACTGTCCGAGACTTCCCACCATTGCCTGAACTTCTTCCAGAGCCTTGCCAAGGAGTTCACGCTCAAGCGCCAGGGCACCGCGGCCTTCATCACCCTTCACGGTTTCGGTGATCTGGCTGGCGAGGTAGGTGATTGCTCGGAACTGGTCGCGAACCATCTTCCGGAAGAAGAAGTCCAGTCCTTGAATCGCAGTGGTGCCCTCGTACAGGGTGTCGATTTTGGCGTCACGTACGTACTGCTCGATCGGGTAGTCCTGGAGGAATCCGGACCCACCGAATGTCTGCAGCGAGGTGGCGAGTACCTCGTAGGAACGCTCCGAACCAACGCCCTTCACCACAGGCAGCAGGAGATCGTTCATGCGCTCAGCCAGCTCCAGGTCCATGCCCTCGCTGTTCGCGATCCCGGCCTCGGCCATCTGAATCTGCTCCTGCCAGGTGGCGGTGTAGAGCACCATCGCCCGCATACCCTCGGCGTAGGCCTTCTGCAGCATGAGTCCGCGACGCACATCCGGGTGATGGGTGATGGTGACCCGGGGCGCGGACTTGTCCATCATCTGAGTGAGGTCGGCACCCTGTACTCGGGTCTTCGCGTAGTCCAGTGCATTGAGGTACCCGGTTGAAAGGGTGGCGATGGCTTTGGTGCCCACCATCATGCGGGCGTACTCGATCACCTTGAACATCTGCGCGATGCCGTCGTGCACATCACCGATGAGCCAGCCAATGGCCGGCTTGCCGTCGCCAAACGTCAACTCGCAGGTCGTGGACGCCTTGAGACCCATCTTCTTCTCGACGTTCGTTGCCCAGACGCCATTGCGTTCGCCGAGTTCACCGGTCTCGACGTTGAACAGGAACTTGGGAACCAAGAACAGCGAGAGACCCTTGGTGCCCGGCCCGGCGCCTTCTGGACGGGCCAGAACCAGATGCATGATGTTCTCAGCCATGTCGTGTTCGGCTGAACTGATGAACCGCTTGACGCCCTCGATGCGCCATGTTCCGTCGCCGTTATCAAAGGCCTTCGCCCGACCCGCACCAACATCCGAGCCCGCGTCTGGCTCAGTGAGCACCATGGTGGAGCCCCAGCCCTTTTCAATCGTGAGAACCGCAATCTGTTTTTGCTCATCGTTGCCGATTGCGTCGAGGATGGAAGCGAACCCAGGCCCGGACATGTACATGAAGGCGGCTGGATTCGAACCAAGCAGCAACTCGCTCGCAGCCCAGCGCAGGGTGGGTGGTGCACCAGAGCCGCCAAGGTGTGGGGGCAGGTCTAGGCGCCACCACTCGGCGTCAAAGAGTGCCCGGTAGGACGCCTTGAATGACTCAGGCATGACAACACTCTTTGTCGCGGGGTCGTAGATCGGCGGATTGCGGTCGGCATCGACGAAGGATTCGGCCAGGGGTCCTTCGGCCATGCGCTGCACCTCGCGCAGGACTTCCTTCGCCGTATCGACGTCGATGTCGTCGTAGGGCGTGCGCCCTAGGTGATCCTGAATGCGAAAGACCTCGAAGAGGTTGAACTCCAGGTCGCGCAGGTTGCCGCGGTAGTGGCCCATGGGGATCCTTCCGGCCGATGTTACTGACGAGTAATAAGCATCCTCCTTGGCGTTAACTTTTGCAAGCGGATGCCATGGCCCACAATGATCACGTGCAGACGGGCCCCTGGGAAATGTCCGTCACGCCGGTTGCCCCACCTGCCTCAGCGAGCCCCCGACTGCGGGAACTTGCCTACGCGGGGTTGGTCACGGGTCTGTGGTCTGGCCTGGTGAGCCTCATCGTCTTTGCCATCGCACGCCTTTTCGGCACGCCCTTCCTCGTTGCCGTTGGCGGAGCATCCAATCCCTCCGTGAACCTCACCTGGTTCGAAGTTCTGCTGCTGCCCCTGGCCGCCGCCATGATCGGCGCCCTGGGTTCCTGGGCGTTGCTTGGGCGTCGACAGGCCAGACGGTTGGTCTTCTGGATCGGCACGATCATCGCCCTGTGCTCGCTGGCCGGGCCAGTTCTGCAACCTGCGGATGTGCCGTGGACCACCCGCGCTGCACTCCTGCTCATGCACCTGGTGACCTGGTTCTTGGTCGTTCCACAGTTGGCCCGTATTGCGGGCGACTCCGAGCCGGGGGCGAGCGTTGAGCGCAGCAACTAACCAATCCGGCCAGCAGATCCCCGACTCGGGAGTTCCTGCTCGCAGCCCCGTCGGTGCATGGCTTGCCGGCTTGCGTCCGCGGCAGTGGCTGAAGAACGTCCTCGTGTTCGCCGCACCGTTGGCGGCCGGGGCAATCGGGGAACTGCCGGTCCTCCTCGACACGCTCGGCGCCTTTGCCGCCTTCTGCCTGGTGTCTAGCGCTACGTACCTCATTAATGACGTACGGGATGTAGAAATCGACCGGGCTCACCCGGTCAAGCGGGGCAGACCTATCGCCGCTGGTCAGATCTCCATTCCGGTAGCCCTCATCAGTGCCGTGGTGATTGCTCTAGCTGGCCTGACCCTTGCTTGGTTCGTGCGTCCGGAGCTCGCCTGGGTCGTGGTCGCCTACCTCATCTGCACCACCGCCTACTCACTGCTTCTGAAGCATGAGCCGGTCATCGAACTGGGTCTCCTAGCCCTGGGGTTCCTGCTGCGTGCAATCGCGGGTGGTGTGGCCAGTGATCTGCCGATCTCGCAGTGGTTCCTCATCGTGGCTGGCTTCGGTTCCCTATTTATGGCGGCAGGCAAGCGCTTCAGCGAGCTTGAGCGTTCAACCGGCCACATCACGCCCGAGGCACCCGCCGGTCAGCCAGGTGTCCGGCGCCGAAGCCTCGACGGTTACACGGTCGGATTCCTGCGCTTCACCTGGGCGATTGCGGCAGCTGTCACGATCAGCGCCTACTGCCTGTGGGCGTTCGAGGTTGGGCAGTCGCCTTCGACATTTCCCTGGGCAGCCTGGAGCATCGTGCCCTTTGTGTTAGCCATCCTTCGGTACGCGGTGGTGATCGACCGCGGCCGCGCGGAAGCACCAGAGGATGCCGTGTTGAGCGATCGAGTACTGCTGGGTCTGGGAGCGGCGTGGCTTGTGCTGTTCAGCCTAGGGACGATGGGTTTATGAAGACGAGGTCTATGAAGACGAGGTCTATGCAGACGACAGGGTCTATGAGGACGATAGATACGAGGACGATAGATATGAGGACGCTAGATCTGTGAGCCCGAAGCCCGGTGGTAGCGCCACCCTTCCGCTCTCGGCCTCTGCCAGTGAGGCAATGCTCACCGGCTGGGGTCGGACGGCACCGAGTTCGGCAACCCAACATGCGGTGACATCAGTTGCGCAGGTGCAGGATGCCATTCGTTCCGCCGGCCCGCGTGGAGTGTTGGCGCGGGGCCTGGGTCGCTCCTACGGTGACGCGGCGCAAAGCGGCGGGGCGACCGTACTTGACCTTGCGGCACTGAGTGACGTTCGGATTGCCGGACACGCGATCACCGCAGGGGCCGGAGCCAGCGTTGACGCGGTGCTTCGGCAGATCGTGCCGCAGGGACTGTTCGTTCCCGTGACCGCGGGGACCCGCATGGTGACCATCGGCGGAGCCATCGCAGCTGATATCCACGGCAAGAACCATCACGGTGCTGGCAGCTTCGGTAACCATGTCGAGGAACTGGTGATGGTGGACGGCACAGGTGAGGTACGAACACTGCAGCCAGGTGGCCCTGATTCCGACGCATTTTGGGCAACCGTTGGGGGTATGGGCTTGACGGGAGTCGTCACCCAGGCCACCTTCACAGGCATTCCGATCACCAGTTCGCGCATGCTTGTCGACACCGAGCGCGCGGACGACCTCGACGACGTCATGGCACGCATGCTCGCCCGCGATGACCAGTACCGCTACTCGGTTGCCTGGATCGACAGTGTTTCTCGCTCGGGACGCGGCGTCATCACCCGCGGCGACCATGCACCCGTGGAAGCCCTGTCCGCTGGGGATCGGGCCAAGGCTCTGGAATACGGACCGCGGGCAGTGGCAACCGCACCGCCATTCATCCCCAGTGGTGTCCTCAACCGGTGGTCGGCACGAGCCTTCAATGAGGCCTGGTTCCGTCGTCATCCCAAGCAGCGGGAAGGCGAACTGCAGTCGATCGCAGGGTTTTTCCATCCGCTCGACGGGGTGCTGGAGTGGAATCGGATCTACGGACCGGGGGGCTTCCTGCAGTACCAGTTCGTCGTGCCAGATCAGGCCGGTGACACCGTCGGCCTGGCACTACGCAGGATGCGCGAGATTGGTGCCCCCAGCTTCCTGACCGTGCTGAAGCGATTCGGACCGGCTAACCCCGCACCGCTGTCGTTCCCGCAGCCGGGTTGGACCCTCGCCGCCGATGTGCCCGCGCGGCTTACGGGTCTAGCCGAGGTGCTCAATGAACTCGACGAAGTGGTGGCGACAGTCGGAGGCCGGCTGTATCTGGCCAAGGATTCGCGCATGTCACCGCATATGTTTGAACGCACATATCCGCGGCTGGCCGAGTGGCGCGCACAGCGTGCAAGGCTCGACCCGCAAGGGGTTTTCACCTCTGACCTGAGCAGGAGGCTTGAACTGTGATCGATGCTGTCGGCGAACCGCAGTCTGTGTTGGTGCTAGGTGGTACGAGCGAAATCGCCCTTGCGACTGTGCTGGAACTCCCTCGTGCTCGGCTTCGGCGGGTTGTCCTCGCTGCGCGACCATCACCTCAACGCGATGCCGCCGTGCAATCGTTGGCACAGGCTGGCATCAATGGTGTGGTTGCCGTGGACTTCGACGCCACGGCTGTCAACACCCATGAGCGGGTGATCAATGCGATATTCGATGCCGGTGATATCGACATCGCACTGCTGGCATTCGGCATTCTGGGCGATCAGGCGGCAGCTGAGCAGGACCCCGCACTGGCAGTACAGGTTGCAACCACCAACTACACCGGTGCGGTGAGTACCGGCCTCTACGTGGCTGGACGCATGCGCAGCCAGGGGCACGGCAGTCTGGTGGTGTTCTCGAGTGTGGCCGGGGACCGCGCCCGACGGGCCAACTTCATTTACGGGTCGACCAAAGCCGGACTCGATGCGTTCGCACAGGGTCTTGGCGATGCCCTGCATGGCACCGGCGTGCAGGTTCTCGTCGTGCGCCCGGGCATGGTGCGCACCCGCATGAGCGCGGGGTTACCGGAAGCACCCATGACAACAGACCCCGATGTCGTAGCCAAGATCGTTGTCAGGGCGATCCGTCGAGGACGTCATACCGTCTACGCACCTGGCCCACTGCGCTACGTGATGACCGTATTGAAGGCAGCACCACGACCGGTGTTCCGCAAGATTGCTCGCTAACGAGGACGCGTCGTGTTCGATGAAGCGCGTGAAGTAGCCCGACAGGCCAGCACACGCAATGACGAACTCAGTCTCATTGGTGGTCAACGGGTTGTGCGTCCGCAAAGTTCACGACTTTCACGAATTTTTGGAAGTTCACGAAGTCTACGAACCCCTCGAGGGCTGGCCGTCCTCGGTGTAGCCGCCGGGCTGCTGGCCATCATCGCCATCGTGATCTGGTAGCCAACTCACACACGTAGGAACCGCGCACGATCCAGGCTTTGGGAATTGTCGTTCGCGGCCGAACGACTTTGGCTACGATCCCCTCATGAATCACAGCCAGGGATTCCTGCCGCCGTACACCTCCACGGGACGCACGGCGCTGGTGCCGCCGATGCCCTGGTTCTACTCGGGCAATCTGCTGACCGTTGAGTATCGAACGGATGTGGAGAAAGTCCGAGCGATACTTCCTGCCGAATTGGATCTGGCCGATGAGGATCCCGGTGCAGTGGCGTTCATCTGGGCTGATTGGCAGTCCTGCAGTGCCGGTGGCGCAGAGTTACTGGACCCGTCGCGCGCGCAGTACCTCGAGGCATTCGTGGTGGTGCGTGCGAAATACCAGGGTGTGACCTACAGCCGCTGCGTCCTTATCTGGGTTACCACCGATTTTGCGATTGGTCGAGGTTGGTTCCAGGGCTATCCGAAGAAATTGGGGAGTATCTACGTCACACGAGCCTTCAATCACGGCAAGGCCGCACCTCGAGTCGCGCCCGGCGGCACCTTCGGTGCGACGTTGGCGGCATACGACCATCGACTCGCCACCGCCCGTGTCACGCTGCAAGAGCCCAGTGACACCAACGGATTCGTGAACGGCCACCCCATGGTGCACAACCGCTATATGCCGGCAATGAGCGGGCAGGGGATGTCGATGCTGCAGTTGGTGACCATGCGCGGAGTTGACGCCGACCTTGGTCAGCCCTGGCGGGGCGATGCCGAACTGGAACTCTTCGACTCACCCTGGGATGAGCCGGCTGGTCTCCTGCCAGTGCGCGAGATCATCGGTGGCTTCTATCGAGAAGTTGGGGTGACCTTCGCTGGGGGCGAACTCCTCGCTGATATGTCCCAGCCCATCTGAGTTCACGACGCAAGTAACCCAGGACCCCAGTAACCCTGTACCCCAGTCACTAAGTCACCAAGTCGAGGAGATGTCGTGACGGCACCGCGCATGGTGAGTGTGCTTACCGAGAACTGGACCATGGTGGATCCTCGAGATATCCGAGACCTCG
>CAZKFI010000006.1:54385-57571 GCA_964551975.1 uncultured Bifidobacteriaceae bacterium | reverse complement strand
CGGAATCTCGACTTCGCAGCGCACGGCCAAGAGATCGGCCACACCCGAGCGATGAACCTGGCTGTCAGTCCACACACTCACGCAGTGCGCACCACCGGCTTCAAACTGAGCTGCCAATGCCGCAAGGTCCGCTGCACGATCGGCTCCCTGCAGGCCCTCTTGTGTTGGGCGCACCTCGGCGATGACACACACCTCGCCACTGGTGAGCACTGGTAGCGGGTTACGAGGAACTGGAGCCTGCTCGGCCCGCCGCTTGAGCTCATCCAACGACACTGCATGCATGCGGCACTCCAGGTCGCGACGAACCGCACCCAGCAGGGCATCCAGCACGTTGGTAAGGGTAACCGCGAGTAGACAGTTCAGCCTGTTCAGTCAGTTCCGGCTGCGGACCCCAAGTACGGCACAAAATTGCGTACGACCCCGAATGCGATGGCGAGGACCACAACGAGCACCGTGGCAACGTTCCACCGCCTCTGCTGTTCAAGGGTGATCGCTGGCGAGACCCCTCGCCAGGCGCGCAGCATCCAGCGCACCCACAACCACAGCACGAAGGGCACCACACCGAGGAGCAGGACGTTGTGATCCACGGCCCGGGCCGGGTCTCCGGTCAGCAGGGCGTGCATTCCTCTCAGGCCCCCACATCCTGGGCAGTCCACCCCGAGGAATGCTCGGGTGGGACACAGTGGGTAGTGGCCCCCTTCATTGGGGTCAACCAAGGCGAGATAGCCACAGGCCACCACCGCACCCAGACCGGCACCCACCGGTGCAAGCATCCGTCGCCACTTCGGGCGGAGATCACGCCGTTCCGGAATAGCTAATCGCTCGGGAGCGGCCAGAGCCATGGCAACAGGTTACGCCGCAGGAAGTTTGAGTTGGAAACACGCGCCAGCACCCGGTTCGCTTTGCACGCTCACTTCACCATCGAGACGACCTGCTAATCGCTGAACAAGAGCAAGGCCCATTCCGGTAGCTCCGGCTCGCCCCGGCCCATACCGGCGATGCAGAGTGCCGAGTTCGAATGCGACGGCGATGTCGTCAGCCGACAGCCCTGGGCCCTGATCGATGACAGCCAGACAACCCCACGGTCCCTGAAGTTCCACGTGGATCGTGATGCTTCCGTCAGGCGGATTCACCCTGATCGCATTGTCGAGCAGATTGTCGAGCATCTGGCGTGCCCGCAATGGATCGGTGTTGGCCCACACCTCAGGTTCGGCGGCATGGACCAGCACTGCCACAGCTCCCCCTTGTCGGGCCCTAGCCGCTTCTTCAGCGAGATTAACGAGATCCACCGTGGTGCGGTGCAGAGGAAAGTCCACCGCTTCCAATCTGGCAAGCACCAGCAGGTCGTCAACCAGCCGGCTGAGCCGAAGCGCCTCACGCTCAATGACCATGCCAGCGGACTCGGCATCCTCGCCACGCATCACGCCCTCTCGCAGAGCCTCGGCATGCCCCAGCACAGCGGTCAAGGGTGTGCGCAACTCATGGGAAATCGACAGGAGGAACGATCGCTGACGACTTTCCGATGCGGCCAGCGCATCGGAGAGACGATTAATGGCCTCGGCAACCTCGATGACCTCGGTAGGCCCACTGGGTTGGAGCGCCACGTCTCGCTCCCCCGCGGCCAGCTGGACAGCAGCACTTCGCAGGGACTGCAGTGGCCTGGCCAAGCGGCGCGCCGCGACCCATCCGAAAAGTCCAGCGGCCAACAGACCAAGGCACAAAGCAGCGATCAAACGCAGTTCCTGTTGCCAAGCCGTCGCTTCGGCCACTCCTACAGCCTGCAGCAAAACCAGACCGACGCCGGGCGTAAGCGTTCGAGCCTCCACGATGGACTCCCCATCGGGCGAGGTGGTCTCCAGGGCAAATCGCGAGACACCGTCCAGAACAAGCGCTGCCTGGCGGTCGGTCAATCCGGGCACGCCCGTTCCTCCGGGCGTGAACAGGAAGGCGCTGACTCGACCCTCACGAAGTTCCCCGAGCAACTCCGCCGGCAGTTGCGCCTCAGTGAAACTGCCCGCCAAGGCGACAGTGGTGAGGTCAGCTAGCCTCGCGAGGTTCGATCGCGCCTGGGTGTCAGCAGCCGAGCGCAGCATTGGCCAGGCAGCCAGAGCCGCCACGGCGGCAAGCATGCAAGCCACCCCCGTGGTCAGCAGCACCATCCGCGTGCCCAACGAAAAACGCATCAGCGCAGCCCACTACCCGTCACAGGAGTAGCCGACTCCGTGCACCGTACGAATCGGAGCTACTTGACCTACATCCTGGAATTTCGCACGAATCTGCGCAATATGAACATCTACCGTGCGCGTAGCAACAACTTCCCGGTACCCCCAAACTTCGCGCAGGAGCTCCTCGCGTGGAACCACTCGATCGTGATGGTCCATGAGATAGGCGAGCAACGTAAACTCCGTCGCCGTGAGTGCTGGTACCTCGACACCACCAGACGTCACTGACCGGCGCCTCTCATCGAGGACCGCCTGCCCGACCATCAACTGCGGGCCGGCATCCCTCAGTGGCTGAGTTCTGCGCAGAACAGAACGCAGCCTGGCCATCACCTCACGCGGGCTGTACGGCTTCGTGATGTAGTCGTCACCTCCAAGTTCCAGCCCCTCGATCCGCGATTCCTCGTCATCGAGCGCCGTACAGAACAGAACTGGAGTGAGGTTGCCCGCCGCACGGAGCCGACGACAAATCTCCGTCCCAGGAAAGTCAGGTAGGCCGATATCGATAAGAGCGGCAGCGGCGTGATTGGCCGCTAGGAAGCCGAGAGCATCCGAGGCGGTGTGAACCACGACTGCCCTGAAACCCGCATCGGTGACGTACCGTGCCAAGAGGTCCGCAATCGAGTGCTCATCTTCAACGATGAGCACCGCTTCCAACTCGGGATCGGGTCCCAAGTTGGACCCAGATCCCCAACCAGAACCGGTTCCTCGGTTCACGCCCGTGGCTTGGCGCCCAGTCCCATCGCCTGCATGGCCTTGCCCACCACGAGGGCAACAGGGAGCAGGGCGACGGCGACCCAGAACATCACCCAATTGCCGAGTATGAGAGCCACCGTGCCCAGAAGGAATGCGAGGGTGATGATGGAGACCACGGTCCACGCCGCCGGGGTTGAACCGTGATTATCGTGTCCAGCGCTCATACCCTCATCCAATCAGACGCTCACCCGCCCAGCCCCTCACCTGGCCT
>CAZKFI010000006.1:6963-54285 GCA_964551975.1 uncultured Bifidobacteriaceae bacterium | reverse complement strand
CAGTCGGCACGGCATTCGATCGGCAGCGGTTAATCCTGACTTGGATCGATTCCGCGATCCATGGCATCCCACCACTGGGCCTGCGATCCTGCAGCGTCCGTTGACCCGCCGTCACGCAAAGCGTGCTGGCCAGAGGCCGGTTCACTCGAGGCCCGCTCATACGCGGAATCGGGCCGTTGCCACTGGTGACTACCAAGCAGACCAACCAACCCCATGAACGCGATCAAGAGGCCACCGAGAACGCAGCCGATCCACCACGGTGACTGCACCGTCACCACCGAATCAGCGGGCAGGTTGCCGTCCATCCCCCAAAGGCCAGTGCGCGCGGCTAGGCCAGTCAGCAGCAGTCCTGATGCAAGGGCACAGCCGGAGACGATTCGTCTGCCCCAACCCCGCGTGGCGAGCAACCCGAGGGCTGCTGCAGCACTCACCAAGGCCAGTGGTGCTCCCACTGGAAGCACCTGCGAGCCAGTGAACTCTTGGGGCACCCGAGCAGAGGCATCGTTGATTACCGGGACCAGAGCCGACAACCAGGGCAACGTGAGCATGATGAGACACAGGCCGGCGGCCAGGAGCATGAGGCACACCACGGCCCCACGGCGCAGAGTCACAGAGTTTTGACTTCGGTCCAGTGGACGGCATCGAAGCAACTTCGATCTCCCGTGTGACATGCTGCCCCGCTCTGACGCACCTGGTAGAGCACGGCATCACCATCGCAGTCCAGTCTCACGGACACCACACGCTGTCGGTTACCAGAGGTCGCCCCTTTGATCCATTGCTGCGCACGACTGCGTGAGTAATAGGTTGCCTCGCCGGTGATCAGGGTCCGCTCCAGTCCCGCTCGGTCAGTCCATGCCAGCATCAGTACGGTCCCACTGGCATGGTCTTGGGCGATCACCGGCACGAGGCCATTGGCGTCAAAATTCACCTGATCGCACCAACGTGCGGCTTCGTTTACTGGGACGTCCACCTACGAAGCGTCCGTTCCATCGAGTTGCGATGGCTGCTGGGTCATGACGCAACCCGCATTGGGGGTAGGCGCACGGGCAGGCCTGCTTCAGCGAGTGCTTCTTTCACCTGTCGAATATTCAGCACACCAAAGTGGAACACACTGGCCGCTAACAGAGCATCGGCACCCGCACCTGCCGCCGCCACGAAATCCTCAGGTGCGCCGGCCCCTCCACTGGCAATCACCGGGACCGCGATCGCAACTCGCACGGTCGAGATCAACATGAGGTCGTAGCCCGTGGCCGTTCCGTCGGCATCCATGGCGTTGAGCAAGATCTCACCGGCACCAAGGTCGCACGCCGTGGCTACCCACTCGACGGCATCTTGACCCGTGGCTTCGCGTCCGCCGTGCGTGGTGACCTCGTAACCGCTTGCCATTCGTGGGTTGCTTCGCGCATCCACGGACAGCACAACGCACTGGGATCCGAATTGGTCGGCTGCTTCCTGAAGCAACTGCGGACGAAGAACTGCCGCCGTGCTCACGCTCACCTTGTCTGCTCCAGCGCGAAGGAGGCGATCGAAGTCAGCGACAGTTCGAACACCCCCACCCACCGTAAGTGGGATGAACACCTGATCGGCTGTGCGACGCACCACGTCAAGCATCGTGTCGCGTTGATCACTTGAGGCGGTGATGTCCAAGAAGATCAACTCGTCAGCACCTTCCTGGTCATAGCGCTCGGCCAATTCGACCGGATCACCCGCGTCACGCAGATCCAGGAACTTCACGCCTTTCACGACACGCCCGCCATCGACATCCAGGCATGGGATCACTCGGATCGCCACGCCTGACTCCACGGTCGCCTGGTCGCTGCTCACGGCTGCGGAGGGCCCCACTCGTAGGGGTCGTATCGAGCCTGCAGGGCGACGAACGCCTCAGCCAGCGTGAATCGATCTTCGTAGAGCGCCTTGCCCAAGATTGCGCCCTCTACCGTGTGCATGTCACCAAGTCGATGAAGGTCTTCCAGTGAAGCCACCCCTCCGCTGGCTATCAGGGGTCGCGTCGTCGCTTTGGCAACATCCTGCAAGAGGTGGAGATTTGGCCCGTGCAGCGTGCCGTCCTTGGCAATGTCGGTAACGACGTAGCGGGCACAGCCGACAGCGTCCAATTGACCCAAGGTTTCCCATAACGGCGGTCCATCTTCAGTCCAACCCTGTACGGCCAGTGTGGATCCCTTCACATCCAAACTGACCACAACGCGCTCCTTGTGCGCGGCGATGACCGATGCCGCCCAATCAAGATTCAACAAGGCACCAGTACCCAGGACGATGCGATCACAGCCGGAATCCAGGGCGCGGCGCACCGCGGCGTCATCGCGAATGCCCCCCGAAACTTGAACGCGCGCAACCCCATGGGCCGCGTGCACGATTCTGCTGACAACCTCGGCATTGCTTCCGGTGCCGAATGCAGCATCAAGATCAACGACGTGCAGCCACTGCGCACCCTGCTCCACCCATTTCGTGGCCATGGCGGTCGCGGCACCGTACTCCGTTCGATGATTGATTTCCCCACGACGTAGGCGCACTGCCTGGCCGTCCATAATGTCGATTGCAGCCAATAATTGAAGCATTGCGTCCATTCTTCTTTGGGGTGTGTCAGGTCAAGTCGTGATCTGTCAGGTCAACGTGTCGAGCCAGTTGCGCAGTAAGCCTAGGCCAGCGTCACCAGACTTCTCCGGGTGGAACTGGGTCGCGGTCAACGGACCATTTTCCACCGCCGCCAGAAATCCCTCACCATGCCAGGACCAAGCAAGTCGCACCGGTGGACGCGGAGGCTGCACCTCCATCTGCCATTGAGTCACCGCATAGGAGTGCACAAAGTAGAAGCGCTCGCCCGCAAGGCCACGGAATAGATCTGACTGCGGGTCGCTACGAACCTGGTTCCATCCCATATGGGGTAGCACTTTGGCCTGAAGCCGTCGGACGGTACCGGGCCATTGGTCCAGGCCAGCAACCAGCGAGCCCTCCTGACCTTGGGCAAAGAGGACCTGCATCCCCACGCACACACCGAGTACGGCTCGACCACCTGCCAGGCGCCGGTCAACGATCTGCTGGGCTCCAACAGCCTGCAGTCCCCGCATGCATGAGCCGAAAGCACCCACGCCCGGAATGACCAGGCCCTGAGCATCGGTGGCGGCCTGCACATCCGAACTCACAGTGACGTCCGCTCCGATGCGGGTGAGCGCTCGCTGTGCGGACCTAAGATTTCCGGAGCCGTAGTCCAGGATCACTACCGTTGGACGCGAACTCACCCCGTCAACGTGCCCTTCGTCGATGGAACACCAACCACCCGCGGATCAACGGCGATGGCTTCCCGAAGGGCGCGGGCGACCGCCTTGAACTGTGCTTCCACCACGTGATGTGCATTGCGACCAGAGAGCACGCGAACATGCAAGGTGATCTGCGAAGTTGCAACGATCGATTCCCAGATGTGTCGAGTCAGCGTTGTGTCATACGTACCGATGAGTTCCACAAGATCAGGCTCAGTGTGTACGAGGTATGGACGTCCGGAAAGGTCGACCGCGGCCTGCACAAGACACTCATCCAACGGCACAAGCGCATCACCGAATCGCTTAAGTCCAGCACGATCACCTAGTGCCTCATTGAGCGCCGAGCCCAATGCCAACGAGGTGTCCTCAACGGTGTGATGCGAGTCGACATGCAGATCTCCGGTGGTTCGCACGAAGAGATTCATGCCAGAGTGCTTGCCAAGTTGACTCAACATGTGATCAAAGAACGGTACACCGGTCTCCACATCGGCTGCACCCTGGCCATCAATCACAAGGTCGACTAGGACCTGGCTCTCTTTGGTCGAGCGTTCAACTCGGGCTTGTCGTGTCACCATGACCCCTTGCAGCATGGGACCCACCGCTGTGGGCTTGAGCGTGTACGGACTGCAGCGCAGCCCTGAATCTATCGTTCTCCTGCGGAGTGCCGATGCTAACGCGCAGGAAGCCATCGGGTCCGGTGACGCGAATCAGGACACCCTGATCCAGTAGTGCCTGCCAGATCGCTTGACGGTCAGGAAACTTACCGAAGGCAAGGAAGTTGGCATCGCTGGGCAGTACCTCCCAGCCACCAGCCAGCAGCCACGCGTGTAGTCGATCGCGTTCCGTGCGCAGTACCGCTACCTGTGCCCTGAGGTCGGCGCGATGCTCCAGCGCAGCACAGGCAACAACCTGGCTCACTGCGGAGAGGTGATACGGCAAACGGACCAGCTGTATGTCCTCGATCACTTGAGGATCCGCTGCGATTGCATAACCGATACGGGCGCCCGCAAGACCAAACGCTTTACTCAGGGTTCGAGTCACCACGAGGTTTGCATGTTCGCTCAGCAACTCCAAGGATGAGGGAGTTCCGGGTCTACGAAACTCGGCATAGGCCTCATCGACGATGAGCAGACCCGACCAGGAACCCAGCTGTGTCGCGATCTGCGCAATGTCCTCAGCTCGCGCAGCGGTGCCAGTCGGGTTGTTTGGTGAGGCGATTATGACCAGTGTCGGTTTCGTGCGCTCCAGTTCAGTCTGCGCAGCATCTAGGTCTAATTCGAATTCCGCGCCACGCCCTGCAGTCACGTATGTGCTGTTACTCGTTCGGGCGTATTCGGCATACATGGAATAGGTCGGCTCGAAACTCATCACGATACGGCCGGGCCCCGCGTAGGCCTGATACAGCTGGAGCATGACTTCGTTCGAGCCGTTGGCTGGCCAGATGTGGTGCGGTTCTACGTTGACCGCGGACTCCTCCGCTAGGTACTCAGCCAAGAGGGTGCGGAGGCGACGGGCGTCTCGATCGGGGTAACGATTCAAATCACCCGCACAAGCCGCGACGGCATTCGTTATGGCCTGAACGACTGAGTCTGGTACCGGAAACGGATTCTCATTGACGTTGAGGCGCACGGGCACATCGAGTTGGGGTGCACCGTAGGCAACCAGGCCCACCAAATCCTCGCGCAGCGGTGGCGTGAACTGCCTAGGCATTTCGTTCTGATTAATAGCCCGGCTCCAGTCGTACGCGGATCGCATCGGCGTGGCCAGGGAGGTCCTCGGCATAGGCCAACGTTTGCACGGCCTCTGCAGACGCCCGTAAGGCTTCTTCGCTGTAGTCGATGACCTGCACACCGCGAAGGAAGGTCTGCACGGACAGTCCAGAGGAGTGGCGCGCACAGCCGCGGGTAGGCAGTACGTGATTGGATCCAGCGCAGTAGTCCCCCAGGGATACCGGCGAGAAGGCCCCGACGAAGATCGCACCACCGTTTCGAACCTGCAGTGCAACCTGACGCGCTTCACGAGTCTGCACTTCAAGATGCTCGGCGGCGTATGAATCAACGACGGCCAGGCCGGCCTGCAGATCCGCTACGAGGACGATAGCGCTCTGTGAACCGCTCAGAGCGGTAGAGATCCGCTCCACGTGCTTCGTACGACCCAGCTGGCGGCTGATTTCATCCTGTACGGCGTGGACAAGTCCTTCGCTCGTCGTCACCAGAATCGCTGCCGCCATCGGGTCGTGCTCAGCCTGGCTGATCAGATCCGCCGCGACATGAATGGGGTCTGCAGTGTCATCGGCAAGGATCGCGATCTCTGTTGGGCCGGCCTCGCTGTCGATGCCGATCATGCCGCGAAGGGCACGCTTGGCGGCGGTAACGTAGATGTTGCCTGGCCCGGTGATCATGTCGACCGGGGCACAGCGCTGCCCATCGGTCAACTCCACTCCGTAGGCGAGCATGGCCACCGCCTGGGCCCCACCCGCTGCGTAGACCTCATCAATCCCCAGCAGGGCGCAAGCAGCAAGGATCGTCTGGTTTGGCCAGCCTCCAGCATCCCGCTGCGGCGGCGATGTCACTGCGATCGACGGCACGCCAGCGACCTGGGCCGGGACAACGTTCATGACGACACTGCTGGGGTAGACCGCTTGGCCGCCGGGCACGTACAGCCCAACGCGTTGGACCGGAAGCCAACGTTGGGTAACCGTGCCGCCGGGAATAACTTCAACGCTCTGCTCAGAGCGCGCCTGACTTTGATGGACTCGTCGAGCCCGATCGATCGCTACCTCAAGTGACTGGCGGATCGTTGGGTCGAGTTCAGCGAGCGAGGATGCAATGTGTTCAACAGGAACACGAAGCGATGGAACTGCGATCCCGTCCAGTTGCTTGGTCCAGGCCAGAACGGCGGACTCACCGCTGGTTTTCACATCCTGCAGGATCGGCTCAACCGTCGCTGTGGCGTCCTCCACCGTGGTAGCGGCCCGCGGCAACTGGATCCCACTCAGGTCACCTTGCGCGGTGATCTGCATGTTGCGCAGGTCGATGAGCCGCAGCATGACGTCAGTCTACGCTGCAAACATGCGCATCCCGGTGTTCCCGCTGAGCGTCGCGCTTGTGCCCGGCCTTGTCCTGCCGCTGCACATCTTCGAGCCGCGCTATCGACTCCTCGTCGAGCGCCTCCTAGCAGAGCCGGAAAGTACTGGACGCGAATTCGGGATCATCGCGGTCCGAGATGGTCGTTCCGTGGAGGCGGAAGGCCAGGACGCCCTCTACGAGGTCGGTGTCGGAGCCGCGTTGCGAGAAGTAGAGGCACTGGCAGACGGGCGATACAACATCATCACGACGGGCACGCGACGATTTCGTCTCTTGAGCTTGGACACCTCCGAGCCGCTGTTGCACGCTGAGGTGCAATTCCTTGACGAGGTGAGTAGCTC
Source organism: uncultured Bifidobacteriaceae bacterium (assembly GCA_964551975.1). Taxonomy (GTDB): domain Bacteria; phylum Actinomycetota; class Actinomycetes; order S36-B12; family S36-B12; genus REEB426. The sequence goes on along the minus strand of CAZKFI010000006.1, from coordinate 47,583 downwards.
AGAGGACACAATTCTTGCGGCAGCGGTGCGTCGGGGATTCGACAAGTATCGGATGCTGCTCACCGCCCGTCTGATGATGTCGCCTGAGGAGCCCCTGGAACAGTCACCCACAGATCCAGACGCCTTGGCATACGTCGTTACGGCCACGATGGTGCTTCCGACGAGTGAGCGTCAGGAACTACTCGCTGCTGAAACCACGAGTCAGCGTTTGAGTCTGGCTCGGCTCATCTTGACCCGCGAGTGCGCACTCATCACTGAGCTTTCCAGCGTGCCGACCACAGATCTGGGCTCCATCTCCCCCTCGCTGAATTGAGACCGGCGATGTCAGGACCAAAGCAACGCAGTGCATCAACACCGGCCACTCAGGTACTTATACGCATGGGTATCCCATTCGAAATCCATAGTTTTGATATCGACGACCATGCCACGGCAGGTGGCGGTTCGGGTTATGGTCTACAGGCGGCTAAGGCACTGGGTGTGACATCCAGTCACGTGTTCAAGACCCTGATTGCAGTTGTTGACGCGCGTCCGTGTGTAGGTATCGTTCCAGTGGACTGCAGCTTGGATTTAAAGGCGTTCGCCGCAGCCTGCAATGGCCGCAAGGCAGTGATGGCTGAGCCGGTAGTAGCTGAACGACTAACCGGCTATGTCATTGGTGGTATCAGCCCGATCGGGCAACGCCGTTCCCTGCCGACGGTGATCGACCAATCCGCTCAGGACCTGCCGAAGGTCTTCGTCTCCGCCGGTCGACGCGGGCTTGAAGTCGCCCTCTCGGCAATGGACCTGCTACGTGCGACGTCAGGGACCCTGGCTCCTATTGCGCGGAGGGATGAATAAGGCGTGCCACGCGGGCAGCTGCGACCCAGTCGATCACGGCGATCACGACCATGACGGTAGCTGTTGCGATGGGCCAGGCGAGTAGCACTGCAGGCATGGAAACCGCCAGCGGTGCATCCACCACTGTTTCCACTTCCGTCGTAGCCGCCAACCCTTTGATATCTACCGAGCCGAGCCGCACGCCAACCTGCCACATCAGCAGGGAACCCAGCGCTCCGGCGACCAACCCCCAGCCGAGCACCGCAAGGAGTTGTTGACGACGCATCGTGATCAGCCCGATTGCCAGCAGCGTCCCAGCCAGGATTGCCAGGACGCAGAACCCCAGGTCCGCGCCAAGATAGCCATCCGGCTGATAGTTCTGCGGACTGCTGCCTTCAGGACGCACAACGAGCGGTACCCGGGGTGCTAGACGCCACCAGAGCACACCCAAGGCAATGCCCGAACTGATTCCCCAGGCCAGGGCCGATACACCCAGCGTCAAAGCTGGTGAAAAACTGATGCGCATCCGCTCACCCGAGGCAATTGGGCCCGAGCAGGGCCTTGAGATCCGAAACCAGGGCTGCGGTCGGCGATACCCGAAGGTGATCATCGAGACGCAGCACGGTCGTCTTTGCGCCACCGGTCAGATGCAGATGCACCTCCGTGGTACCCGGGTTCGCGGCCAGAATGGCCTTCAAGCGATCTACTAACGCGGGCACACATCGATTCGCTGGCAACGTAAGGCGCAGCGGTCCAGTCTGGGCTTGCGAGAGGTCCGGAGTCGTGATCTCCAGTGCAACCAAGCGCAGCCCGTCTTCATCTGATCGATCGATACGCCCACGCACCACGATGACTGCGTCCTCGGCTAAAGCAGTGGCAGCCGAGGCATACACCTGCGGGAAGGCCATCACATCAACCGAACCGGCAAGATCTTCGAGCGTGATGATTGCCCACGGTGATCCTTGTTTCGTGGTCTTGCGCTGGACACCGGTTACCAAACCCCCCACGCTCACAACTGATCCTTCAGTGCGCTCATCAGCGTAGAGTCCGGCCACGGTGTGATCAGCAACCTGGGCCAGCGCATGTTCGATCCCGTGGAGCGGGTGGTCCGATACGTAAAGTCCCAACATCTCTCGCTCATGTGCCAGCAGTGTTGTCTTCTCCCATTCGACCATGGAAATCTCGGGAACAAGGCGCAGACCAGTGTCTTCAGGGGCTTGGAGCCCCCCAAAGAGATCGAATTGCCCAACCGCCTCGGCCCGCTTCACGTCGATAGCTGCGTCGATGACCGTCTCATGTACCTGCAACAGACCTTTACGTGTATGACCTAAGGAATCGAAGGCACCGGCCTTGATGAGTGATTCCACAATGCGCTTCCCGCACACGGATGGCTCCACCTTCGCAATGAAGTCATTGAAGTCTGCAAAGCGGCCCACTCGACGACGGGTAGCCAGGATCGACTCCACGACATTGGCGCCGACGTTACGAATTGCGGATAACCCAAAACGAATGTCGGTACCACGCGGAGTGAAGTCGAGATCCGAATCATTAACATCCGGTGGAAGGACCTTGATGCCCATGCGACGGCACTCGTTGAGGTAAACGGCTGATCGATCCTTGTCATCCTTGACCGAGGTCAACAGAGCTGCCATGTACTCGGCAGGGTAGTTCGCCTTCAGGTAGGCAGTCCAATACGAGACGAGTCCGTAACCCGCGGTATGCGCCTTGTTAAACGCATAGTCCGAGAACGGTACGAGAATCTCCCATAGAACCTGAATCGCGCGGGACGAGTAGCCGTTGGCTTCCATCCCCGTGCGAAATGGGATGAACTCCTGTTCCAGGATCTCCTTCTTCTTCTTGCCCATGGCGCGACGCAGGAGGTCCGCTTTACCGAGGGAGTAGCCAGCCAGGCGCTGGGCGATCGCCATTACCTGCTCCTGATACACGATCAGCCCGTAAGTGTCGCCCAGGATTTCGGAGAGTGGTTCGGCAAGTTCAGGATGGATCGGCGTTACTGGTTTGCGACCGTTCTTGCGATCTGCGTAGTCGTTGTGGGCGTTGGCGCCCATCGGTCCAGGTCGATACAGGGCAAGCACCGCAGAGATATCTTCAAAGGAATCCGGTTGCATTGACCGCAAAAGGGCCCGCATCGGACCGCCGTCGAGTTGGAAGACACCCAGGGTGTCTCCTCGCGCCATTAATTCGTAGGTCGCCGCATCGTCCAAGGTCATCTCTTCAAGGATGATCGATTCACCCCGATTCGCCGCAATGTGCGCGAGTGCATCGTCAAGCACAGTGAGGTTTCGCAGTCCGAGGAAGTCCATTTTCAGCAGGCCTAGTGCTTCACAACCACCCATGTCGAACTGCGTGATGACCGCACCGTCCTGCTCCCGGCGCCACACTGGAATGACGTCCATCAGCGGCTCAGCGCACAGGATCACCCCTGCCGCATGAACACCTGGTTGACGCTTGAGGCCTTCTAGACCGCGCGCGGTCTGCACCACGCGTTGAACATCAGGATCACTATCGACAAGAGCGCGGAATTCTGCGGCCTCTGCGTACCGCGGATCGGTGGGGTCAAAGGCTCCGGCCAGGGAGATGTCACGACCCATCACTGACGGCGGCATCGCCTTGCTGATGCGATCCCCGAGCGCGTAGGGCAACCCCAGGACACGCGCACTGTCCTTGATCGCAGCCTTGGCCTTGATCGAGCCGAAAGTAACGATCTGCGCGACTCGATCCTCTCCATACTTCGCGGTTGCGTACCGGATCATGTCAGCGCGACGACGCTCGTCGAAGTCGATGTCGATATCAGGCATAGAAATGCGCTCTGGATTCAGGAAGCGCTCGAAGAGCAGTCCATGCTTGATCGGATCCAATTCGGTGATGCCAAGTGCGTAGGCAATCATCGAACCGGCGGCCGACCCTCTGCCCGGTCCGACTCGAATGCCCTGCTCCCTGGCGTACCGGACGAGATCAGCTACGACGAGGAAGTAGCCGGGGAATCCCATTTGGGCCACCATCTGCACTTCGTATTCGGCCCGCTCCCGAACAATGTCCGGGATAGTTGATCCGAATCTCGCGATCAGTCCACGCTGGACCTCAGCGGCAAGCCAGGTATCTTCACTGTGTCCCTCAGGGACGGGAAAACGCGGGAGCAGGCTGGCGCCCTCGGCAAAGGCAACCTGGCAGCGTTCAGCAATCAAGAGCGTGTTGTCACAGGCATCCGGAAAGTCCGCCCACTCCTGACGCATCTGCGCCGCGGACTTCACAAAGAAATCGCGCGCATCGAATCGAAAGCGCTTCGGATCATCCATTGTGGTGCGCGTACCAATGCACAGCAGAACATCGTGTGTGTCGGCATCCTGGGGGCGTACGTAGTGCAGATCGTTCGTGGCCACGAGCGGAAGTTCGAGCTGCCGCGCCAACCGAATCAGGTCCTCGCGGAAGCGGCGCTCAATGGCGAGCCCGTGGTCCATCAGTTCACAGAAGTAGTTCCCTGCACCGAGAATGTCGCGCATATCGGCTGCAGCGGCCAAGGCCTTGTCGAAACGATCGGCCTGCAGCCACCGATTCACTTCGCCACTAGGACACCCGGTTGTCCCGATCAGTCCAGCCCCATACGTGGCCAGCAACTCACGATCAAATCGCGGTTTGTGATACTGCCCTTCGATGCTGGCCAGCGAAGCCAAGCGAAAGAGGTTGTGCATGCCGGCAGTACTTTCCGCCCACAGCGTCATGTGCGTATAGGCGTACTTCCCCCGACCCGCGCCGGGTTCCTCCGGTGAACCTTCGTCGAAGCCACCCCCGAAGTCCATCGCTTGGCGCTGGAACCTGCCCTGCGGTGCGTAGTAGCCCTCCAACCCGATGATCGGGTGGACACCGGCGGTCTTGGCTTGACGGTAAAAGTCATAGGCACCGAAAAGGTTGCCATGATCGGTGATGGCGATCGAGTCCATGCCCAGGCGGGCAGTTTCTTCGAGTAGGTCTCCCAGGCGCGCGGCTCCATCGAGCATTGAGTACTCGGTATGCACGTGCAGATGAACGAATCCGTCGGACTTCATGCGTCCCACGGTGACTCCATCACCGCACTCTAACCAGGCTTGTCGACCCCGGCCCGCAGGCGCACCAGGGCCTCCATCAGGTCCGGTGCCGGCTCACTGTGCAGTTCAATCTGCTCCCCCGTTGCCGGATGTTCAAAACCCAGGTGCACCGCGTGTAGCCACTGTCGCTGCAGTCCCAAACGCCTCGCCAGACTCGGGTCAGCACCGTAGGTCAGATCCCCAGCGCATGGGTGGCGAAGTGCTGCCATGTGCACACGGATCTGATGAGTACGGCCGGTTTCCAGATGAATCTCGACCAAGGATCCGTGGCGGTGCGCCTCGAGCGTTTGATAGTGCGTGATGCTCGGGCGGCCATCGGCAATGACAGCGAAACGGTAATCCGCGGTGGGGTGACGGCCAATTGGCGCATCGATGGTGCCGGCCAGCGGATCCAGATGACCCTGCACCACGGCTTCGTAGACCTTGGTGACCTGACGTTCACGAAACTGCTGCTTGAGTTCGCGATAGGCCCTATCGCTTTTCGCGACCACCATGAGGCCACTGGTACCCACATCAAGGCGATGCACGATGCCCTGTCGCTCCGCCGATCCAAGTGGCGTCAAGGAGACACCGGCGGCTGCCAAACCGCCCAACACTGTGGGACCGCTCCAACCTGGACTGGGATGGGCCGCGACGCCGGGAGGCTTGTCGACGACCACCAGATCCTCGTCTTCAAGCACTATGCGCAGGCCGGGTACCTGCATGGGGATAACCGAGACTGGCGGTGGGGTCAGTTCCACCGCTGCCACCGTCAACACGCCGCCACTGGTGAGGCGATCGGCCTTGTCGAGAGTGCGTCCATCCAGGGTGACGCAGGCATCAGCCAGCAACTGCGCGGCTCGGGCTCGGGAGATGCCCAATAGTCGGGTCATGGCCAGGTCGGCACGCTCGCCGACTAACCCCTCCGGAACTGGAAGGAACCGCTCGGTCACCGGAGGTCTGTGGACTGTTCGGATGTGGGCGATTCGGCTGCGGCGGGAGTTCCCCGATAGTCGATGCCCTTCACAGAGAGCACCACCATCAGGATCGCCGAACCCACTACGCACATATCGGCAACGTTGAACACCGGCCAGTAGGGCAATTCAATGAAGTCAACGACAAAGCCCCTGCCTGGCCCCGGCTCGCGCGTCAGACGATCAATGAGATTTCCCACCGCACCGCCGAGCAGCCCTCCCAGGGCAATGGCCCATGGCAGTGACCCCAGTCGGCCAGCCATCCGCAGGATGGCGATAACGACGCCGAGGGCAATCAGGCTGAAGAGCAAGGTCAGGCCGCTGCCCAACCCGAACGCAGCCCCGGTGTTCTCCACGTAGGTCAACTGCAGGATGCTGCCAACCACCTCGATTGGCCCAGCCCCACCTGGCGACATTCGCGGCAGCATCGTGGCAACCGCCCACGCCTTGGTGATCTGATCCACGATCACCACACCCATGGCAACGAGTACAAGTGCGATGACGCACCTGCGATTGCGTTGCCGACGGACGCTGTCGGGCTTCATACCTGCAGAAGTGCTGGTGCCTACCGAGGCCGCATCGCTCACCCCAGCACTGTACGCCGCACCGGTTTGTTACAGGAATCGCTCCTCAGCCTGCTTACACGGCAGGCACAGGCTGGCGCGAGGGAAGGCTTGCAGTCGGTACTTGCCTATCGGTTGCGAGCACCCCTCGCAGATGCCGTAGGTGCCGTCAGCCAAACGCCCTAGCGCGTGATGTACCTGCTCAAGCATGTCGCGAGCGTTGTTGGCCAAGGACATCTCGTGTTCACGCTCGAAGGTCTTGCTGCCAGCATCGGCTTGGTCGTCGCCGGCCCCCTCACCAGAATCCTGGATGAGCGCCGCCAGACCAGCTTCCGCCGTCGCGATCTCCTCCTCCAGCCGCTCCACCTCGCTACGCAGGGCCTGTTGCACTTCTTCGAACTCCTGCGAGGTCCAAGCTGGCTCATCGTCGCGTACCGCCAGCTTGGCGACCACGTCATTGGCGGTCCTCGTACCAGCCATGGACTCTTCGCCTCCGTTAGTCGAGCGCCGACACCCGAATTCGGACATCAACGCATTGCTGTCAACACCGGGTTGCATCTGAAGATCACGATGTGCAAGTGCAGACTTGCGGGACTATAGATGCCCTACCGGCCTGATGCATGTCGAAGCGGGTCTGGTCTACGGCTAGTCATTCGATCGGGAATGTCCGTGTGAGCAGTCCAGATATCCTTCCGCTACTTGTCCTGCTGCACCTCACACTTCCGTTTGGCAACCCGCCGTAGGGCAATCCGCCGAGCACCAAGGAGTGACCATGTACCGGGCGGTGCCCGCGCAGATCGATCTTTCCGCCATGGAGCACCAGATCCTGGATTTCTGGGAGGCCGAAGGGATCTTCGAGGCGTCGCTGGCTCGTACCCGAAACGGTTCTCCGTGGATCTTCTACGAAGGCCCCCCAACGGCCAACGGCTCCCCGGGCACTCACCATGTGGAGGCTCGAGTTTTCAAGGACGTGTTCCCGCGGTACCGGACGATGAAAGGGCGATACGTCCCCCGACAGGCTGGCTGGGATTGCCATGGACTGCCTGTGGAACTAGCCGTGGAGAAGGAGCTGGGTTTCACCGGCAAGCAGGACATCGAGTCCTACGGCGTGGCCGCTTTCAACGAGCGTTGCCGCGAATCCGTCCTGCGCCACGTAAACGAGTTCACCGCCATGACCAGGCGAATGGGCTATTGGGTGGACTTCGACAGTGCCTATTGGACGATGGATCGTGACTATGTCCAGAGCGTGTGGTGGTCGCTGAAGCAGATCTTCGACAAGGGCCTGCTGGTCCAAGACCATCGGGTTGCCCCGTACTGTCCGCGATGCGGTACTGGCCTTTCAGATCATGAACTTGCGCAGGGGTACGAAGACGTGGTGGACCCATCGGTCTACGTTCGCTTCCCTGTCACCTCAAGGGACTTCATCGAGCAACACGGTGCCGCTGACCTGCTGGTCTGGACCACCACACCATGGACTCTCGTGGCCAACACCGCCGTTGCCGCTGCACCATCGGCTGACTACGTCCTTGTGGCGACCAGTGACGGCCGGCCGGTGCTCATTGCCGAGGACTTGGTGGAACGAACAGTGGGCAACGAGGCGACCGTCTTGGCAAGATTCACCGGTCGCGATCTTGAGGGACTGAGCTACCAGCGTCCATTTGAGTTCGTCGATATTCCGGATGCACACCGCGTGCTACTCGCCGACTACGTCACGACCGAGGATGGCACCGGCCTGGTTCATCAGGCACCAGCGTTCGGCGCAGACGACTTGGCGACCTGTCGCCGTTACGGATTGCCGGTCGTCAATCCGGTGACGGCAGATGGTCACTTCGAAGCGGATATCTCAACTGTCGGTGGCCTTTTCTTCAAGAAGGCCGATGCAGTACTCATCGACCGGCTCAACCAGAACGGTCAGCTGTTCCGTCACGAGCCCTACCCACACGCGTATCCGCACTGCTGGCGCTGCCACACACCGTTGATTTACTACGCACAACCGTCCTGGTACATCCGGACCACGGCCATTAAGGAGCAACTGCTCGAACAGAATGCTCAAACTTCGTGGTTTCCGGGCACCATTCAATGGGGAAGGTACGGAGACTGGCTCCGGAACAACGTGGACTGGGCGCTCTCCCGGAACCGGTACTGGGGAACGCCACTACCGATCTGGCGCTGCTCCTCCGGGCATCTCGCCGCCTACGGCTCTCTCGCCGAACTCGGTGCAGCAGCTGGCATAGACCTGACCGAACTGGATCCGCATCGACCATTCGTCGACGACATCGTGGTCCCCTGTTCAACCTGCAATGCACCATCCACGCGTGTACCAGAGGTGATCGATTGTTGGTATGACAGCGGCGCCATGCCATTCGCGGCTGTGGGATACCCCCATCAACAGCGAGCCTCGATGCTGCCTTTCGAGCAGCAGTACCCGGCAGACTTCATCTGCGAGGCAATTGATCAGACGCGCGGCTGGTTCTACACGTTGATGACGGTGGGCACCTTGGTCTTCGACAAATCCTCCTATCGAAACGTCGTATGTCTAGGCCACATTCTCGATGAAGAGGGTCGCAAGATGTCCAAGCACCTGGGCAATGTGCTGGAGCCCATTGCCCTCATGAACGAGCATGGTGCAGATGCGGTGCGTTGGTTCATGCTTGCTAGTGGCTCCCCCTGGCAGGCCAGACGAGTCGGACACACAGCCATCGGTGATGTCGTTCGTAAGACACTGCTGACCTACTGGAATACCGTGGCCTTTCAATCCCTGTACGGGCGACTGGCGCACTGGGATCCGAAGTCTGGGGCACCGGACCCACAGCAACGCCCCGTTCTGGATCGCTGGCTGCTCTCGGCAGCACACCGCCTGGCTCGAGATGTCGATGGGGCACTGGAGGATTTCGACACGCAGCGTGCCGGGCGACTGTTGTCTACGTTCATCGATGACCTATCGAACTGGTACGTGCGCAGGTCGCGGAGGCGATTCTGGGATGGGGATGCTTCAGCTCTAGCCTCACTCCACGAGGCGCTGCGAATCATCACCCTGTGCATGGCGCCCTTCACTCCGTTCATCGCAGATCGGGTATGGCAGGACCTGTTCCGCGACGCCGAACCAGAGGGAACGCAATCGGTTCACCTCTGCAGCTGGCCAGAGGTTGATGCAACGCTCATCGACGACCGTCTTGAGGACGACATGCGACTGGTTCGCCGCCTGGTTGAACTTGGCCGGGCAGCACGAGCCACCAGTAGCGTCAAGACTCGCCAACCGCTGGGCCGAGCCTTGGTTTCGGCACCCGGCTGGGCTGGCCTGGACCAGGACCTTCGCGAGCACGTCAGTGATGAATTGAATGTGGTGCAGGTGGCAACGCTTGCGCCGGAGGAGTCAGATCTCGTCGATGTGTCGATCAAGGCGAACTTCCGAGCCTTGGGACAGCGATTCGGTAAGCAGACGCAGCAGGTCGCCTCAGCAATAGCGGATGCCGATGCCACCAGCCTGCTGGCGGAACTGCGCAGTTCCGGGCAGGCGCGCATTAACGCCGCAACACTTGGTGAAGTTTCCATCTCCGAAGCCGATCTGGTGGTGACGGAGACACCGCGCACGGGGTGGGCCGTAGCCGCAGAAGGTGGTGACAGTATCGCGCTTGACCTCTCCTTGACCGACGAGCTACGTCGGGCAGGTTTGGCGCGGGAGGTCATCCGGGCTGTTCAGGAAGCGCGCAAGCAGGCGGGATTCGAGGTTTCCGACCGAATCCGGATGTGGTGGTCGCCCAACTCAGATCATGCCCGCTTGGCGATGGAAGAACACCAGGCACATATCGCTGACGAAGTTCTCGCCCTCACTATCGAAGAACCGGCTGCTGCTCCAACAGTCCAGACAGTCACCGAGGTGGACCTCGTGGACTTCGGGCTGCGTGTGTGGATTCAACGCATTGACGAGGCCAGCTGAATCAGGTGCGCGGGGACTGCGGCTGAATCTGCTGGACGGGAATCTCTTGGGTTTGGTCCGCGCCTGGTGGTGTCTCGGCCTGCGCATCAGCCCTGTTTGGCGCTGAAATCGCAGTGATGGCAGCGGCTTCGGGAACTTCGGGCGCAGGGACACTGGGTGCGGCAGCAGCCACGCTGGCTTGGACAGAACGGATCTGGGACTCAACCTGGGTCACGTGCTCACGCAACTGTGCGATCAATGCCTGTCTGATCAACAGGGCCTGTGCCAGGGCCTGCGCCTGCTCTTGAGTGGACGCAGGACCCCCTGGCGACTCTGCACGAACAACGGTCGTCGGTGCCCCGGCACCCACTCGTGCACGCAACTGCTCATATTGCGCTCGATACTGCGCCTCACCTTCCTGAGCGCGCTGAAGTTCGGCGAGCAGCACGGCCAGACCCTCCTCTATGAAGTCGAGAAATGCGTCGACCTCGTCCATGTCATAGCCGGTTCGCAGTCGAGTGGTACCGAACTGGGCACCGCGAATATCCGCAGGAGTCAATGCAGCCGGGCGGCCAATTGCATCTTCCGGCACCCTACTGTCCCGCGAAGAACTCTCCCTCGATGAACTCCCTCGTGCTGATTCAGCCATCGCCTATCCCTCGACTTATCAGGTCATAGCCGCTCGTGACGGCTCCAATCGTTGCAGTGACTAGAGGAGCAATGCCAGGCGGGTCAGAATCTGCAGGCCGACTAGCACGATAAGGAATGCCATATCGAACTGCACTGCGCCAAGGCGAAGTGGCGGAATGAAGCGGCGCAGCAGTCGCAATGGCGGATCGGTGAGCGTGAACACACCCTCAGCGAGGATCAGGAATGGGCCCCGAGGGCGGAAGTCTCTGGCAAAGGCCTGAACCAGATCCAGTACCAGACGCACTACGAACAGCAGCCAGTACAGCCACAGCACTGTGGCTAGCAACTGACCGACTGCGCTCATCCGTCCTCCTCAGGACTGTTCGTATACATACCCGACCCTCCGAGAGGTTTGGAGAGTGGACCACCGACCAAGTACTCGCGTCCTCAACTCTGGTTGTAGAAGTCGTCCTGCGCAATCTGAGCGCGAGCAGCGGCCCCAACATCAACGTTCACTGGTGAAAGCAGAAAGACCCGCGGGGTGATCCGCTCGAAACTTCCGCGCAATCCAAAGACCAGCCCGGCAGCGAAATCGATGATCCGCTTGGCGTCACGGTCATCAAGATCACTGAGATTCATGATGACCGGAATTCCGTCACGGAACTGCTCTCCTACCGGACGCGCATCGTTGTAAGACCGCGGATGAACCGTTTCGATCCGCGAGAAGTCCGGCGCGGCCGCCCGGCGCGTGGGTGCCGGACGCAGCGGTGGCCGGTCGGAGTCGCCCTGGAAGGACCGGACCGTCCTTCGGTCGGGGCCCGATGGCCTGTCCGGCCTCACCATGCGCACGCCCGGGCGGGCGTAGCGATCGTCGTAGTCGTCTTCTACTTCGTCCTCGAAACTCGATTCATCGAATCGACCTCCGCTACGGCGAGAGGTGTACCGCGTAGCGACGACATTGGAACGTTCATGCCCACGCTCATGCCGACCGGAGCGCACCCGGACATCGCTGCGATCGTCGTCATAGTCGTCATAGTCGGCATACCCGTCCTCTTCGACGAGGCCGAGGTATGCGGCCATTCTGCGCAAAGCGCCCACGGTGACACAGCCTCCCAAATCTTGCCGGTCAGGAGCACGACTCGACCCGACCGAACACGACGTTACTCCACGCTGCCCCGGTGTCCGAGCACAGCACTTCCGAGCCGAACCTGTGTCGCCCCCGCAGCTATCGCAGCCTCGAGATCATCACTCATACCCGCAGAGAGCACGTCTGCCGCGGGAATTTGATCTCGCAGGGCCTGCCACAGGCCGTAGAGGCGCTCAAACGCAGCCAGCGGGTCCCCGGGGAAGGGGGCAACCCCCATCAGACCCCGGAGCAGCAGGTTCGAACTCCCCTGCACCACCTCAATGAGTTGCGGGAGCTGCTCAGGAATGACGCCACCTCGCCCCGGTGTGGGGCTCGGGTCCAGGTTGACCTGAATGAGAACCTGGAGCGCAGCCGCCCCATCCCGAGCCGCCCCATTCTGAGCCACCCCATCCCGAGCCGCCTTGTCCAACGCAATCGCCAGTTCTGGGCGATCCACTGACTCCACGACATCCGCCCAGGAGGCGACGGATCGAGCCTTGTTCGTCTGCAACTGTCCGATCATGTGCCAGCGCAGATTCGCAGCCGTGTTCGCCACCACTGAATGTTGCAGTTCTTCGACCTTGGATCGCGCCTCCTGATCCCGGTTCTCCCCCACATCACGGCAGCCGAGCTCGGCAAGGATCGCGACATCTGAGGATGGAAACGTCTTGGTGACAACGACCAGGCTGACCTCATCGGCTGACCGACCCGCCAGTTCACAGGCGCGGGAGATTCGCTGACGGGCACGGACCAGGCCGGCTTGGATGTCCTCACGACGTTGCTCGTGCCACCCGATCGCCTCGTGCTCAGGCAGCATTGGACGCCCCGACGATGACCATCGCATGGCGATCCGCAGTTCCCGACCCGCGATAGGTGAACAACCGCGGATCCTCGGCGGTACAGCCTGGTACCACCTCAATCCGGGCGACTTCCATTTCGCGCAGTTGCTGGACCACTCCGAGCCCAACCCCAAGTCGCGGTGGGTCCTCAAAGCAGGCCGCAGCAGCGGCACTGGAACTGATGCTTTCTCGTACGCGCTCAAGGCGTTCACCTGGTACCGGGTAGCAGTCAAGGCAGATCGACGGGCCGACAACAGCAGTGATCGCCGATGCTCCCCGTTCCACCATTGCCCCAACGCTTTGCTGCACCACGCCGGATGCCAACCCGAGCCACCCACAGTGCACAGCCGCTACCAGACCCACGTCCACACCAGCCAAGACCACGGGAACGCAGTCCGCTGCCAGAGTGACCAGTGCCAAGCCGGGGCGATCAGTAGTGATGGCGTCACTTCCGGTCGCAGTACCAGGCATCAGGACATGTGAGACCTCAGCACCGTGCACCGAACCGGTAACCGCAAGGCGATCCGCACCGACCAACGCTGCCAGGGCCGCCTCGTTGACGACGCAACCGTGATCCGTCACGGTGGCTGCCGGTGCATCGGCGGTCACGAACCAGCGAGCAGTCCAGGCAGTGCCCGCGATCTCGCCGGCTGCGTAGACGTCAAGCATCGCGTTGTGATCCATGTTCTCGACTCAGCACGCGTCCTTCTGTGACGTCAGTCGGTCACTTCAGGAAATCGGGGATATCCAGATCATCAGAGAGATCATCGAAGGCGACCGAGCGTGGCGGTGCCGTGCGGGCACCTGCAGTGGGTACAACCGGCACCTCGCCAGTGGAGTCCTCATCGATGAGTACCCGTCTGGGCATCTCCCGCTCAGCGGGAGCCTGCTTGCGTGCCGGGAGTTGACCTCCATCGAAGCCGGCAGCGATAACAGTCACGCGCACCTCATCGCCCAAGGTGTCATCGATGACTGCCCCAAAGATGATGTTCGCATCCGGGTGCGCGACGTCATTGACCAGTCGTGCGGCTTCGTTCGCTTCGAAAAGTCCGAGATCAGAACCACCGGCAATGGACATCAGCACGCCATGTGCTCCATCGATCCGCGCCTCGAGCAGCGGGCTCGTAATCGCCCGCTCAGCGGCTTCGACAGCCCGGTCTTCCCCGCGTGCAGAGCCAATCCCCATCAATGCAGAACCAGCTCCCTGCATCACGCTTTTAACATCCGCGAAATCAAGGTTGATCAGGCCAGGTGTTGTGATGAGGTCGGTGATTCCCGCAACACCCTGCAAGAGCACGAGATCTGCCTGTCGGAATGCGTCAATCATGGTGATGTTGCGATCGGCCAGCGAGAGCAGGCGGTCGTTGGGTACCACGATGAGCGTGTCGACCTCTGGGCGCAGATTCTCGATCCCTATCTCGGCCTGGGCGGCACGGCGGCGACCCTCAAATCCGAACGGCTTTGTCACTACGCCGAGCGTCAGCGCACCAAGGGATCGTGCAATGCGAGCTACCACGGGTGCGCCACCCGTGCCGGTGCCACCACCTTCACCGGCGGTGACGAACACCATGTCAGCGCCACGCAGGACCTCTTCGATTTCCTCTGAGTGGTCCTCCGCAGCCTGCATGCCGATTTCCGGATTGGCACCTGCGCCGAGTCCCCGAGTTAATTCCCGGCCGATGTCGAGCTTGACGTCGGCATCACTCATCAACAATGCCTGAGCGTCAGTGTTGATGGCGATGAATTCAACGCCCTTGATCCCCACTTCGATCATTCGGTTGATGGCGTTGACTCCACCGCCACCAATTCCGACCACCTTGATCTGGGCTAGATAATTCTGTGGGGCAACCACCGACTCGTCCCTTCCACCTGCTGCACACTCACACAAAGGCCTGCGTGAGCACTTCCGCCGTCACTATCTGTCTGCCCATACCTTGCCAGTCCGGCCAGGTCCTGCCGCGCAGGAGGCTGCCGAGTGGCGCCGTGGCGGTGTCCTCAGTCACGTCAGTGCCAATTTGTCACGTGCGTCCCAGCGAACAACCCTCAACCTTTAGGTGAGACTGACCTGCAAGGCACAACTTCTCGACTAGGCCGCCTGGTCGAACAGGCCTAGGGCGTGGGCCAAAACCTGCTGCTGGAACTGCTCAGCCACCAGATCGGAGGACGAATCCCCACAGACCCATCGATATACGGCCGCCGGCCGCGACCCCCTGCTGGCGTCCCCGGTGATCTGACGCTCAATGTCGCCATGACCGGCACCGAAGATGCGCTCCTGGATCACCGGTCTGTGCTCAGCCAGCACCTGGCGACTCAGTGCACCGTGCCGGTTACAGGCGCAGGGATCTGCATCAACGAGGTGAATCGGCAGACCGCCCAGGTGCGGGAGGCAGTGGGCGAACCCCCGGACCAGATTGTCCGTGCCATCGGCCAGCACCAGCCCTAAGCAACCCCCCGGCAAACGTTGACCTGAATCGGCACCACGCAGTTGCACCGCGGACCAGGCAGCCAAGGCAGCGCCCGCGGAGTGCCCAATGACCACCGATGGACCCATCTGATGAGCAAGCTCTCCCACGACGCTGCGAACGGTGTGACGTCGATTCATGGCAATTGGTCCGGCAACGTGTGGGGCGACAACCTGGAGACCAGCACTCTCACAGCGCCTCACGAAGCCCGCAAGATGGCGCGGACTGCGCATGAACCCGTGCCACAGCAGGACAGTGGGCCGCATAGCGCAGATTGTTGCCTACTCACTGGAAGCAATGCGCACAAGGCAACGCGTGCCGACTAAAAATCGTGCCGACCAACGCGTGTCGGTGAGCTCTCCAATGCCCTCAGATGAATCCGAAAGGCGAAGACTACGGAATGACCGTTGGCACTAACGGTGAGCTCACGTTGTAGACCTGCGCCGGTTCCCGCATGAGTAAGCGAAGTACTTCAGATTTGAGTTCAACCTCGCCTGCACTTCCCCAACGCACGATCGAACCAGATACCAGCCGAAAGACGATGTCGTCGCGCGAGCTCGCCCCGACTGAACGGACCTCAGCCGCGAGATCTGGCGGCAGGGCGAGCCAGGCCTGCACTGCGGCAGGTAGTGCAGCGTCCGGCGCGTTGATCTCAATGAGCGTGGTTGGCAGCGGACTCACCGGGGCGAACGTCCTACCTTCCCTGTCTATGCCCTCTCCGGTTGTTGCCTGAACCGCGACCGGTTCGCGTACCGTGACGGTCAACACGATCGTGTCGGGCCATCGCCGAGTAGCTGTCACCGATGCCACCCAGGGCAATTGGGCCACAGCGGCAGTCGCTGCCCCGGTGTCTACGCGGGAAAGCGGCAGGCCGGTCGGTAACGCTGCGGTATCCAGCACGGTCTGCACCGCAGCACCCTGGACCCCTTCTACTCGCGTGGTGCGCAAGTTGAACACCGACGAGAAAGCGAGCAGCCACACCCCACCTGCAACCATCGCGATGAGTGCGACGGCAAGCAATGAACGCAGCAGGGTGCGTCGCCGGCGTCGACGACGGACCAGAGGTCCGGTTTCCCGAGTCCACCCGGGATCTGCAACGTGGGCTCGCTTGCGAAGGCCGTTCCCACGCCGCTGAACGGCTCGTGAGCGACGATCAACCACGAGCTTCCAGCAGGTCAAGTACCTGCGCGGCGATAGTGCCGATGTCGCCAGCCCCGAGCGTCATGATCATGTCTCCCGGTTGAGCCCTGGCAACCAGATGCCCGGCAACTGAAGACCAACGGGGCTCGAAGACGACCTGTTCACGCGGGAGCGGCACATTGGCTGCCATGGTCTGTCCGCTTGCGCCGGGGATAGCTTCCTCACCCGGGGCATAGACCTCAAGAACGACCACTTCATCCGCTAGTCCCAGAGCCTCGCCGAACTCCTTGATGAACAGCGCCGTTCGGTAGTAGTGGTGTGCTTGAAATGCGACCAGTAGGCGCCCCTCGCCCACCACTTCACGTGCCGCCGTGAGTGTTGTTGCAATCTCCGTCGGATGATGGGCGTAGTCGTCGAAAACCCGGACTCCGCCCACGGTGCCCTTGTATTCGAATCGGCGGCGCGTGCCGGTGAACTCTCCGAGGCCTTCAGCAAGAGTCTGTGCCGAGTAGCCCAACCCGATGCCGGTAGCAAGTGCGGCCGTCGCGTTGAGGGCATTGTGCTGACCCGGAACGCGTAAGGCGACCTCAACGATGCGACGCCCAGCATGAACCACATCGAATCGCCAACCTCGACCATCAAGGCGCGAGTTCGTCATCTGAAAGTCATGATGGTGGCCAGTTCCGTAGGTGCGAATATCGGCTCCTTGGCGACGCATCGTGGTCACCAACTCCTGCGCGCCAGAATCATCGCCACATGCGATAACGAACCCTCCCCGGTCATGGACACCCGAGGCAAAATCCACGAAGCCTTGGCGGAGCGCCTCAACCGTCCCCCAGTGATTGAGGTGATCTGGTTCGATGTTCGTGACGATTGCCGCAACCGCATCAAGCGCGAGGAAGGATCCGTCACTTTCATCTGCCTCTGCAACGAACAGATCAGAGGAGCCGAGGTGCGCATTGGAACCGGTCTCGGCTAGCTCACTGCCGATGACGAAGGATGGATCCACTCCACAACGCTGTAGTGCAACGGTCACCATGGATGTGGTGGTGGTCTTGCCATGTGTTCCCGCCACCGCGATGCCTCGATCACCGCGCATAAGCATGGCTAGCGCCTCAGCGCGTGTCATGAGACGCAGACCGCTGGCGCTGGCAGCTAGCCGCTCCGGATTGTCCTGCGGGATGGCAGTCGAAGTGATGACGGTGTCGCGCCCTTGAACCCATTCAGCTCGATGGCCCACATGCGCTGGAACACCGAGCGCCCGCAGCGCTTCGAGTCGCCGTGAATCCTTCGCATCGCTTCCAGTGACGTCTACGCCACGCGCAACCAGAATGCGAGCGATCCCAGACATGCCAGCACCACCCACGCCCACGATGTGGACGCGCCCCCAATCCGCCGGGACCGTGGTCATGACCCTCCTACTCAATGACTGAAAGAACGAGTGAGGCAAGACTCTCACTGCCGTGCGTGGTGCCCTGCTGACGGGCGGCCTCGCCCATCTCACCCAGTGTCGTTGGATCCTGCAACAACCTGAGCACCTGGTCGCTCAACCTAGGCCCGTCGACCTCTGCATCGGTCATCAGCAACCCCCCACCAGCATCAACGACCGGGAGGGCATTGAACCGCTGTTCACCGTTGCCGATCGGCAGTGGCACGTAGATTGCTGGCAGCCCAACGGCTGCCAGCTCCGCGCAGGTCAGCGCCCCAGCTCGCGTAACGGCCAGATCCGCCGCAGCATAGGCGTCATCCATTCTGTCCAGGTACGGCACCGGGACATATCCGGGAACTGCGGATGGAAGTTCGTTGGCCCTACCAACCGCATGCAGCACAGTGACACCAGCACTCAGCAGCGTGGGTAGCGCCTGCGCCACTGCTTCGTTCAATCTGCGAGCGCCCTGCGAACCACCGAAGACCAGCAGCACCGCGCCATCACTGGGTAGACCAAGAGCCTCGCGTGCCTTGACACGTTGCTTGCCTCGATCGAGCCCGGTGATCTTTTGATTCAACGGGATGCCCATGACTCGCGCATGCGGCAGATTCGGCTGCACAGCCGTGGCAACGTGACGGGTTAACCGAGCTCCAAGTCGATTGGCGATCCCGGGACGAGCATTGGCTTCGTGAATCACGATGGGAATGCGCAGCAGCCAAGCAGCCACGTATACCGGCGCCGCCACGTAGCCGCCAAAACCAACCACCACGCGTGGTTGCAGCCGCCGCAGAAGACGGCGCGCCTGCCATGTTGCCCGAATCACTCCGAACAGGCGCTTGAAATCGACCCAGCTGATGGATCGCGGCAGCGGTACAGCCTGGAAGGTGATCAAGGGCCAGCCGTGGGCAGGGACGAGATCCACCTCCAAACCCCGCTGTCCACCCAAGAAGCACACACTCAACTCGCTGCTGGTTGCAGTCAAGGCGGATGCCAAATTGAGTGCCGGCTCCACGTGGCCGGCCGTGCCACCAGCAGCCAGCACCACATCGCAACTACTCACGCCACAAACTCCCACCGGGGCCAATGCGTTCGTCAATGCACTGAGCCCTTCACTGCATTGACTTCACTGCACTGACCCGAATCCCTTGTGCAAAACCCCGAATCCTTGTTGCAAAACTCAAAGCCTGAGTGTGCACCCAATTCATTTACCCGAGACGCGCAGAGGCCACAGCCGCATGTCGCCGACGCAAGGCCGTGCGTGCCTCCGGTTCGTGTCGAGCGCAACCCATCAGCATCCCGATCGCCAGCAGCGTCGGAACCAGAGAGGAGCCGCCATAGGAGACCAATGGCAGAGGCAAACCGGTGATCGGGAGGAGGCCCAGCGAAGCACCGATGTTCACCACAGCCTGAACAACGATCCAACTCCCGACTCCTGCCGCGAGCAGGCGAACGAACGCGTCCTGGGATCGAGCCGCCAAGCGGAAGATGGCAAAAGCCATTGCTCCGACAACCAGCAGTACCGCGAGGGTTCCCACAAGACCCAGTTCCTCGCCGATGACAGGGAAGATGAAATCCGTGTGTGCTTCGGGCAACGAACCCCACTTCTCCCGACTCGCCCCCAACCCAACTCCGAAGATGCCCCCTGTGCCGAGTGCGTACTGACCCTGCGTTACCTGCCAGCCAAAGCCCAGGCGATCGGCCGATGGGTCGAGCCATGAAGTGATGCGAGACATTCGATAAGGCGCTGCCAAAGTTAGCGCCCACACTCCGATCGCGGCGACCGTTAACAAAGCCGGAAAGTAACGAAGCGGCGCACCTGCCGCGTAGAGCATGCCCAAACAGATCGCGCCGAGGAGCAGTGCGTTCCCAAAATCGCCCTCGAGGAGCACCAGGATCACCATGGCGCCCGCAATCGGCAGCAACGGCATCAACCACTCCTGCCAGTTCTGCGCCCAACCCGCGCGTCGCGCTAGCAGGTCCGCTCCGAAGAGCACCAGTGCGAATTTGGCAATCTCTGATGGCTGCAGCCGAAAAGGGCCGTACAACTCGATCCAGTTGCGTTGGCCACCCACTTCCACGCCGATGATGAGCACAACCACTAAGAGCACGAATGCCACGCCGACCACCGGCCAGACGACACCGCGCCAGAACTGGGGAGAGGTGCGAGCCGCCAGGAACATTGCCACCACACCCAGCACAGCGAACAGGGCCTGTCGTTGAGCCAGTGTGTAAGGAGAACCAAAAACCCGATAGCTCTCGATACTCGAAGCCGACATCACCATGACCAAGCCGATGATCAGCAGCAGCAGCGTCGAGCTCATCAGCAGGTAGTAGGTGCTCAGTGGGTGCTCAAAGAGCAGCCGCATGCGGTTGGGCTGCCGCGTCGACATGTCCCTCCTCATACCTCGCCCCTACTCTCACCCCGATACGTACCTACTGCGGCTATGAAGGTATCGCCACGATGGCCGTAATCGCGGTACATGTCCCACGACGCGCAGCCAGGAGCCAGCAACACCGTGTCCCCTGGCTGAGCGAGCGCTGCGGCCTGGCGCACCGCCTCGAACATGGCTTCAGGCGCCGTGCTCAGCACCTCGACTACGGGCACCAAAGGTGCATGGCTCCGCAAGGCTTCATAAATCACCTCACGATCCCTGCCAAGCAGAACCACAGCCCGTAGTCGTCCGGCGACCTGACGAACGAGATCCTCGAAGCGTTGGCCTTTGGCTAAGCCGCCAGCGATCCACACCACGGACTCATAGGCCATCAGTGAAGTGAGAGCCGCGTGCGCATTCGTCGCTTTGGAATCGTCGACGAACTGAACACCATGAATGCTGTCGACGGTATGAATGCGATGGGGGGCAGGTGTAAACCCCCTCAGGCCATCACGGATGGCACCCGCCGGGACTCCGAAGGAGCGCGCCAGCGCAGCTGCTGCTAGGGCATTGGCGATGTTGTGTGGGGCTCGTGGTACGACGTCTTCGATCGTGGCGATTTCCTGGGCTGAGGTCGCGCGGTTGTCTACGAAGGCGCGGTCAACCAGGATTCCGTCGACCACCCCGAGCATCCCCGGACCTGGAACGCCCAGAGTGAAACCAATGGCTCGACACCCTTCGATGACGTCTGCCTGACGGACCATCTCCTGTGTTTGTGGATCATCGACGTTGTAGATCGCAGCAATCTGCGTGCGCTCGTAGATTCGCGCCTTGGCCGTCCAGTAGGCCTGCATCGTCCCGAAATGATCGATGTGATCCTCGGCGATGTTCAAACAGGCAGCTGACCATGGGCTCATCGATTCAACGAACGGTAACTGAGGGGCTCCAACCTCCACGGCAATAACGTCCAGAACTTCTCGGGTTACGACTTCGACCAGTGAGACTCCGATGTTTCCTGCAGCCATCGTTCGCTGCCCCGCTGCCGCGAGCATGGCGGCCAGCATCAACGTGGCGGTGGTCTTACCATTTGTACCGGTGACCACCAGCCAGGGTGCGGCATCGCTGGGACGCAGTCTCCAAGCCAGTTCCAACTCCCCCCAGACACGCACCCCGCGAGCCCGGGCCTGGCTGATGAGTGGTGCATCGGGGCGAAGACCGGGGGAAACAACCAGGAGGTCGCACACCGGCAAGACCGCTGCTTCACCTAGGGCAACCTCTGCCCCCAGCAGCTGAAGAACTTGCGCCCGGTCACGCTGAGGCTCGCCCTCGGCAGCATCAACGACGGTGACCGCCGCGCCCCGCTCAAGGAGTGCCTCGGTAGCCGCGAACCCAGCAACCCCAATTCCGGCGACACAGCAGCGCAACTGCGACCAGTCCACGGTGCCGCCATCCTCAGCGTCACTAATCACTCAGGCCCTCACCCATTCGGCGTAGAAGAGTGTGAGCCCGGCGCCTATACACAGACCTTGGATTATCCAAAAACGCACAACGATTTGAATTTCTGGCCAGCCCAACATTTCAAAATGATGGTGAAGGGGAGCCATGCGGAACACCCTGCGCCCAGTCAACTTGTACGAACCTACCTGCGCGATCACCGACAACGTGGTGATGACGAAGAGGCCGGCCATGAGTGGCAGCAACAACTCTGTGCGCGACATAATGGCCAGACCGGCGATTCCACCGCCGAGGGCTAGAGCACCGGTGTCTCCCATGAAGATCCGAGCGGGTGCGGTATTCCACCAGAGGAAACCAAAACACGCGCCGGCGCACGCAGCAGCCACAATGGCGAGGTCCATTGGGTTTACAGTCGGGTAGCAGGTTGAACTCATTTCGAAGGTGCAACTTTGGCCGTATTGCCAAATGCTGATCAGGATGTATCCACAGAAGGTCATTACCGACGCGCCTGTAGCAAGTCCGTCTAGGCCATCGGTGATGTTGACGCCATTGGTGGTGGCAGTGATTAGGAACCAAATCCAGATAACGAAAACGGCAAAGGGCAGAACAATGGCCGTGTCACGAACGAACGAGATCGCCATGGATGCTGGCACGCCACCACCGGTTGAGAAAGTGACAGAAAACACCGCGAAACTGATCGCTACAACAGCCTGACCTATCAGTTTCGTTCGAGCGCGTATGCCTGTGCTGCGCTGCCTAAAGATCTTCAGGTAATCATCAGCCAGGCCTACCAACCCCAGTCCAACAATCAAATACAGCACCAGCAATCCCGATGCCGTGACCGGGCGCCACGCAATGAGGTGGGTCACGAAGTAGCCAGCCAGGACGGCGAGGATGATCGCAGCACCACCCATGGATGGCGTGCCCCTCTTTCCCTCATGTGCCGGGTAGGGCTCGCTCTCAGTCGACACTCGGATGGCCTGGGCGTAGCCGCGACGCGCCAGGATTCGGATCAACAGTGGTGTGCCCACGAGTGCAACCACGGCGGCAACAGCCCCGGCGATCACCACGAGTCTCATGCTGTGTCCTCTGCTGACTGCACTATGCCGTGCTCCGCGCCGGTGTCGCCCTGTGTACTGCGTGGCGAGTCTAGGTGTAAGCCTTCCGGCTGGAGGGGTTCAGCGAAGACCTCGGTCACCAATGCATCGAGCCCAATGCTTCGCGATGCCTTGAAGAGCACGATGTCGTCGGGTAGCAAGCCTTCGCGCAGCACAACACAGGCCTCAGCAATATCCGCAGCGACCTGGAGATGACCCGACCATCCGGCGACTGATTGTGCGCCGGTCAGGATTGCCTGGCCGAGCGGACCGACGGCGAGTACGCGACTAATACCTAGTTCAGCAGCCAAGCGACCAATCTCCCGATGCGCTTGCTCGGACTGTTCGCCCAATTCGCGCATCTCCCCCAGGACAGCCCAGGAACGCCGACCGGCAGCCATCACGACCAGAGTGCGGAGCGCCGCCGACATGGACTCTGGATTGGCGTTGTATGCGTCATTGACCACCGTGATGCCGTGGGACTGCTGGTGAACCTCCATGCGCATTGGAGTGGCTGGTTCAGCGGTGCGTAGTGCCGTAGCGACCACGTCCATGGGCAGGCCACATTGCAGCCCCACGGCCGCAGCCGCGAGGGCGTTACTGACGAAATGTGGTCCTGGATAGCGAAGGGTGACCGGATCCGCAGCATCAGGTTCTCGACTATGCAGCGTGAACGAAGCGAAGCCTCCGCGGTCAATGCGCACATCGGTCGCCCGAACCTGGCATCCGTCGTTTTCCCCGAAGGTCACGACCCGAGCCGACGTGCGTGTCGATTGACCCATCACCCGCGGATCGTCACCGTTGAGGATCGCAATTGCCTTCGCTGAGAGACCCTCGATGATCTCTCCCTTGGCTTGCGCGATCGCCTCAACGCTCCCGAGCATCCCAAGGTGCGCACTACCCACGTTGACGATGACCGCGATATCCGGTTCCGCTATGCGGCAGAGCTCCTCGATATGCCCGGGTCCACGCATACCCATCTCCAAGACCAAATAGCGGGTCGTGGTGTCAGCGGTAAGGATCGTCAGTGGCACGCCGACCTCGGTGTTGAAGGATGCCGGTGCAGCCACGGTCGAACCATCGCAACTGAGGACAGCCGCGATGAGATCCTTCGTGCTGGTCTTGCCTGAGGATCCAGTTACCGCGACCACCGTCGCCGACAACCCGTGGTTGCGGACCCAGTGGGCGAGTTGGCCGAGCGCTTGCACGGGATCGTCGACGACGATGCAGGGCTGCGGTAGTTCGCGCGCAGCCAAAACGGCCACCGCTCCGGCACGAATTGCCGCTTCGGCGAAGTCATGGCCGTCGACTCGTTCTCCCTTGATGGCAACGAACAAGGACCCGTCGACGACGTCGCCTGAATCTGCAACGACGGAGTTGATCAAGGCCGCTTCGAGTAGTGGGTCCACGCCATGCAGCCGGCCAGCCACGACTTCAGCGACCTGCGCGCAGGTAAGTTCAATCATGGGAGCCTCGCTCGCTGAGGCTCACTTCGCCGGTTCCCCATCCGGATACATCTCGCAGCGCTTGCGCCAGATGCAGGCGGTCGTCAAACGGCTCCATCAGTCCGGCTACCTCCTGCGTCGTTTCGTGACCCTTGCCCAAAACGGCCACAATTCCATCCGGCAGCGCTTGCTGCACGGCCGCTCGGATGGCTGCCGACCGATCAGCCACTTCCATCACACGTGCCTGTGAATTCGGGCTGCGAGTACCAGACAGCACAGCAGCGCGGATACTGACTGGATCTTCATCCCGGGGATTGTCGTCGGTGACGATGACCACATCCGCCAACTCAGCCGCTGCAGCCCCCATCGCCGGGCGCTTTTCACGGTCACGATTGCCACCGGCACCGATGACCGCGATGAGTTTGCGTGGCGGCTCACCGCGTTGAGCCTGGAAGGTCCGCAGAACCCGGTCAATTGCCTCGGGTGTGTGCGCGTAATCCACGAGGGCCAGCACCTGCTGCTCGGGTGCTACTCGAACGGATTCCATGCGACCCGGCACCACAACCGCGCTCAGCCCGGCGGCCGCCACCTCGGCGGGAATACCGGCGCGACACAGCATCGCGTAGGCGCAGAGCGCATTCGCACGGTTGAAGGCCCCCGGAAGCGGTGGCTGCAATTCCTGTGGGCCCACACCGGGACCCACTGCGATCCATTGATCCGCTGCGCCAGCAGGTTGTAGTCGCCAATCGGCTTCGCTGAGGCATGGGCGCTGATCGTCACCGGCTGACCAGGTTTGCACGTCAATTGCTGCCAGTGAGGCCAACCGGCGACCATAGGGATCGTCGATTCCTATGACCCCGAGCCTGGCATGGTGCGGGGTGAACAACTGAGCCTTGGCGAGGAAGTAGCTCTCCATGTCGCCGTGGTAGTCCAGATGATCCTGACTCAGGTTGGTGAAGCCGGCAACGTCCATGATCAGGCCATCAAGGCGTCCTTCCGCCAGGGCATGGCTACTGGCTTCCAGGGCTACGGCCTGAACTCCTCGCTGAGCCATTGCGGCGAGTGCAGCGTGAAGATGGACGGATTCTGGCGTGGTTCGAGGTGTGGCCCAGTGCTCCTGACCAATGGTGATGCCAATGGTCCCAATCAGTCCGGTCACCAGACCACTGGCGCGCAGACCTGCTTCCACTAGGTGCGCCACGGTGGTCTTGCCATTGGTCCCTGTGACAGCGAGCACCTGCATGGCCTGGCGCGCGGATGCACCCTCACTTGTGCGATAAACCTGGGCGGCCACTACGCCGAGACGTTTGCGCAGGTCTTGCGTGACGAAGATGGGAACGGAGCGATCCCTTAACTGGGCCTGCCCAGTCGGGTCAGTAAGGATTGCGACGGCACCGCGCTGAATCGCCTGTTCGGCGTGGGCGGCACCATGAACGGTCCGTCCGGGAAGGGCAACGAAGAGATCACCTGGCAGCACCAAGCGAGAATCCAGTTCAACTCCACTCGCGAAAACGCGATTCAATCGCTCCCGCCCCGAAGCATCGGCTTCGATTGCCGCTGCGATGCAAATCAATGGGTGTGGATCCAGCTTGGGTCGGAGCATCCCCTGCACACCCTCCTTCGCTGCCTCAGTTTGATGCCGTTCTAGGCCATCATTCCCCAGACATCACGGGCAGGTACGAAGCCTTGGTGCTGGTTGGCGCGACGTGTTGCGCCTGCAGGGCGTAGGACATGACCTTGCGAAAGACAGGCGCTGCCAATTGACCGCCGTATCGGCCATTACGCGGGTTAACAATCGATACTGCAACTACCAGCTCTGGGTCATCGGCCGGGGCCAGGCCGACGAACGAAGCCACCACGCCGTCGGCATAGCAGCCACAGTCAGGATCCACGTACATCGCCGTGCCGGTCTTGCCGCCGACGCGGTACCCGTCGATCTGTGCCGCCGGCGCAGTTCCACGATCCGAAACCACCAGTTCCAGCATCCGTCGTACATCGCGAGCGGTCTGTGGGCTCACCACTCGCACGCGCTTACCAGGCGGGGTTTCGGCTACCGTGCCATCCGGTGCGATCACGGCCTCGACCAGACGCGGCGTGAGCCGGAGGCCATCATTGGCGATGGTGGAGTACACGCTGGCGACCTGCAGGGCATTCACACTCACCCCTTGACCGAAGGCAATGGTTGGAAAGGACGTCGCCGTCCAGGTGCTGTAGTCGCGCAGTTTTCCTGCACTCTCACCCGGAAAGTTCAGACCGGTTGGACTCCCGATACCAAATTTGCGCAGGTACTTCCACAACTGTCGACCCCCGATGCGCTCGGCCGCAAGGATTGTGCCGATATTGCTCGATCGCGCCATGATGCCGGCGAGCGTCATATTGATGGTGCCGTGGGGATCGACATCCCGGAACACTTTGTCACCGCGCTCCAGCGTCGGGGGTAACTTCAGAACCGACGTTGGCGTCGCCTTACCCTCCTCGATGACGGCGGCAAGCGTCATGACTTTGCTCGTGGAGCCAGGCTCAAAGACATCACTGAGTGCACGATTGCCACGATCCTCCGCCGGGGACGCACCGGGCTTACCCGGGTCGAATGTGGGCAGGGCAACCAACGCGAGAATGCGCCCAGTCTTGGGTTCCATGACAACGACCGTGCCGCTATCAGCTCGAGCGCGGCGCAGTGCCTGTTCCAGTGCCCGCTGCGCAGCGAACTGAATATCGCTGTTGATGGTCAATTGGATGGCAGATCCGGGAACCGCTGGCAGCGCCTGTTGAACTGCGGTCGGAATCGGGCGTCCACCAGGGCCTCGCTCGTAGGTCATCGACCCTGGCTCGCCAGCCAGGAGCGATTCGTAGGCGTACTCCACTCCACCAAGCCCAGCCCCATCGGCTCCAACGAACCCGAGGATGTTCGCCGCAGTGGTGCCTGCGGGGTAGATACGGCGAGTGGTCGGTTCGCTGAAGATTCCCGGCAGTGCCAATTCCTCGATGCGATCCCAGGTCTGTGGACTGATTCCCTTGGCGACGTAGATGAACCGCCGAGTGCCTGCAAGTCGTTCGGCAATGGTTGCCGCATCGGCTCCGAGGACTGCGGCCAGAGCCTTGCCGGTCGCTACCGGGTCTTCGACGAGCGTTTGATCTGCCGTGATGTTTCGAGCGTCGATGCTCAGTGCCAATGGCTGACCATTGGCGTCCAGGATTGCACCACGTGCCGCTGGGATCTCGGTGGTTCGCAGGCGTTGATCCAGGGCAGCGCCAGCCAGAGTCTCACCACGGACTGCTTGGAGTTCCACCAGACGCCCGGCGAAGAGGGCAAGCACGACTACAAGAGCGACGCGCAGCATCACCACACGCCGACGTGTGTCGACGTGTGATTCCGACGCAACGGTTAGGGCACCGGCCTGTGCTCGACCCCGTCGGGCACGCATTCTGCGTCGCGTAGGGACCTGACTCAAGGCCGATCACGCCCACCGGCGAGTGCGGGATCACCCGTAGCTGACGCAAGCCCGGGAACCCGCACAACGCGTGGAGTACCGGCCACGGTGCCATCCCGCAGGTCCAAGAACGCCGCTTTGCGCATGCGCACCATGCCTAGGGCTCGCGCCCTGCGCTCTAAGGCCTGGGGGGCACTCATCAGGGCAATCTGCTCAGCGAGAGCGGACTCCTGTGCGGACAACTCCCCAAGGCGTTGCTGCAGAGTGCTGGTGGTGAATGCACCCTGTGCCAGCGCAGTGTTGATCATGAGCAAGCCAAGGAGACCCGAGATCAGCAGGAGCCCGACGAGCAGGATGAAGACCCCTCGACCCGCATGCCCGGATGCCTGAGCGCCTGCGCGATGCCGCCCCCGCGAATGAACCAGGCGGAGACGAGGTGGCGCCGAACGAGGATGACGAGGTGTCGCCCTCGCAACGTCGGAGCGAGCTGTGCTGACCGTACTCATGCCGCCCATCCGATCCGTTCGGCGGCACGCAACCGTGCAGACCCTGCCCTCGGATTCGCCGTGACCTCGGCATCAGTTGGCGTACGGCCACCTCGATTGAGTAGCCGCAGCCACGGCTCTGGCGGACCCACGATTCGCCGGACCTCATCAGGAACGGGCGGCTGCGCACCGTTTTGGAGTGCTCGCTTCACCACACGGTCCTCAAGCGAGTGATAGGTGAGCACTGCAATCCGACCGTGCAGACACAGGACCTGCAGGGCTGCGGGCATTGCCTGACTGAGACTTCGCAACTCATCGTTGACTTCGATGCGCAGGGCCTGAAACGTGCGCTTGACTGGATTGCCGCCCGTACGACGCGTTGCCGCTGGGATAGCTTCCTTCACGACGTCGCAGAGCCGTGCGCTGTTGGTGAAAGGAGCCG
The DNA here is from genome assembly GCA_964551975.1 of uncultured Bifidobacteriaceae bacterium. Lineage (GTDB taxonomy): Bacteria > Actinomycetota > Actinomycetes > S36-B12 > S36-B12 > REEB426. The sequence goes on along the minus strand of CAZKFI010000006.1, from coordinate 18,879 downwards.
CAGCTCGCTCGCGAACAATCGCCGCAGCAATGCGCTCAGCAAAGCGCTCCTCGCCGAACTGGCGAAGAACTCGTGCCAGAGCTCTGGCGTCGTAGGTGTTGACGATATCGCCAGCAGTCTGATCATCAGCGGGGTTCATCCGCATATCCAGCGGCGCATCCTGCGAGTAGGAGAATCCGCGATTGAGGGAATCCAACTGCAAAGACGAGACGCCAAGGTCCAGTAGGAACCCATTGACGCACTCGATGTCTAGTTCCGCCAGCACGTCGGAGACTTCGTCGTAGCGCGCCTGATGCAAACTCACCCGGTTCCCGAAGTCCGCGAGTCGGCGGCCAGCGAGGTCCAACGCCTGGGGATCGCGGTCTATACCGATCACTCGTAGTGCCGGGAACGATGCAAGGAGTGCCGCACTGTGGCCACCGAGGCCCAATGTGGCGTCGACCATGACCGCATGCGTACCGCTGAGCGCTGGTGCGAGGACCTCGGTCACCTCGGCGACCATCACCGGTACGTGAACCACTGCAGGTGGACACATTGCTGTGGGCCTCCCTGATGGTGCCGTCGGCATTCTTGGCTTTCGTGCGGCCAGGTCTCCCCCCGCTTCAGTGAGCGGCCTGGCACCGGGGAAGTGCGCCAGGAAGTCTGCGGGAAGCGGGTGGAGACCTCACCACACGAACTGCACTCAGATGCCGGGCACCACCTCCTCACTCAGTGCCGAAAACGCGTCTTCCTGTCCGGCCAAGTAATTCGACCAAGCCTGGGAATCCCAAATCTCGATAGTTGAGCCGTTACCCACCACGATCACGTCGCGGTCGAGGCCGGCGTATTCACGTAGTGATTGAGGCACGGTGATGCGCCCCTGCTTATCGGGAATCTCGTCGAAGGCACCCGAGAAGAGCACTCGCACATAGGCGCGCACGGCAGCATCGGAACGCGATGCCTCGTTCAGGCGCTCGGCGTAGCCAGCGAACTCGGCAGCCGGCCACACCACAACTGAGCGTTCCTGCCCCTTGGTCATCACCAGGCCAGCGGCCAGGCCATCGCGAAATTTCGCGGGAAGCACCAAGCGGCCTTTGTCGTCGAGCCGGGGTGCGTGCGTTCCCAGGAACATCGCACCTCCCTTTGCTCGACGGGCTCGGCTTACTCGACTTGGTCATCCGTGGGCGGGCTTGCCCCCTCATGCTTCGACTCGCCACTGTACTCCATTTTCCTCCACTATCAACCTTCAATCCCCATCAAGTGCCACAGTCCCCTCCACATCACTCCATGCGCCGCACAAATCGAACACCCGTTCGAACGCACGCGGGTCAATCACGATGCAACGTCCTGTTCCATGGACCGCGTTTTCCATGGACCGCGTTCGATTGCAGTTGCTCACTTGGAACTGGCGCTGGACGTAGGACGTCACAGGGTCATGAGGCGTGCACAGACCGGCCACATCGACAGTTCAATTCACCGCTGCGACGGTGAGCACCGCGTGAAGCGAAGCGACAAGATCGTCGGCGCGATCCTCGCAACAACGCTCACTGCCTTGGCGCTGGCCGGGTGCTCGAGTGCCATGACAGGCCCAGGTTCAGCCGATCCCTCATCCGGCTCCACTGCGCCATCCCAGCCAGCGAACCCCGACATCAGCCCGGAACAGCAAGCCCTGCTGACTGAACTCTTGGCGGAACCCCTTGCCGTCGAGGAGGTGCAGCAGCGCCTCGATGAGCAGGGCTACTCCTCACGAGTGGTGCAAATTGACGGAGAGCCACGTCCGGCCACCATGGATTACCGCATTGATCGCGTGAACCTCATCGTCAATGACGGGCTGGTGACCGACGCCTACTGGGGCTAGACAATCACGGAACATCGCAACGATTCATGGCCCCAGAGTAGGGTTCACCCACCTTACGATCGGAGTCGTGATGAACCTGTTCAAGACGCGCGCTTTGGGTCGACTACAACGCGGCGTAGCCCTAGGTGCCGTAGCCACCACCATGGTTGCCGGTGCACTCACGTTGGCGCCAACTGCTCAGGCAGGTGGGGCTGGCGACTGGACTCAACTCTCCAACTTTCCCACCTCAACCCGCTACCCGCAGGGTCAGAACATTGATGAGCCCACCACCGGACGAATAGGAAACCAGTTACAGGTGATTTGGAAGGGCCAGACCAGCCCCGAACTCACCGCTTATTACACAGCCGTTGTAGGACTTGACGGAGCCACAGTCACACCAGCGCGGGAGATTCTGAGCAACTGGGTGTCCTTGATTGGCAACCCACGCCTTATCCGTGTCAATGGACAGCAATTTCTAGCCTTCAGCGGGCTCCAGAGCACAACCACGGGTGCTCCAAACACCAGCGGCGCCGAGTACGCCGCCACGTCACAGGATGGCCTGACGTGGGCCGTGAGTCCGGGAGCTCTGTCATCCAGCACCAGCGCCTATGTCGGTGTTGGAAACGATGCAGTTGACTACAACGGGAGTCCGGTATGGGTAGGCAATGCCGGAACCACCTCCGGACTCAATTGGCACGTGGGCGTGGCTCAAACCGACCCGGCGCCAATCGGGACCGACAGCACGTACCGGCTTGCCGGTTGCTGCGGCTACAACGCGGCTACTGCGAAGGATCAAAGCACTGGCGCGGTATACGCGGCCTTCTACAGCAACAGCAGTGCCCCTGGTGAGAACGGCATCTGGACGGGGCAGATCCTGCCAAATCAAGGCCCCTTCACTCGTGCCGCAGGCTCGGCAACGGACTACAACGGCACGGTTTCATCCATCGAGCCAGGGCAGCGTGTAGCGATGGTTGCCCGCAACGGTGGAGGCGTCTACGTCGCCTACAAGCTGGGTTACCCAGATGTCACCGGTATTCGCATACTGAACGTGGCTTCCGGTGCAACCCTCGACGTGCCAAACTCCGCCGGCGCCAGCCGCATTTCGCTATCTGCCGGCACGGGAGGTCGCTTATGGGTCGCCTGGACTTCCGGTGGCGCTGTGAAGACCGCCCACACAAACACGGCAGTCACCGTCGTGGGGGCGGTGGGCGACCTGGGTGCGCCGACTGGCAGCCAGGCACTCTGGAAGGTGGCTGCGAATAGCGCGGCGTTCTCACCAGAGTTGGCCGACGAGAACGTCGATATCGTCGCAACCTCCGGATCCGCTGACGGCCAGGTCAACGTGTGGCATGCCCAAGCCCTGCGCACTCTTGGGCTAGAAGCGCCAGCACGCGTGGGTCGCAACGGCTCTATCAACGTCATAGTGACCGATGCCGGCGAGCCGGTTGGCGGTGTGCGGGTAAAGGTCGCGGGAGATTCAGCCACAACCGACAGCTCGGGTCGCGCTCGACTTCAGGCTCCTCCGCGTAATCGCACCTACACCATCACCGCACTCAAGAATGGATACGGGACAGGGAAAACTCGTATTCGAGTCGGCGGATAAGTCCTGATCACTTCAGCTAACAGCGGCTACTTAATGGACCGGTCCGGGTCGCTCCTGATGACCCGGACCGGTCCTCGGTTCTGGTCGACCGCCCTGGCGTTGACCGGCCTAATCGTGCTGAGTGGTTGTGCCTCAGTCAGCGAGGCTCCACGATCGACGGTGACAGCAAGCGCCGAGGCGACCTTCGCTAGCCCCTCGCCGAGTGTCACCACCGCGCCGGTACGGCTGTCATTCCTCACTGGACTCCCCGAGGTCCAAGCGGCGCCAGTGTTGATCGTGAAACTCGACAACACTCCCGGAGCGCAACCCCATGCGGGCTTGGCAGATGCCGATGTGGTGTTCGTGGAAGAGGTGGAATGGGGCATCAACAGACTGGCAGCAGTCTTTTCCTCCTACATCCCGGATCGAATTGGGCCGGTCAGGTCAGCGCGTATCAGCGATATCGACCTCATCGCGCAGTTCGGAAATCCCGCCTTTGCGTTTTCGGGAGCGCAACGCAAACTCTGGCCACTACTGGAAGAGGCATCCTTCGTGGATGTTTCAGCGAACAAGGGTGGTGAGGGCTACTCCCGCGATGGGGATCGGCGGGCGCCCTACAACTACTTCGCTGATGGCAAGGTCATGCTCGAGCGCACAGAGGGTCAGGCTTCGGTAAGCCGTGACATCGGCTTCGTCTTCGCTGATGAGCCTCCCAGCGGTGGCTCGCCCGCCCTCAAGGTCAAGGCAAATTGGCCCTATTCCAGGATCAAATTGGTTTTTGAGCCAATCTCTGGTCTGTATGACGTGTGGATGGATGGAGACCCAGCGCAGGCCGAGGAGGATGACGGGGGTCAGCAAGCGGCCACCGTGGTCATTCAGTACGTCGCTCAACGCGATTCAGGTTTTGGGGATCGCGGGGGAGGTAGTACGCCCTTTATCGAAACGATTGGTACCGGAACAGGATTGGTACTGAGAGATGGCAAGGCCTGGGAGGTGACGTGGTCACGTCCGGATGCGCAGTCCGGGACGTCCTACACGTTGGCCGATGGGACGCCGATGCCCTTCAAGCCGGGTCAGCAGTGGGTGCTGCTACTGAATAAGGAGACCCCAGCGAAGATCGTCGAGCCGAGCGCTTCGGCTACTCCCCTTCCTGACGCCGACGCCAGCGCTCTTCCATCCGGTCCATGAACCCACCGCCGGGCGGCGGCTGAGTTCCCTGGGAAGGCGGCGGCGCGGGAGTTTCTGAGCCATCGGTCTCAACCTGTGCGGGGCGACTCTGGAAACCTGAATAGGCCAGCACGGCCCCCACGAGCATGATCGTGAATCCCACGACGCCAAGCGCGATCACAGCTGTGGCGACGCCAACCAGAAGTAGTCCGAGGCCACCGAGGACACCCAGTACGCCGATGGCCGCTCGCCCGCGCCCTACTCGGGCACCACGGGCTGCTCGCAAACTGGTTGCGAACTTGGGATCCTCCGCATAGAGCGCCTTTTCCATCTGCTCCAGCAGGCGCTGCTCGTGCTCAGACAGGGGCATGTGTTGCTCCTTCCCGCAGGTCAATCCTGCGCTGCTCGCACGGCTGTCACTTGCTTTGGTTCTGCCTGCCCGAACTGGGCCTTGGGGCGAACCCACGCTCTGACTCCCGATATCTAACCCCAATATAAGCGTGCAGGCAGGGAAAGGGAACTTGTCGGTTGGCCAGCCCACGCAGGCGTCAGGCCGGGGGCTCCGAATCGGTCAGATCTACCAGTCTGGCCGGGCGAATTGCTCCGGGCCCGAACCTGCGGCGCAGCTGGTCCATGGCCTGCTCAGCCTCCCGCATTCCGACGGCTGGCTCCCCCAAAGCCAATTGCTGGACCGCGGCGCTCCGGGGCTGGAGGCCCTCGACTCGGATACCGACGAGACGAATCCGCACCCGCTGGAGTCCCAGGTCGTCAAAGAGGGTGCGGGCGGTCCGATAGATCTCCTGGGTGACATCGGTTGCCTGAGACAGAGTCCGCGATCGGGTCACTGTGCTGAAGTCGGCAAAACGCACTTTGAGTTGAATCGTGCGACCCACGTGTTCACTGGATCGCAGGCGTACGCCTACTCGGTCAGCGAGATTGAGGAGGTGGGCGTGAATGGCTGCGGCGTCGTCGAGGTCGGCCGGGAAGGTCGTCTCCGCTCCCACGCTCTTATCTGCTTCGTGCGCAACCACCTGTCGAGGGTCTCGACCCCAGGCCAAGTCATGGAGGTGGCGTCCGGCAGCTGGTCCGAGGGCGCGCTGCAGGGTCTGAAGCGAGGCATGCGCAACATCTCCTACCGTGGTCAGACCTAGCCGGTGCAGTTGCTCCTCGGTGCGGTCTCCTACCCCCCACAGCGCTCCCACGGGCAGTGGATGCAGAAACTCGATCACCGCATCGGCAGGCACAATCAACATGCCGTCGGGCTTACAGGTAGTGGATGCCAGCTTTGCCACGAACTTCGTAGTCGCCACTCCGACAGAGCAGGTGATGAGTTGCTCATCGGCGATTCTGGAACGAATCATTTCCGCAATGGACGTCGGGGAGCCCAGACGACGCTGCGCACCGGCAATATCCAAGAACGCCTCATCCAAACTCAAGGGCTCCACCAGCGGAGTGATGGAGGTGAACAGCGCCATGACATTACGACTGACTTCTGCATAAGCCTGATGATCGGGTTCGATGAATATGGCCTGTGGAGCAATCCGCTTGGCTCGTGACACCGGCATTGCTGAGTGAACGCCGAGTGCGCGCGCCTGATAGGTCGCCGAGAGGACGACCCCACGCTGGCCAGCCCCAACGATCACCGGCTTGCCCCGCAGCTCTGGACGGAACCGTAGTTCGACGGACGCGTAGAAGGCATCCATGTCGACATGGAGGATGGTGCAACCGTCATCTCGTGTACCTAGACCCGCAGGACCGGAAGGTCGACGGATCTGGCTACGACTCACGCCCACCATCCTTCACCAGCCACTGCTACCTGGGCTGGCATGCCAGAGCCGACTGATTGGAGCATGTTCCCGGGTGCCTTGACCAGCAGGACGAACGTCGGCAAACGGTGATTGGCGAAATCCACTGGCATGTACCAGCACCCGACGCGGTGTCGAATCAGCACTGGGCTCAGGCCGATCGGCTTCAAGCCAGGCATGAACCGCTGCGCTCCCCTCGTCCTGCAGGCTCCGCTGCACTAAGCCCAGTTCCCAGCAACCGGTAGCTCGTAAGGAGACCCCTCGAGGTCCGGTGCGTCGAACATGACCGCGAACTACCAACAACCAGGAGTGGAAGACCGTCGTGGCATAGCGCTGCTGGACGTCTTCGAAGAAGGTCGCATCGACCGGCCCGGTGCTGTCATCCAAGGTCAGAAAGATCACCCGCTTACCGGATCGAATCGGCGGTGTCTGGGTAGCAACCTTCACACCGGCAACCAGCACCTCCTGCTGGGAACGACAACGCAGCAGATCCTTCGATCGCGTGATGCCGAGGCCTTGGAAAACCTCGGCGTAGAACTCCATAACGTGATGACTGACATCCATGCCGAGGATGTCAAGTTCAGCACGGACACGCTCGGCATCACTGAGTTCTGGTAAACCCGACGGCACCTGCGCAAACTGGGTATCGATATCCAGTGCCAGACTGAGTTGATCACTGTTACCAGCATCTCGGTAGCGATCCAGGTCAGCGACCTGCAGCAGTAGGTCACGTCGAGTTAATCGGCCGCGACGACGCTGACCGGTGAACCCGTAGACCGAGTCGAAGCCACCAGCCAGGATCAGATGCTCAGCTGTCGGTCGGGAGATATTGGCTCGGCGCCAGCAGTCCGCCAGGCCGGTATAGGGACGATGGTCAATGAGACTGCTCACCTCGTCGTCGGTAATCCCACGTACCTCACTCAGTGGTAACCGAAGTGCGCCCCCTTCAACGCGGTAGGCGTCATCGGATCTGTTCACATCGACGCCCAGGATCTGCACGCCGTGATTGCGAGCATCGTCCAGAATCAATCGCTGGGGATACATCCCTGGGTCATGGGTGAGGATCCCTGCATAGAAGGCAACCGGGTGATGGGCTTTCAACCACGCTGATTGATAGGTCGGCATGGCAAATGCGGCGGCATGCGCCTTGCAGAATCCGAATGAGGCGAAGGCGCGAAGTACCTCCCAAACCTCTTCGACCACCGGTAGCGGATACCCACGACGTAGGGCAGTCGGGGTGAACCATGCGCGTACGTCATCGATACCCGTTGGCGTGTTCATGCTTCGTCGGATCTCATCGGCCTGGGCCAGGTCGCAACCGGTCATCGTCGCGACAATCCGGATAACCTGCTCATGGAAGACCACTACCCCGTAGGTCTCCGCCAGGATCGGCTGCAGGTCCGGGTGCGGATAACGGGCCGGTGCCCAACCTTGTCGCGCTCGCAGGAAGGGTGTGACCATGTCCGACTTCACCGGCCCGGGACGGAACAGCGAGATATCGATGATGAGGTCGCCGAAGGTCTGCGGTCCGAACTTGCCAATCAGTTCCCGCTGACCAGGGGACTCGATCTGGAAACAACCCAGGGTTCGCGTCGAACTGATGAGTTCGAAGGTGGCTGGATCGTCCAGATCCCGATGATCCAACTCGATTCGCGTTCCGTCGGTACGTTCGATCTCGTCTAGCGCATGGGCTATTGCTGACTGCATGCGAACCCCGAGTACGTCGAGCTTCAACAGACCGAGTGTTTCGACATCGTCTTTGTCGAATTGACTCATCGGATAACCGGCAGCACTCATCTCGACCGGGGTGCGATCCAGCAACGAGGCATCGGAGAGCAGCACTCCGCATGGATGCAATGCCACATGCCGGGGCAGGCCATCGAGGGCCTCCACGATCGCCAAGAATCCGTCCATCTCACCCTGTGCGGCCATCCGCCCCAGGCCGCCGTCACGAAGTTCGGGTAGCTCGCGCAGCGCCGATCGCACATCCCGAGCACGAATATGCGGAAATGCCTTGGCCATCGCGTCGATCTCCCCCGGTGGCAGACCAAAGGCCGCCCCGGTATCGCGGATGGCATGCCGGACTCGATAACTCTCCATCATCGACACGCAGGCCACTCGCTGTGGTCCAAAGCGATCCAGGATCGCGTCGTAAACCTCCAGCCGACGAGCCGACTCCACGTCGATGTCGATATCTGGCAGCACCCTGCGCAGGGGCGAGAGGAATCGCTCCATCAGTAGGTCGTGGCGGATGGGATCCACCTCGGAGATCTCCAGGAGGTGGTTGACCAGGCATCCGGCGCCAGAGCCTCGGGCAGCAACCCGAATACCCAAATCCTTAGTCATCTGGACTACCTCGGCTACCGCCAGGAAATACCCGGCGAATCCCAGTTCCGCGATGACGGCCAGTTCCTGCCGCAGTCGATCCTGTGCCTGCCGCTGTTCGGTCGCACGCAAGTACCGATGTGGGATCTGCTGCTGGCACCGCTGAGTCAGCAGAGCCTGTGCACGTTCCACCTCATCGTGATTGCTCGCAGCACCACTGGATTCGAGCAGCAGATCAAGTTCGGGTACGAAGACCTCACCGATCCCCAGATCCGTCGCACTGATGACGCAGGATTCAGCTAACTCCCGCGTTCGTCGTTGCAACGCCCCAGGATCGACCCCGGCGGCACGGGCAAGTACTTCGGCCATCGCCGCCAACTGCTGTGGGCTGCGCAGATATGCCTCACCGTTACCGCGCTGCAGTCTGCCCGAGGACAGCGGTACCAACAGTCGCGAGGCATCCAACACATCGGCAACCTGCGCATCGGCACTATCGAGATAACGCACCGCACCGGAGATCACTGCCGGAATACCGGATCGCGCAGCACAGTGCAGGAGCCCGGCACCCACCTGCAGGGAGTACGGATGCGGACCAGGTTGACGGTGACAGGTCGCAGCAATATGCAGCCGATCACCGAAGATCCCCCGCCAGGTAGCAACAATCCGATCGGCGGCACCGCTGTCACGCTGGGCAATCCGCCAGCCAGCCTCAGATTCCGCTCCCAGAACCGCAACCACTCCGGCGGAGTGCTGACCGGCATCGGCCAGCGTCAGCCATGGCTCACCCCTGGTGGTCTGGTCACCACAGTGCGCCGCAGAGACCAAGCGACACAGCGATGCCCAACCCTGCCTGCCCTGCGCCAAGAAAAGCATCCGCGGTCGATGCTCATCACGCCATCGACCACCTCGCACCGGGCTGCGACGCCGCTGCGCAGTCGATTGATCATGCTCGGGCAGCACTTCTTCGACGGCCAACTCGACACCGAGCACTGCAGCAAGGTGCAGTTCCTCGCAGGCCTGCACCCATTGCACTGCCCCATAGAGCCCATCCCGATCGGTCAGCGCGATCAGGTCATGGCCTAACTCGACGGCACGTTCGGCGATCTTCCGTGGCCGTGCCGTGCCGTACTGCAGTGAATAGCAGGACGCCACCTGCAGATGTGCCCAGCCATTGCTCATCCGATTTCGTTCTTGACTCATCTGAACTCACTTCATGGTTCGACTTAGCAGCGCAGTGACCGGCCGCCAACGAGTTCGACACGGGAGGAGCGAGAACTCGTTGGCGGCCGTGCTGAAGACGCCGGATCGCCTTGGACCCGGCGCGAGTGTCAGGACTCGATGAGTACCGACTGATGGGCAAGACCAAGGGATGCCGAAACCCGCTCAAGGAACTGCTCGGCATCACGCACGAGGTCATCTGCCTCGCGCAAGCTCACCACCGCCATGCCAACCTGGGCCTGCGCACGTTTGCCAGCCGTGGCAGCGAAGAACGCCGACCACTCAGTGAACTCCACGGCGACTTCGGGTAACAGCGACCAGACACTGCGCACCCCGCGACGCTGCCCCTGTTGCGCACGAACTGCCAGCACAGCGGTAGCCGCACGCAAGGCAGCCAGATGTGCTGCAGCGAATCGAGCGCTGGACGTCGGTGCCACCGTGGCCTCGGTAATACTGCGGCGCGCCGAGTCCATCAACTCACGGGCTGTATCAAAGGCCGAACTGTTCACCCTTGCCGGGGCTTCGATAGTTGGGATTTCCATAGTCGGGGTCGTCATCACTTCTCCTCATCAGTGCTCCTACTCGACCCCTGCCGTCATTACATCCGCTTGTCATGCAGGTCATCACTCAGTCGATAACCCGTTGCAACCACGCCCGATCCGGCACCATCGCAAGGTCGAAGACCCCGGATGACAAAGACCGGTACGCCGCTTCGACCCGCCATACCTCGACCCGACCCTGCTCGACCCGACCCTGCTCGACCCAATGCATCAGCACTGCACGCACCTCGTACCACCGTCCGCGCCAGCGGAAGGCCTCCGGCTCATCAAGGGCGCTCATCCGGACTGTCACACCAGCGTGCCCAGCCCGAACCCGACGCGACATCACCCTTCTTGGCCGAAGTCCGGTCACCGGGTCCGGGGTCGAGGCGAACCCGGTGACCGGACGGAGCTGATCAGCTCCGAACCCCTTGGCCCAGCCGCGAATCCGGGCGTCCAGGGTATTCGAACACCTGTTCGAATACCCTGGACGGTAGTACCCCGGCCTGACAGTCGTCAACCCCATCCGGAATTCGGCATCTCACCAGCCGACTACCGTCCAGCCATGCAGGTCCTGGTCATCGCCCACCGCTCGATCGCGCACGAGTTCGGCTATCTCGAACCCTGGTTGGCCTCGATGACGCTCACTCGGCATGCCCGCGAGGACGGCCCGCCACCAGCCAACCTGCTTGCCGGAGCTGATCTCATGCTGGTCATGGGCTCACCCGGCAGTGTCGCCGAAGACCACTGCGACCAGGCCAACGCAGCCGAGATCGCCACCGTGCGCGACTGGGTCGCCCAGGATCGCCCGTATCTGGGCCTGTGCTTCGGTGCCCAGGTCCTGGCCTGCGCACTCGGCGGCACGGTCACGCGCATGCCACAGACCTACCGCGCGTATCGGGAACTCGCCTTAACAGCCGAGGCTCCCTCGAGCCTGCAGGGCCCGTGGGTGATCTGGCACGAGGACGCCATCACCGCACCTGCGCAGTCAACCGTGCTGGCTCAACTCCCCCATGCAGACCTGGCCTTTCGTGCCGGCCGAGCATGGGGACTGCAACCTCATGTCGAACTTAGCTCGGCGAGCCTGGAGCGCATGGCGACGGCACTGAACACCGCACCCGACGACACCCAGCCCCTCATTGACGGCTTACGCAACAACGAGCAGGAGCCGAATTCACCTGGCGCACGTCTAACTGCACTCCTTGAGCAGTTCAGTCGCACGGCCCTTGCTTGATCAGCACGTCAATCAGTGAGGCGCCGCACACCATCCTGAAATTGGGCAGCCCCAACTGTCATATCTAGCACCTTCCCTCATCGATCAATTCGCGGATGCTCTCCGGACCAGGCTTAGCTCTGGCTCCAATCGCGCGAAGAGCATCAATGGCTGATTGCGCCTGTTCTGCAAGGTGCGTCACAGCCTGCAGGATCGCAACCGCCTCCCCATCTCTGGTGATGACGGTTCAG
>CAZKFI010000006.1:0-6953 GCA_964551975.1 uncultured Bifidobacteriaceae bacterium | reverse complement strand
AACTTTCGGTACGACGTTGGTCAAGAACGGTCCACAAACTCACCGTTTCGGTAATCCGTCATGGGCCCCCTCGTGAAGGCGACCCGAGTGGCATTCAGGATCGCCGCGACGTCAATGAGTTCCTGAGCGATCGCACCAGCAATGGGCACGAGGATTCCGGCTACGGCCAGGCCCATGCCGATAGCGCTCAGAGCGATGCCACCGATCGCGCCCTGCAGTGCGACCCGTCGCATTCGTCGCCCGATATGCATGAGGACGTCCAGGCGTTCCAGTGACGAATCAAGGACCACCGCATCGGCCGCTTCTGCCGTCACATCGTTCTGGGTGCCGAATGACACGCCAACGGTGGCCGCCGTCATCGCCGGTGCGTCATTGATGCCGTCACCGAGGAACACCGTTGGTCCGCGTTCGGTTTCCGCCTTGACCATGGCCAACTTCTGTTCCGGCGAGACCGAGGCATGGGCCTCGTCCACACCAACTCGCTGCGCCAGATACTCCACTTCACTGGCCCGATCACCGGACATCAAGATCACGCGCTGCACGCGATGGCGGGCATCAAGGTGACCAATGAAATCGCGTGCACCGACCCGTGGTTCGTCTCGGAACTGCAGGGTTGCCGCGTAGGCGCCGTCAATGAGGATGACGCATTCCAGGCCACCTACTTCAGGTGGCAGCTCTCCCCCGATATCCGGCGTATCCCGCGTCACCGCATGACGACCGGTGACCTGCACCTGGCGCCCGCCGACCACGCCACTGACACCGGCACCCGGCTTCTCCGATACCCGATCCACGGCAGGCATCGGTAAGTCGGCAGATGCCTCCAGGATCGCTGTGGACAGCGGGTGACGACTGAACCGTTCTAGCGAGCCGACCATGCCAAGCACCTGATCGCGACGGAACCCCGAGCCCAGGTGCACGTTGACGAGCATGGGCTTGCCGTAGGTGAGTGTTCCGGTTTTGTCGAAGATCATCGTTCGTGCGGTGCTGATGCGCTCCAACATCGACGGGTCCTTCACGATGATGCCGTGTCGGGCGGCCAATGAAATCGCACCGATGACGGCGACCGGTACGCCGATGAGCAGCGGACAAGGTGTGGCGATGACCAATACGGCCAGGAAGCGATTGGGGTCGCCACTCACCCACCAGCCGATACCGGCCAACGCCAACGCCAACACCGTGTAGCCGATGCCCAGACGGTCGGCTAGGCGGCGGATGGGTGGCCGTTGCTCCTCGGCACGTGCCAGCACGCCAACAATCTGTGCGTAGCGACTCTGCGCGGCGACCGCATCTGCACGGATGACCAAGGCCACGGTGCTATTGATAGCGCCGGACAGTACTGACGAGCCTGGCGCTTTCGGCACCACGTACGGCTCACCGGTGAGGTAGGACTCGTCCATGGCACCGACGCCCTCAACGACCGTGCCATCCACCGGGCAGATCTCATGCGGTAACAGGACAAGATCATCACCCACCTGCACCGCGGCCACGTCCACGTCAATCGGTGCGCCATCAACTCCCCGACGGTGTGCGATGGTGGGGCTACGACGAGCCAGGGCATCAAGCACCTGTGATGCGCGCGCTGACGCCGCCTCTTCTAATGCCTGGCCGCCCGAGAGCATCAGAGCGATGATCCCGGCGACAAACCACTCACCCAGCACACCTGCTGTGATGAGGGAGAGCATGCCGAGCAGGTCTGCGCCGAAATGGCGATGCAGAGCATCGCGAACCACCTGAAGAAGTAACGGGATGCCCGCAGCGGCGGTAGCAATCATGAGGGGCACCTGCCACCAAGGGGCATCGATACCCCAGAGGTAACCCGCGCCTGCCAGGGCAATCGAGGCAAGGCTCAGCAGGGCTACTTGGCCATGACGGGTGCCGACGAAGGCACGCAGGTAGGCAGCTGCCCCAAAGAGGGCACCACCTGACACCGCCATCTGTGCAGTGTGCGCCGCGCTTGTGAGGGGAAGCAATTCACGCAGGACTACGGTGGAGTCGATGTTGGTCACCATGCATGTCTGGCGCATTCCCACCAGCGAGGTCCCCAAGGCGATCCTGCGTATGGCCACCCAACGCAGACCGGTGCGACGGGCACCAGGGTGCACCTTTGCCAAACTCCTCGGCACCGGCGCCGGCCGCACATTCACGCCCACTGACGCCGACTTGCATCAGTGGGCGGTTCTGGCCTGCTGGCAGACCAGAGAAGCTGCTCTCGCCTTCAGTGACAGTAAGCCAATTCGCGCCTGGGAAAGCCGAGCAGCGAGTACCTTCGCCGCGCTGATGCAGCCACTGGCATCCCATGGTCAGTGGTCGAAGCGCGAACCGTTCGGCCAACCAGTCGCCGAACGCTGGACCGGGGCGGTGGCGGCATTGACCAGGGCTCGCATCAAGACGCGCTTCAATGCCTCGTTCTGGTCATCCGTGCCACCGGTCACCGCCAGTTTGCATGCTCAACCAGGACTTTTGGGCGCCATAGGTATCGGTGAAGCGCCGATCGGACTTCAGGGAACCTTCTCAGTCTGGCGCAGTAACGATGACATCCGCGCATTTGCGTATCGCAGCGCACCACATCAGACCGTCATCGAACGCACGAAGCAGACCGGCTGGTACGCCGAAGAGCTTTTTGCGCGATTCGCCATCCTCGACCACAGCGGGACCCTCGGCGCAAACCCCATCAACGATCCACCCGCACAAGACCCTGCCCTCTGACGTCCGGCGCTCTCGGACGCGCTATTGGCTGCGATGGTCGACATGCCTCAACGGCAAGACCAGCTATACCCACCGGGGTACCCAAAATCGGGCTACCATCAAGCATGCAGATTGACGAGGAAGTTCGCGCTGATGTGCTCAACCGCCTTCGCCGGGCACGGGGTCAGATCGATGGAGTCATCGCCATGATCGAGGATGAGCGCTCCTGTATCGACATCGTCACGCAACTCTCGGCCGCAGCCAAGGCCGTGGACCGAGCTGGCTTCAAGATCATCGCTAACGGCATCCGTCAGTGCGTCAACGACGGTGAGGATGAAGCAGTGACCAGTGCCCAACTGGAGAAGCTGTTCATGTCCTTAGCCTGATGACCAGCTACAACTGATCGACACTCCCCCGTCGGCTATGACGTGGTGAGAACCGCACCAGCCTGCGCAAGGTCGGCAGCACCGCCGCTAGAGAAATTCACGACGTTTGTGAATCCGGATTGCACCATCAAATCCGCCGCAATGGTCGAACGCCGACCGCTGCGGCAGTAGACCAAGGTCTGGGTCATGGGATCTAGTGCCGCGATGCGCTCAGCAAAGTCCGGCGCCTCGACGCTGATATTCAGGGAACCTGGTAGGTGGCCTTCGGCGAACTCCTGTGGGGAACGCACGTCGACAACAACGACACCCGGCTGCGCGGCAGCTGCGAGAAAGCCCTGCGCATCAACCTCTTTGACCTGTGACGCTGCCGAGGGCGATGACGCGCATCCACTCAACACACCCGTCGCGGCCAGGGTCACGACCGCAATAACCAACCAGGTTCTCCGCATAGATCGCACGCTAGATCACCTCAGCAGGTTGCGCCAACGAGGCACGCACGCCATCCATATCTAGCGACCGCACGGCATCAATGACTTGATCCAGTGCTTGCGCCGGTAATGCACCTGCCTGCTGAAACACCAGGATGCCATCCCGGAAAGCCATCAGTGTCGGGATCGACGTGATGTTGGCGGCCGCGGCCAACGTTGGTTCAGCCTCAGTGTTCACTTTGCCGAAGGTGATGTCGGGGTGGCGATCGGCGGCCGCTTCGAAAATTGGCGCAAACATCCGGCAGGGCCCACACCAGTCAGCCCAGAAATCAACCAGGGTTATGCCCTCTTTTACCGTTGACGAAAACGTCACCTCGCCCAGTTCCACCGTTGCCATCACTGCCTCCTTGGAATGAGATTACTATACCCCTAGGGGTATAAACGTTTGATGCTGCCGCATATTCCAGCCCAGCCCCCACTAGCCTGCGTGCGTGACAGTTCCGGCTCCGCTGCCCTCATCCGTTGAGCGGGTCGCTCGGGAACTCCAACGTCTAGGTTCCGCAGGCCAGGTGCGAGGACTTGACGACAGCGCACGCACCGCCAAGGAGGCGGCAGCAGCACTGGGTATCACCGTCGGCCAGATCGCGAGTTCCCTGGTGTTTCTCGCCGATGGGACACCCGTGCTGGTCATTGCATCGGGTGCACATCGCGTTGACACACAGCGACTCGCCTCGGCACTGGGCGCCTCGACCATCGACAAAGCAACGGCCGATCAAGTGCGCGAGGCGACCGGCTTTGCTATCGGCGGCGTCGCACCCGTGGGCCACCCGGAGCCGCTGCGCACGATCGTCGATGTGGCCTTGGCTCAGTACGACGAGGTTTGGGCTGCAGGAGGCCATCCGCACTACGTGTTCCCAACGAGCTACGACGAACTGCTGCGCATCACCGCAGGTGAGGCAGCTGCGGTCGGCACCTAGCAACCACTTGTTACATCAGCTGTTCGGTTCCCTTAAGAGCCGGCAGCCGCCAGAAAGCAGTCAGGGTGCGTGCCCGAAGGCGAGCATCCTGACTGCTTGGACTCAGATACCTACTCAGCATCATCCGCAAAACAGCTTCCAAAGCCGCAATAGTTAACAAAGGCGACCTCAGTACCCCGCACGCCATCAGTTGCCAAGGTCAGACGGTCAATGGCTGCGGCTGGTGCCGGTGTGGTGATCTCAGTCGGCATAGTGCTCCCTCGCTCGGGCCCCGGGCTGGGGCGTCGACGCATTATGCCAACCAAAAATGGCTCATACAAGGACTCGACGACATATGACGAACGGGATTGACAATCGGCCCGATCCAGGTTCGCTAGGAATCCCAGACCTTTGCCGAGTAGTCGAGGGAGCCCCGAGAGTGCGGTCGTCACGTCATCCGATGTCGGGCATTGAATTCCCCCGACACGAGTTGCATAAGCCACCGCTGGAGGCACCGCCGAGGTCGGAGTCTGACGTCTGCCTAGAGCTTCTCCGGGTGTTGCGGCGAGGTGTAGAGCGAACCTTGGGCTGCCGATGACCCGTCGCGACCGCCACCTCGACCGCGCAATACGAACGCTGCGAGAACAGCGAGGGCCATGCCGAGCAGCGGCCCGACGGCATACACCCAATATGCGGTGTAGTTGTTTGCGACGACGTCAGGGGCGAGGGACCGCACAGGGTTCATCGAAGCACCGGAAAGTGGGCTCGCCCACAATCCAGCCAGCGCGATGTAGCCACCGACACCGAGCGCACCGATCACCCCGATGTTTTGCGCGCCAGAGGCAGTCCCGAGGATGACGCTAAGCAGCCCGAAGGTGAGCACCGCCTCCATTAGGCAGGCAATCAGTGGGGTCGTCGAACTCGCCGGGTACGTGGCACCGTTCGATGCTGACACACCGACCACGTACTGCAAAAGCAGGGCGGCAAGGAGCGCACCGATGATCTGTGCGACGACATAGCCGGGCACCCGCTTCCACGGGAAATCCCCACGCAATGCAAAGCCAATGCTCACCGCAGGATTGAAGTGAGCACCTGAAACCTTGCCCATGAACAAGATCATGGCCATCACCATGAGCCCTGGTGCTACCACTGCGGCAACCCGCCCGATCACTCCGTCGAACGCGGCATTCATCATGCCGCCACCAGCAGCGACTACGACGAGCAGAAATGTACCCATGACTTCGGAAAACAGCCGGCGCCATTCCTGCCTTGGGTCATTGAAGTCGGTGATGCGGGCAACCATTTCTCCCGGCAGTCCCGTCACACTCCAGTGAGAACCAGTCTCCACCTCCCGGGGTTCCTGTTCACGTGTACTCATACAGGCTGGACCGCTTGAGCGAGATCCACGCCAATACGACGTTTCAAAGCATCGAGCTCACTGCCCTGCGGTCCAAGCCCGGGCCACACGTGCGCGGAGATCAAAGCGATCACATCGAATGCGAGCTGGGTCGTGAGGTGGAAGTTCGGATCCTCCACTTGCGGGGGAAGCTCGATCCCTTGAGCCTTCGCATAGGCAATGACCTGTGGCAGCATCGCCTTGCCAAGCGTGCTCATTGTGCGATCAGTCTCGTGAAAGTTGACCTGCGACGGACTCAGAGGCTGCGCAGGCGGGATAGCCCAGATGTCGGGATCCGTCGGTAGCTGGCGAGTGAAAACCTCATCAAAGGTGCGGGCGGCGGCATCACGCTGAGTGAATGCATCACCAATTCCCCATACCTTGCGCAGAGTAGCGAGCATGGACGTGTGTCGGTACTCCTCGTTGAACACCGAGCCCGGCTCGATCCATGGCGAGACGATGATTGCAGGGACGCGATACCCCGAGCGATCGAATGTAAACCCGAACTGACCGGCCGGAGCGCTTGCATCTGGTGGCGGCACTGCGCCCGGTGGCACATGGTCGTACGTTCCACCCGGCTCATCCCATCCGATGAACAACGTGGTGTTCCACACGTTCGCACCCGAGGTAGCGCGCATCGCACGATACGTTTCGAACAGCTCGGACAGGAACGCCTCGCCGGAGAGGATCGATGACGGCGGGTCCATTGGAAGATCCAGGCCCTTCACCAAGGATGCGCCTTCCGCAGGGTGGTAGTCCCCATGCCCAACGAGAAGGTTTGGTTCAATAAACGTGAAGTCGGGCAGGTCTCCACTCGCGGCGTCACGCTTGAACTGCTCAAACGGCAGAAAGTGAGTGGCGAATCTGTCCTTCAGCCTCGGCCAGTGGATGAACCCGGTGAATGAAGCCGGGTCAGGCTCCTTGACATACACCTTCCACGTCTTGCCGTGCGCCTCTAATCTGTCGAACAGGGTCTCGGCGGTGTTCTCGTGCATCCAGTGCGAGGCGGGGGAATTAATCGTGCCACCCGTTGGTGTCGGTGAGCATGTGCCGGCGAGCCAGAACGACCGGTTCATGAAGGTCTGCGATGGCACCTCGCTGA
>CAZKFI010000005.1:58459-60985 GCA_964551975.1 uncultured Bifidobacteriaceae bacterium | reverse complement strand
CGCCGCGTAGGACTTGAACCTACAACCCGCTGATTAAGAGTCAGCTGCTCTGCCAGTTGAGCTAGCGGCGCGAGGGGAATAGCGTATCAAGTGCGGATGCGGGAATCACAGCCCTAGGGCGCCGCGCACTGCTGCCGAGATCGCCTTGCCGATCACCTGCTGTCCGCGTGGATTGGGGTGGAAGGAGCCGCTAGGAAAGCCCTGCAGGGCGGTGAGGCCGAACACCCACGCCTGATCACCCGCACAGACCCCGTGCCCCGTGTCCGAGTCGCCGGAAGCCCCCCAAGCTCCACTGACTGGCTGCCATCCCAGGGTGGCCGTTGCCGCGATCTGCGAGTTCAGTGTCCCGTTGGTCACCGTCAAGGTCACCTCTTTGTTGTTTGTCGTGCGGTAGGGGTACGTGGGGGTGGGATTGGGTACGAGCAGGGTGCTGCGGGCCCAGGCGAAATCCGTTGCGTCCATGGTGAGGTACGTACACGGTGCGCCGGAGGCTGCCCGAGTGATATCCGGATACATGGTGGGCAGCACGGCACCTCCTGCGGCGATGGGGAGGGGCCGATCCTCACCAGGCCCCGCCAGGGTGCAGGTGGATCCACCCAAGCAGCCCGCGATGCGTGCATAGGCCGCTGGGAGTGTGCCCAGCCGAGCCTGGGCACCGTCTTGCAGTGTTGGGTAGGCGGCAAGCGGTCCATTGCTGGCACGCTGGATAGGGCAGTCGACGCGGGTTGAGCAACTGGTCAGGATCGAGGTGAACCCGATGTCGTTACCACCGACAGTGAGACTGACGGCGTCAATCGCGCGATCGCCGATGATGCGTCGCACCTGTTCAATCTGACTCAGGGTCTTACGCGCGCCTGGCTGTGGACCGAGTACGCCGGCGTCGACCGTCGCCCCTGCGCAGGAGACGTCAACCAATGTGACAGAGGTTCGTGGACTGGACTGTTCTAACGTGAGTGCCGCTTGGGCGGGGCCGGACACTGCGCTGCGGTCGCATGGATCGTCGTCCCAGTATGGGAAGAACGTCGTGAACAGGCCGGCCTGGCGTATCCAGGCGTCGATATTGCGTGGTGTTCCCTCTCCAGAGGCGAAGGAGTCGCCGAGAACCACGAACAAGATGTTGCGCACCGTCGCACCTGTGGTGAACGTATCGGTACGGCCAGCTCGGCTGACCTGCAGCTCGAGGGTGTAGTCACCTTCCGGGAGCATTACCTGGGTCTTGCACGTCTTCTTGGCAAGTCGCCGTGATTGGGTGGTTAAGACTGTTGTGCTGCCTTGGCGCACTGTCCAGGAATAGCGTGCACCGGAGGAAGCACACGCATTCAGTTGCACTGGATAGCCGGTCGATTCCAGATACCAAGACAGACTGCCGTCAATCAGGCGTTCGTTGGGTTGAGCGATGAAGTTACCAGCTCCCACGAAACTCGTGGCAGGTGTGAGTGAGAGCGATCCTGCTTGCGGAACACCACCGTCACCGTCGATGACACCATCTTTGTTGGAGTCCTTGCTCATCGGAATCATCACCCAGTCACCCTTGGCTACCGGACCCGCGGCCGGTCGCACCAGCGGACTTGCTTCTGCGGCGGTTGTGGTCAGGGATACCGCGATGAGGGCGCCCAAGAGCCCAGGCAACAGAAGTCGGCGGGCAGGCAGAGAAAATCGGCGTGGTGTGACGGGGTGCACCAGACCACGGTACGTCAGGGAGGAAGGTCAGTGCGCACGGTAGGGGCAATGCCGGCACCCGCGTTCGCAGCAGTAGCCCCGCAAAGCGTGCGTTCGTGCGGTGATGACCACGAAGCCGGTGACTGGGTCGAAATAGGTTTCGCGCCCGTCAGCCATGGCCTGACAATGCGCGGCCATGATCTGCTCAAATTGCGGATCGGCTGAATTTAGGCGATCGGGGCGGGGCTGATCGAGTGATCGGTCTGGATCGAGCTCGTCGAATCGTGCGTGGCAGTCAGTCACGAATGATCAACGACGTGCTGAGCTGCGAGTGACCGGGCGGACTCGGTATCAGGTCCGGGATGCGGTACCAGCACGGCATCTCGGTAGTAGCGAAGTTCGGCAATCGATTCCCTGATGTCCGCAAGCGCTCTGTGGTTCCCCTGCTTTTCCGGAGATGCGTAGTAGGCACGGGGATACCAGCGCTTGGCCAATTCCTTGACGGTGGAGACGTCAACCAAGCGGTAGTGCAGGTGAGCGTCCAGATCAGGCATGTACTTCGCTAGAAACATTCGATCCACGTACACACTGGAACCAGCGAGCGGCGCCTTGCGGGCTTCCGGAACATGGCTTTTGATGTAAGCGAGTACCTGTTGCTCAGCTGCGACGAGCGGAATGCCGTTGGGTATCTCGGCCAGCAGCCCCGAGTCGCGATGCATGGTGTCGACAACGGGATCCATGTCCTTGAGGGCCTGGTCCGGGGCGTTGATGACCAGGCTGATGCCGCCATCAACTTCCGTGAGATCTGATTCGGTGACGATGCAGGCGATTTCGACGAGTACGTCCTTGTCGAGGTCCAGACCCGTC
>CAZKFI010000005.1:44196-58449 GCA_964551975.1 uncultured Bifidobacteriaceae bacterium | reverse complement strand
AGCATCACCTGCCACTTGCCCATGCTAGAGGTAGTCACGTCCCACCTCGCCCACGGTGTTCAATGATGTCGATAGTCGATAGTCAGCAGGTCCCACCTCAGGTCCCTTCAGGCCATGCGATCACGCCTCAGACTGCTGCTTACCGGAGATCACTGCGACCGGGATCTGCGCATGATGGAGCAAGCCGTGACTGGTTGAGCCGAGAACGGCGCCCATCATCAGGCCTCTTCCGCGGGTACCGACGACGAGCATCGCCGCATCCTTCGCGGCCGCAAGAATGCTTTGCACGGTTGGGCCTCGAACTACCCGCTGTTCAACATGAACATCTGGGTACGTGGAAGTGAATCCAGCGAGGGCTTCGGCAACGAGTCGCACTTCTTCACCATTGATTTCCGCTGGAGGAAAGGGTTGGTACGGATCGGGCAGTACCAAGAAGTCGTAGCTGGGAATTTCCCAAGCGTGAACAGCAACGAGAGTCCAGCCATGCCGGCTTGCTTCGTCAAAGGCAAAGGCAAGGGCAGGTTCGGAGCCAGGCGACCCGTCCACACCTACGGCTATTCGTCGCGCGCCGGGTTCAGCCAAGCCACGAACGACGACGCAGGGGCTCATCGCGTAGGTAGCGACCTGCGTACCTGTAGAGCCCAAGAGCAGGTCGCGAAATCCGCCGAGCCCTCGGGACCCCACGACCACCATTGCGGCTGTCTGTGACGCTTCCAGCATGAGCCCAGACGAGGACGCCATCATCACGACGGTACGAACATCTGGGTAATCAACTGCTGAAGCAACACGCGCCAACTCATGCTCTGCGCTCTCTCGGATCGCGTCGATGGCGCCCATCGCGACCGGAAGACTCGGACCGAACGCGGCGCTGGTGACCGGGGGCAGGATTGCGTAGGCCAAGGTGAGGCCGCGCCCGTGGAGTCTTGCTTCTTGTGCCGCCCAATGTGCGGCGCGCTCAGCATGTTCGCTTCCGTCAACGCCAACCACGATGCGTTCTGCCCAGGGATCATCCAAAGTCATGCGTCCATCGTCGGTGCACCAACGCTGACCTGCTAGCGGCGATGGACCCTTGCCTTCGGGACCTAGGTCCGCAGATTCGACAGCGTGACTGTCGCGCGCTGCTAGGAGTTCGTGACGAGCAGGGCGATCAGGGCGAGGAGCAGTAGGAGCAGGACAGCTGCCGGAGCCGATTGACCGGCTTCCTTCAGGCGAATGTGGACGATGATCGCAAGAACCATGGCGATTGCCAGGCCGATGGCCGCCAACAGCGTGATGACGGCCCCCAGGGGGGTGACGAGCGGCAGGAGCAGGCCGAGTGCGCCGAGTGCTTCCATCACGCCGATGCCCTTAACAGACCATGCCGGGAAGGAGTCCACCCACGTCATGCGGGTGCGGAGTGCGTCCTTGCTTGACACCACCTTGGTGATGCCTGCCGCCAGGAAGGCCAGGCCGAGGAGAACTTGCAGTGCTATCAAGGGCACAGTCACGGTGGGGGACGCTAGCAGATAGCCTTCCTACCCGAGGTGGAGGTCAGATGGCTGAGTTGACGTACCGGCCCGTGATCGTGTTCGCCAAGACCTTCTTCGCGAGCCTGGGTATTAAGTTCGACATCGTTGGCACTGAGCATCTTCCGCGTAGTGGTGGGGCGGTGCTGGCGATTAATCACACCAGCTATCTGGATTTTGCTTTTGCCGGTATTCCCGCTGATCGCGTGGGGCATCGTCTTGTGCGATTCATGGCCAAGGAGTCGGTGTTTCGACACCCGGTGTCCGGTCCGCTCATGCGCGGCATGCGGCACATCCCGGTTGACCGGACGTCGGGAAGTCAGGCCTTCCGTGACGCGGTCACCGCACTGCGCGGCGGGGAACTGGTTGGCGTTTTTCCGGAAGCAACGATGAGTCGTTCGTTTGAGATCAAGGAACTTAAGAGTGGTGCTGTTCGGATGGCGGTCTCCGCAAAGGTGCCGCTCATCCCAATGATCGTCTTCGGCGGCCAGCGGATCATGGGTTACGGAGTGCGGGATTTCACGCGCGGTCGAACCATTGCCATATCTATCGGCGAGCCGATGAACCCGACTCGTGCGGATGACGCCGAGCAGGTCTCAGAGCAGTTGACACACGATCTTCGAGCGCTGTTGGACCAGACCATCGACCGATACCCGAAGCCCACACCAGCCGAGCTGGCCGATCCCAGGGGTGCGTGGTGGCTACCACAGCGCCGAGGGGGCACTGCGCCAACCCTGGAGGAAGCGGAGGCCCTTGATGCCCAGCGCAGAGCTGAGCGCGAACAGGGCGAATGAACGTTCCACGACGAGGCAAAGTCGTCAGTCGACAAAGACTTCAACTCGCCGGATGCGCGCATCACCTGGCTTGAGGTCTTCAAGGACGGCAGGCATCGTTTCACCCCGAGGTGTCTCGGACGTGAAGTCTGCGTTGAGAGCGCGTTGTTCTAACCAATCGTGGACGTTGCGTGCACGATCTGCGCTCAACTGCATGTTGTATTCCCGGGACCCCAGGGTGTCGGTATGTCCGCGCAGGTAGATGTGTCGCAGCCCCAGAACCTTCATGTCGTTGAGTAGTGCTCGCAGTTTCCGCTTGGACTCAGCCGTCAACTCTGCCGAGGTCGAATCGAAGTACACAAGAGCCATTTTGGAGCCTTCAGGGCTCACCGCATCCGTGCCGCGAGCAGAGTTCAGTGGTTCACCCGCCTTGTCAACGGCGGCAACCTGGAATGACCGACGACGGGTATCACTGATCGGAATAGTGCACAAGACATAGACGGTCATGCACACGCTTTCGCCGTTGCTCGTGACGTTGTAGAACTCTGTCTTGCGGTGGATACGACCGTCAGCCGACGCCGCCCGTTGACCAATTTGAACACCCGTTGAGAACCCCCACCGCCACGTGAACGCCACGCGGACCTTGTTTGCGATGCACACCCCCAGTGCGCTGACCTCAATTGTGGGGACCGATTGGGGTCGGAACTGCTTCTGAACGGCTGTGCGTCCGGGTCCGGACAGGATCCGAACAACCGCGCGTGAAGGTGAGCATTTTTCGCGGAAGATTGTCTGATTGTCTGCAGATCAGATGTTATCAGCGTGTCGGGATTAAACCTATGTCCGTTTCTGTCAGGATGGGGCCATGTCAGTAGGACTACAGGTCGCTGGATCAATCACCCCTGTCTCGGTGGTGGATTCCCTTTGCCAGGCGATCCGGGACTCGGTCTTGGACGGTCGCCTGGCACCTGGCACCGCCCTGGGCGAGGTCGCCGTCGCCCAGGCCTACGGGGTCTCACGCCTGTCGGCTCGTGAGGCCCTCGGTCTGCTCGTGGCCTCCGGGCTGCTGGTCCGCGAGCGCAATCGCAGCGCGGTGCTCCCCCGATATTCCGAGGCTGATCGAGCTGGACTCCTTGATGCCCGGCTGGCCCTGGAGTCGGCTGCCGTACGAAGCGTGCACCTAGATCCAGCAGTGCTGGACCGCCTCCAGGGGGCAACCCAACGGCTGCGCAGCATGGCCGATCGGGCTGACGAGCGCATCATTTGGCGCGCCGAATTGAACTTTCATCGTGAGCTGGTGGCGGCCGCCGGGAATCCTTGGCTGATTCGAGCCTATGCGCCGATTGAGGCGGCTATGTTCGGCGCCATCGTCCAAGGCTCAGGAGGTGATTCGGGATTGCGCCTGGCAGTGCAACACGGTCGAATCCTGCGGGCCCTCCGTGAGGGTGATCGGGACCTGGCCGCCCGGGAACTCACCGACCACCTCCTGTCCAATGACTGCCGACTTGAACGGGCTGATGCGGCCGCACCAGAGGGTCCACAGGTCAGCCCCCAGGCGGCTCGAGCGAGTATGGACGCCGCTCTGCGAGCGAGCTCTGGCGCATGACTAGCGCGGGGGGCACAGGGCCACCCTGGTATGCGCGGCGCTGGGTGCGGGCCATCTGCGGTGTCGTCGGCGTCGGGCTTTTGCTCTTTTCCGTGCCCGGACCATTGACGCTGACATATTTGTCGGTGACCTCGCTGGGCTGCCTGCCCGGAACCTCCTGCGAGACATGGTCGGTCATCACCCTGCCCTTGGGCGGGATCTGTGTCGTCCTTGCCTTTGCCGGTGGGGTGGTGGGCGTGATTCAGGCTGCTCGTCCCCGCCGTGGCCTCGTGATCGCGCTGATCGTGCTCATAGCCGGGACAGCGGTCACCATGATGGGACTGCTGCTTGCTGCACAGGCGGCCAGTGCTGGAAGGGCCCAGGTGGCCTCGGCTTTGCAGAACGCCGATGCCGTCGTGGCGGCAGGGGACACGTTGCTCAAGGAGACCTTGGGCTTCCATCCGCTGCTGGAAACCGATCCGCAGGGGCGGGTTTCGTTGACCGGGCGGGATCAGCAATTCCTGACCTGTGCGTTGGGTTCGAGTGCGGGCTACCTCGTACAGGTCGACTCTCAACTCACGGGGTTGGACGGGCAACAGTCCGCAGCCCTAGGGGTACTCGGCCCCCTTGAGGTACCTGGCGTTGGACAGGTGGATGCGTCGCTCGTCATGGGGCCAGATGGCACGGCAACGTGGCTGCTGGTCACCGCCTGTCAGCCACTGCCCGTGGGGTGAGATCCACGTCGGCTGGTGGCTCGAGGGAGCGCTGGGAGGCGACACCCAGGGTTCGCATGCGTCGGGCCTGCGTCAACGCATTGCGCTCGAAACTGCCAACAAAATCGTTGTATCCGCTCACGGCCTGGGCCAGGCCCCTGCGCAGATTGTCCAGATGTTCGACAAGGACGGCCAGCCGGCTGAGCATCTCGGCCCCCGCCTGACGGATCTCCTCTGCGTTATCTGCCATGAGTTTGCGCTCGTAGGCGAACCCCACCGTGCGCAGTAACGCCAGGGTTGTCGTCGGCGTTGCCAGGATGACCCGTCGCTCGAAGGTCTGCTCAAGGAGCAGGCCGTTCATGTCCAAAGCCGATGAGAGCAGCGACTCCAGTGGCAGGAACATCACCACGAAATCTGGGCTCCGCGTGGATTCGGAGTAGCGCTTGCCGGCCAGTTCCTTGGCTCGAGCAAGCAGGTCGGCGGCGTGCTTGCGCAGTGCGTCATCCCGCTGGACGGGATCCTGTGTGCCGGCGGCGGCCCAGTAGGCGTCGAAGGGAAACTTTGCGTCGATCAGGATTTCCCCGCCCCCGGGCATCCTGATCACCACGTCGGGGCGCAACTGGTTGCCATCCTGGTGCTTGGTGTCCTGGCGGCGGTAGTGCGTGCCCTCAATCAGACCGGCGTGGTCGAGCAGTTGCTCCAGCTGCATCTCACCCCACTGACCGCGGGTCTGGCCTTTTGCCAGGGCACCGGCCAATTGGCGGGTGGCGACCTCCAAGGAGTCGTAGCGAGCTTGGACCTGCTGGATGTGAGTTTGCAGTGCCGCCTCTGCGGCTTGACGCTGACCGTTGGCATGTTCGGACACCTGTCTGAGCTGCTCGACGCTTTCTCGCAGGGGTGCCACCAGGCCCTCGAGGGCCTGGGAATCCTGGGTCTGGCGACGTAGTTCGTCCCGCTCGGCCGTGACCAGGGCTACCTGGCCTTCCAGCGTGGCTGCCCGCAGACGTTCCCGGTTGCGTCCTTGCGCCCAGCCCAGGGCCCAACCCAGGGCGCACCCCAGCGCCAGGCACAGGAATGCCCCAAAGAGCAGGCCCGGAATCAGCCCCGTAAGGGCGTCAGCAGTGTTCAGGCTGTCCATTCGGGGAGCATGGCAGGCCTGGCTGACAATCTCCGGAAGTACCCACAAGAAACCCTGTAATACACACCAGTAACACTGTCCCCTTCAATCCCAGGAAACACGCCACTCCCGGGCTAAAGTCGCTCTACCCGGGCAGGGTCCGCTGCCATGGGCAGGTGATGGTCGGCTAGGGGAGGTGCGCCGATGGGTAGGCGCAGCCATGGTCCCGCTGGCCCCAATCCCGCTAGCCCGAAGCAGGTGGGCAACGGTCGGCGCGGTGTTGCCTTCGCGGTGTTCAGTGCACAGGTTGTGGTGGCCCTTGGATTGCCGCTGGCTCTCAGTGTGTTCGCGCCAATTTCCGCAGCTCCGTGGGCTGGAGTCTTGCTCCTTGGACTCATTGGTTTTGCGTTGATCCAAGGCTCGTGGACATGGCTCATTCCGCCGGTGGGCGCATTGGCGATGGTGCCGGTGCTGCTGGAGCTGGGGCCTTGGCGCCTGGCCTACCTGTGCTCGGCAGCGATGCTTGCTGCGCTCGCCGGAATGTGGATCATGATGCGTGCCTGGCAGAGCATGCAGGCAAGTGCACCGATCAGTGTTGACGGCAGACTCATCACCCTGCATCCGGAGGCCGCTAGTGCGGCGACGCCGGGCGAGACGATGGTCGTTGAGGTCTCCCGTGATGCTGGCATCACCTGGATGACCGTTGGGCGCTACGCCGCGAGCGACCAAGCCGTGTTGCTTTCCGGCATTGATGACCTTGCCGGTGCGCTGGTGCGCGTGGTGCCGCAGGGCACATCCGCGCGTACCGACGGCATCAGCCTGCCGCAGAGCAGCCAGGGTGCCGTGGTCGCACAAAGTGGTGATCGTCAGGTCACGGTGAGTTGGTCACCGCCGAGTAACACCGGTGGCACTCCCATCATCGACTACATCGTCCAGGTGGCTCGCGCCGATGCATTCGGCGCCTTCGCAACCGGTACGAGCACAGCAGATCCGTGGGTCACGGTTGCCCGTGCACCATCACCGCTTCCCACGATGGTGGTAACCGGGCTGACCAACGGCGTGCCGGTGGTGTTTCGGGTGGCAGCGGTCAACGCGGCGGGCGTCGGGCCCTTCACGCAGTCCTCCGCACCGGTAGTCCCACTGGGCGTTGCCGATGCACCCGGATCGGTGTTGGTCGAACGCGGTGATGGGCGCCTGCTCGTGCGCTGGTCGGCACCGGCGAACGATGGTGGTCTACCGATCGTTGACTACCGCGTGCAGTCCAGCACCGACGGCGGCATCACCTGGCTTCCCATCGTGCGCGGTCCATCAGCGACCTGCGAGACACCGGTTGTCGGATTGGTCAATGGCACCGCCTATCGATTCCGAGTGTGCGCGGTCAATGCGGCAGGGCAGGGTGCTTTCAGTGAAGCCTCCAATCTGTGCGTTCCCGCCGGACTGCCGGGCGAGCCCGGAGCAATCTCCGGAGTGGTTGGCGCCGGCGTGGTGTCACTGGCTTGGACGCCGCCACTGATCGACGGTGGAGATCCCGTACAGGACTACCGGCTTGAGGTCTCACCCGATGGTGGACACACCTGGCAGTCGGTGCCCCGCGTTGCTGACCCATCGCCCACCGCGCAAATCAGCGGTTTAACCAGCGGCATCGCGTATCTATTCAGAGTTGCTGCAGTCAATGGCGTGGGCGCGGGACCCTTCGGGGCGATCAGTCCACCGTTTACTCCGATTGGCGCACCAGGACCCATTCATGCCGTGATGGCCGAGCTCGCTCCAACAAAGCTCCAAGTCGCTCCGCCGGCCGCGGCGCGTATCGGTGGTGACGAAGGCTCGCGTGGATCAGGTATGGCATTGCGCTGGATGATGAGTGTGCTGTTGATCCTGGCGGGCGTGGCATTGATCGGTGTCGCAGTTCGAACCACGGTGTTCGCCGATATGCAGTTCGAAATCGGTCAGATCCAGGTAGACGAAGCATCGCCCACTCCGTCGGCACCTCCCGACGATGCACCGCTCATCGGCGCCGCTGGCGCTGGCGGCAACGCCCTACCGACACCGTCCACCGCACCCCCGCAGATCGAAGCCGGAACAGTGCTTGGGACGCTGTCCTTCGAACGTAACGGCAAACGACTAGTCAGTGACGAACCTCTGACGGTTCGCCAGGGCATCGGTCGCAATGTGTTGAGTGAAGGTCCCGGGCACTACCCGACCACCCCGCTACCAGGACAACCCGGCAACGCTGGTATCGCCGGCCATCGCACGGGTTGGACCGCACCGTTCCTGAAGCTGGACGATCTGAAGTCCGGGGATCTCGTGGTGTTTACCGATGAGGCGGGTACGGCGTTTCGCTACGTGGTGCATTCCACGCAGGTGGTTGACCCGCAGGACACCTGGGTGTTGGCCGATGATCCACTGCGCCTGGGTGTGCCGATGTTGACGCTGACAACCTGCGACCCCCCTGGTACCAATGAGCGCCGGTTAGTGGTCTTCGCTTACCTGGTCGCCTAAGTGGTCTGACCTGGCCCAGCGCACGGGCATCGTTTAGTCGTCTTGCGCGTCCCACACTTCATTGCGCTCCTGAGCATGGGTGAGCGCCGCCTCGGCTTCAGCCTTACTGGCATACGGCCCCATGCGTTCGGCATTGGGGTTACCCGGCCCCTGCTCCACCTGCTGGGTGCGTAGGTTGAACCACCACTGATCGGTGCCTTCCAGGCCCAGGTCCACGGCAACATCCTCCCGGCTGATCGTCGACCAGGCATCGACAGGTATTTCGATGCGGTCTGACAGGTGACGTTACACGCTGGAGTCAGCGCGCCTTTCCGGCCAGCCCCAACTTGTTCCCTAGCATCGAGGTACAAGCGCGGGCCAATGCGCCCGAAAGTAAAGGAGCAACTGTGGGATTCACCGAGGCGATACGAACCTGCCTGGGCAACTATGCGAAATTCGACGGCCGCGCACGCCGACCCGAGTTCTGGTGGTTCTACCTTTTCAACCAGCTCGTCGGTGGGATCCCCGTGGGTCTTGGGGTCGTGCTGCTGATGATCGGTGCGCTCTCAGATCCGGTTTCCACGCCGCTGATCGTGCTGGGCAGTGTCTTACTAGGCCTGGGATTGATCGTCGCGCTGGCGCTGCTGGTTCCGGTGTTGGCCGTCGGCTCACGGCGCCTCCACGATCGGGGGCTTTCGGGATGGCTGCAGTTGCTGCTGGTCATCTCAATCGCCAACCTCGTCGTCATCATTCTGTGGGCGCTACCCGGGGATTCCGGCGACAACGCCTACGGCCCGGCAACGTAGCCGCAACAACCGATGCACTCGAACGGTGAATCAGTGGGACTGCAAGCGGACCTGGGGTTCACTTGGCGACCACCGTCACCGATACAGCGTGGGCTCCAGCGTGTAGGTGCGACTCGCCCCGGTTCCTGGGTCTTTCAACGCACGCTCTATCGAGTGGATCGACCGCTACATCGGTGGACCTCTGGGCGGCTCACCCTGCCAGGTCTGGTCGTGGGGCTACCGGTAGTGATGCTGACGACGATCGGTGCTCGAAGTGGCCTGGAGCGCACGATGCCGGTTGCCGCGATCCCGTGGGGGAAGGACCTCGCAATCCTGGGAACGAACTACGCCCAGCCAAAGTCACCCGCCTGGGTGCACAACCTGCTCGCAGATCCATATGCAACGGTCACCTGGCGTCAACGCCAGGTGACCGTGCGAGCGCGCCAGGCTCGAAGCGACGAGGTTGAAGGAATCTGGCAGCAGGCCGATCAGGTGTTTATCGGATTCACCGGCTATCGATCGCGCGTTCAGGGCCGAAACGTGTACCAGTTCGTGCTCGAGCCCGTCGGCACGTGACCTGCCTCGCCATCAACCTATTGAGCCACCGCCGTGACGACGAGTGCAGTTTGAACACCGGAATCCAATGCCGTGACATTCACCCGATATCCGCGACCCGTGGCTTGCAGGGTGGGCTGACCCATGGATTCAACTTCCGTTGCGATGTTCAGGCCGGCCAGCACTAACTGCGAACGGTAGTGGCCGAGCGCATCCTCAGGGGTGAGCTCCGTGTACCAGGTTGCTGTGGCCTGATCGCCCAGGACCTCAACACCGATCAGGTCGCCACGACTGAAGGCCGGCACAGGTGACGGCCAAGTATCCGGCATGGTCAGATCCGGCCCTACCCCAAAGGCACCGGCGCTGGCCTCAACGGAGAGATTTCCATCCTCCATCGTGACGCTACCTCCGAGGATGTTGTCCTCAGAGCTGGTGGTGCCGGTAGAGCATCCGACGAGGGTCAGCCCTAAGGCCAATGTCGCTGCTGCTGCCGCAGCACGAACTCCCGTACTGTGCAGACTGTGTGCGTGCGCCACAACGCTGTATCGAGTCATAAAACATCTCCTTAATTCGCGTATTCGCAACGTACGTCGCACACGTGCGGGAAGATCGTTGACGAAGGCGCTGACAGACAACCGTGAGGCAATCGGCGATGAGGAGGCGATGTGATGACGGCGCTCAATGACCGGGCACTGGATTCCAAAGTGGTGCTCGTGAGCGGAGGAACCCAGGGCGTCGGTGCCGCAGTGGCGCTGCGCGCCCTTCAGGCCGGTGCAGCCGCAGTCATGGTTACCGGCCGATCCGAACAAAGGGCTGCAGAACTGCTTGAGAAGTTGCAGCCACTGGGACGACCAGTGGCCTTTCATCGGGCCGATGTCGCCGAGGTAGATCAGGCGGTCGGCTCGGTGACCGCCACCATCGAACAGTTCGGTCAGTTGGACTGCGTGGTCAACTGCGCCGGTTTAGTGACCCGCGGCTCATTGGTGGATACCACCCCTGATCACTTCGATGCCCACATCGCCATCAACCTGCGCGGGCCGTTCTTCATCATGCAGGCAGCTGTGCAGCACCTCGTGGCTCGCGGGGTTCCGGGCTCAATCGTGAACATCTCGTCGATTTCATCTCACGGCGCGCAGGGATTTCTGGCGCCCTACGTGGCCGCCAAGGCGGGTCTCAACGCGCTGACGAAGAACGCGGCGCACGCCCACCGATTCGACCGCATTCGCATCAACGCCCTCAATATCGGATGGACAGCGACGGAAGGCGAGGATGTCATCCAGCGGGCTGCCCATGCAGCAACGGACGGCTGGCTGGAGCGGGCAGCCGCGCAACTGCCGATGGGTAGCCTCGGACAACCGGATCAAATCGCCGACATGGTCGCGTTTCTGCTCTCGGATGCCTCAGGCGTGGTCACAGGTGCCGTGTTGGACTGGGACCAGATCGTGGTGGGCGCCTGGGACTAGGAGGTTGCTGGGATTGCAATGCCGATCTACTGATAGGTCGCCGGGAGCTTGGCCATCTGGGCATTCCGCAGGGCCTTGGCCTCATTGGCTGCCTTGACCCGGTCAGCTTCGGTGACAACTGCGGCGACTGGTTCGTCCTCCGACTCCGAAATCGTCTCCAGCATTCGATCTACCGTTCCCATGACGGGGATTTGCTTGAACACCACGTTGCGCCACTTGCCGTTGACCCTCTTCTTCTTGGTGTACTTCTTGATATCCGTTGAGAAGGCCAAAACCACGGCTGGATCTTTGCCCCAGCACACGATGGTGATTTTGGTGCCGGCCTGCTCGTACACCTTGCACTCCAGGCCTGGATACGTATCCTTCGCCTGCTTTTCGGCCTTCTCGGCCTCTGCCTTCGGATTGTCGGTGGTGCTCCCTGAGCCCTGGGGATCGATAACCAAGACCGAGAAGGAGTCCTGTCGTGGTCCGGCACCCTTGAACGAACGCATGAGAATGCCTGGGGCGAGATTCGGTATTGACTGAGTGGTCAGGGCCGATGGGTAGGCCATCGCCGCCTGCGCCTCAACGTCGGTGAGGAGCACGGCATCAGTGAGCACGGCGTGTGCAGTGCCAGAACTCGCGATGAGTCCTGCCGCGGTCACGATGGCAAACACAGAAGTGCGGATGCGGCGCATGGCGGCCTCCAGGTGATGGTCCGGGGTGGAACAGGGCGGCGGATACCGGTCGACACTAAGTTGTAGGAGCAGCGTAAGCGCTGCAAAGAGTCACGGGAGCAGATTTCGGCATTATCTGGGTCCCCGCTGATGGCCGGTGACCTCGGACCGGGTACCTCTAGTCTGCGCCCTCCTCCATGGCGGCGTCATCGAGTAGCGCATCGTTGCTGGCCGGCTGCGACCCCGCAATGGCGGACGCGCCGCCAGGGCTGAGGTGCCCGACAAGATCGGTGCTGGCCGTGCCGAGGTGTCCACTTGCTGCGTAGTACTCGAGTTTGCTGCGGGTGTCCGCAATGTCCAGATTGCGCATGGTGAGTTGGCCGATGCGATCCACCGGCCCGAAGGCCGGCTCCTCGGTGCGTTCCATGCTGAGGCGATCGGGGTGATAACTCAGGTGTGGGCCGGTGGTAGTCAGGATCGAGTAGTCGTCACCGCGCCGTAGTCGCAGTGTCACTTCACCGGTGACTGCCGAGGCAACCCAGCGCTGTAGGCCATCGCGCAACATCAGCGCCTGAGGGTCGAGCCAGCGGCCTTCGTAGAGCAACCGGCCAAGTCGGCGACCCTCGGCGTGGTAGTTAGCGATGGTGTCCTCATTGTGAATGGCGGTGATCAGGCGCTCGTAGGCAATGAAGAGCAGGGCCATCCCGGGGGCTTCGTAGATGCCACGACTCTTTGCTTCGATGATGCGGTTCTCAATCTGGTCTGCCATGCCCAGACCGTGGCGGCCGCCAATCGCATTGGCCATGCGCACGAGCGCCACCGGCGCGAGCAACTGCCCATTGATGGCGACTGGGCGCCCGCGATCGAAGCGGATCGTCACGTCTTCGGTTGGAATGGCCACCGTGTCATCCCAGAACCGCACTCCCATGATGGGATCGACGATCTCGATGGATGTGTCAAGCAGTTCGAGCTGCTTAGCCTCGTGCGTGGCGCCCCAGATATTGGCGTCCGTGGAATAGGCCTTTTCCACCGAGTCGCGGTAGGGCAGGCCCCGGGCCTGCAGCCACTGACTCATCTCTTTACGGCCACCGAGTTGGCTGACGAAATCCGCGTCGAGCCAGGGCTTGTAAATGCGCAGATCGGGGTTAGCGAGTAGCCCGTATCGGTAAAAGCGCTCGATGTCATTGCCCTTATAGGTGGAGCCGTCACCCCAGATGTTCACGTTGTCGTCGAGCATTGCGCGGACCAGCAAGGTGCCGGTGACAACGCGACCCAGTGGAGTGGTGTTGAAGTAGATCCGACCACCTGACCGGATGTGGAATGCCCCGCAGGCTAGGGCAGCAAGGCCTTCTTCAACCAGAGCTGACGTGCAGTCGACGAGGCGGGCAAGTTCGGCTCCGTATTCCATGGCACGTGCTGGCACGCTCTGAATGTCGGGCTCGTCATATTGGCCGAGGTCTGCGGTGTAGGTGCACGGCACCGCACCGTTGGCGCGCATCCAGGCCACCGCTACGGACGTATCCAGCCCGCCGGAAAACGCCAACCCGACACGCTGGCCGACTGGCAGAGCTGCCAACACCTTGGACATGTGACGAGCCTAGTGCGATGGTGGACAATCCCGGCATGGTCAACCGGCGCCCGTGGTGCACTCGCGCACTCGTGGCCGTATGCGCAGTGGCTGTGCTGTGCTGTTCATTGGGCACGACGGTGGCTGCAGAGGAGCGGCCGGAATTCGATGGGGCCGTCTTCGCCATCGGG
Organism: uncultured Bifidobacteriaceae bacterium; assembly: GCA_964551975.1. Classification (GTDB taxonomy): domain Bacteria; phylum Actinomycetota; class Actinomycetes; order S36-B12; family S36-B12; genus REEB426. The sequence continues at coordinate 45,064 of CAZKFI010000005.1, read as the reverse complement.
GACTCAGTCATGCTGGGGGCGCGATCGTGCATGCAGGAGCGCGGCTATGTCGTCGATGCCAAGGGATCACGCCAGGTCACCTCGGGCACCCAGACTTTGGCTGAGATGTCAGCCATTCCGCGCTGGGTGGTGACTCACTTCGGAACCAACGGCGGTCTGGACGATCGTGACCTCGATGCGGTTATGGCCGTTCTCGGGCCCCGGCGACATGTCGTGATGCTCACCGTGCAACTGCCGGATGGCACGCAGCGCTACACCTTCGAAGCCAGTACTAACGAGGCTATTCGTCGCATGCCCAACCGGTATCCCAACGTGCAGGTCGTGGATTGGAACAGTGCATCCAATCGACATCCGGAATGGACGGGGGGTGACGGCATCCACCTCACGCCCAGTGGCTGCCGTGCGTTCACCGCGCTGCTGGAGCCGGCCGTGCGACGGCCACTGGCGAGTATCGGTCTACCGGGTACGGCCTGGCGCCTGGGGTAGCAGCATCGAGGAGCCCGGTGAGCAGCGGGCTGGTGGAGGTATGGAACAGGTCAGAAAGAACTACCGCCGCCTCCGCCGCCTCCGCCACCGCTTCCGCCGCCGCCTCCGAATCCTGAGCCACTGGAGCGTGTGGTGGTGGCCGAGGACACCGATGAAGTCATCGTGTTGATGCGGCTGTACAGCACGCTGGGACTCGTTGCGATAAGACCGAAGGGATAGAGATCTTCCGGTCGCAGGTCCGGAAAGTTCTTGATCCAGGTGTCTTCGAGATCGTAAACGATGGCGTAAGGGAAATAGGTGGCGAAGAGCGCAGCGGGGGTGAGGTTCATGCGGGTGGCGAAATCGCGGCGCGCCTCCGCTGAGTCCGTAGCCAGCAGTCGCT
>CAZKFI010000005.1:40867-44178 GCA_964551975.1 uncultured Bifidobacteriaceae bacterium | reverse complement strand
CCTTCCGCCTCGGTGATGAATGCCGCAGATTTCGAGGACTGTCGGCGCGGGGTGATGGCCGCGCCGATGCCGCCGCCGATGATGCAGGCAAGTGCAGGCATCCCCACCATGATGACGGCGAGCAGTGATGCTCCCGGGGTTTCACTGAGTCCGGCTGCAAGGAAGATGGTGCCGAACAACATGGCCATGCCGACGACCATGGTGATCTTGTAGGGCCGGTCTGGGCGTTCTCCCTGCGGGTTGTAGCGCCCGGAGACCCGTGCTTCATCGGAGAGTCGTCGACGCATGTCCTGTACTGCCTCGACAAGGATGGGGTCGTAACCGCCAATCAGGGCAGTTGGTTGACCCTTGAATATGGCGGCGAGCAGACGCTCCTCCCAGCCCTTCATACTGTCCTTGCCGGTGCCTGTCCAGGTCAGTTCCATGCCCTCTTTGTGAAAGACGCGCTCTGTCTCTTCTTTCATGACGATGTGTCCGCGGGCGGCCAGATCGACCAGCGTCGCAACCACTCCGCGACTGGTAACCGTGTCGGTCAGGCCCGCTTCGATTTGAGCGGGTCGCAGGCCATCCGGTGGCGTATAGCGAACCGGGGTAACGGTGATCGCAGTTCCGGCATTGCGGCGCCGACTGATGATTGCCGTCACAATGGCACCAAGCACGGCCAGCAGACTGAGCGGTCCCACGACCGTGGCTGCGATGCCTGCGCGTTGTGCTGCCTGGGCTTGGGCACTTTCTTGGATGTTTGGTGGTGCGATGGTCGTGAATGCATCCGGACGCCAGGCAATGACTCCCGTCAGTCCACCGGGATAGTCCAGGTCAGCGACCATGGTGGTTGCTCGTGCTGGACCGGCATTAAGCCCGACGCGACACAGTTCCCCGATGGTGGTTTCGGCGTAGCAGGCTGCCGCAAGGGCCGGTGCCGGACCGGTAATCGCTACTGATCCCTGCAGGATCGGGAAGGTCCACTCTTTGCTGATGAAGTCCCAGTACAACTCGACATCGCCGGGTTGCACTTCTGCAGGCGCCCCGGCTGCAAGATCCTCCACGGTGAGCACGTCAAGGGCATTGGTCACCCGATACTGAATGCGAAAGGTGTGCGGTCCGGTAATGATGATGTCCTCATCACCGATACGCAGGGAGAGCCGACCATCGGAGGTCTCCTGGGTGTAGTTCACCTCTGCTCCGTCACGGGTAACGGAAAGCAACTCCACCCCGTAGACCCGCCGCATACCTCCTTCGAGGATGTCTTCCGTCACAAGGTCGCGGATGATGCCTCGGCGCTCGTTGGGCCCGGGGTCCCAGGTGATCTCTTCGGTGATGACCATGGAGGAGTCTGCGCCGACCTCAGCGGTCACCTGGTAGTTGGTGATGGCCTCGATGTCAGTGGCACTGGCTGAAGTGCCGCCAACGGTAAGGACCGCGAGGCCAGCGAGGGCTGCGGCAATAGCACCGAAGGCTGATCGGACCCTTCGCTTAGAGGTCATGAGGTGAAGTCAACTTTGGGCGCTGAACGACGCGCCTGATCAACCTCCTCATAGACCGGACGCTGGCCGACCTTGGCGAGGCCGGCAAACCACATCGAAGGAATGGTGCGCAGAGCAGTGTTCAACTGGACCACCGTGTCGTTGTAGAACTGCCGGGCGAACTGCAACTTCGTTTCGATCTCGGCCAACTGGGTCTGGAGCTGGGCGAAGTTCGCAGTGGCCGTGAGCTGCGGATAGGCCTCCGCGACAGCGAAGAGTTTGCCGAGCGCACTGGTGAGGGCGTTATCGGCCTGCGCCTTTTCATTGACATCCTGTGCATTCATGCTTGCTGTACGTGCCTTCGTTACCGCTTGCAGCGTCGAGGATTCGAACTCCTTTGCCCCGGAGACCGTTTCCACCAGGTTGGGGATTAAATCCGCGCGCTGAGCCAAGAGAGTGTCGATATCGGCAAAGGCCCCAATGCACAACTGATCTAGGCGCCGCAGTTTGTTGAATTGTGCGATGGCAAAAAGCACCAGTAAGGCGACGACGATGACGATGATCGCGATGATGATCCAACTCATGATGGCCTCCTGGGGGATTGTTAGCCGAACCGTACTCCTGAGCCGTGCTCCCAAGCCATACTCCTAAGGCGTAGTCCTAAGCCATACTCCTAAGGCGTAGTCCTAAGCCATACTCCTAAGGCGTAGCCATAAGCCGACTGCCCGAAGGGAGCGACCCGGTGTGCGGGTGCTCCGATCGAGCAGTCGGCCGCTCAGGTAATCGCCTGATTTGATCTAGCGACTGAAGCCCAGGACTGCCGAATCCTGCTTGAAGGCGATATGTCGACCACCCGGATATCCGGCTGCGGTGCTGACCGTCAGCGTGGTGCATCCGGGGAAGCGCTTGAGGTTGATGGCCGAACTACTGGATCCGGCGGAGGCGTATCCAACTCCACCGGAGTTGGCAGGATCCCGTGGTTTGAAGGGGTTGTTGAGGTTCATCGTGAGCAGCTGCGATTGCCCGTTGCAGCTTGCCGTGAACTTCACGCCCGTGGCCGAGTATCCGGAGCCGCCATTGACGCCATTGGTGACTAGAGCATTCACGTCCAGGTAGATGCTCGACGACTTCGCGGCTGCCAGCGGTGCGAGGTCGAAGGTCCAGGTAGCCGTCTGACCAGGATCTCGAACCCAGTACCAATCGGCGATCACGGCACCGTTTGAGGTGAAGGAGGCAGCGGGCTGCACTGCCGCGGTTGCCGAGGCTGGTTGGCCACCGATGGCTACCGCAGTCGCCAAACTGGCGGTCATCAGCCCCAATAACCAGGCCCGCGGTCGGCGCGGTGCACTACGTGCCTGCCGGGTGTCATCGATTTCGTGCGGTGTGACCTGCATCGTTTCTCCCTTGTCCGGAATCGGGCGTTGAATCACTCCACATTCCCGGTAAGAAGAGCCTGAGCCCAGGGTCGAAGGTCAGGTGGTTGCAGCGAAAGGTCCGGCAGGCCAGGGCGGGGGGAGTGTAAGGCAGGTTGCCTGGGGGAAGTGACGGCAACAACTGGTCATTTGTCCGGACATTGACCGATCCCTCATTCTGCTGCTGTGAATATTCCTCGGCACGCACGCATGGTTCTGGCAACGGTTGCCGCCACCGTCTTCCTGGGCGTGGCTGTCGCGGTTGTTCCTGTCAGGGCAGCGCAGGCTGACGAGACCTCGACGGCTGCGGTGGCTACTGACCACGTCTCCATCTATGCCGGCAAGATCAACGATTTGAGTGGTGCAGGCTGGGCTCCCTGCGCGGGCGCAGTGACCTGGTCAGTCGATCCTGGTTCCCTGGGCGCATTGGAATTGG
>CAZKFI010000005.1:33851-40857 GCA_964551975.1 uncultured Bifidobacteriaceae bacterium | reverse complement strand
TGCGGACCTGGTCGGCAGCCACCGGCCTGGATTTCCGGTACCTAGGCCCGGAAATGGCCGCAGTTGATGGGGCCGGACTGCAGGTTGGCCCCCTGGATCGCGGGGCGCCGCGCCCTCGACACATCTATATAGCGTTCCGCGGCTCAGATTCCGTACCGGCATTTGTGAACACTGTCTACGGCTATGCAGCGCCGACTCTGGTCGACCGCTCCACCAGGCAGATCTCTGGCGGGTTCGTGCTGATTCGGACAGACCGTGTCAGGTCGGCAGCTGCGTCAGATCCACGCTCGCTGCGTAGCCTCTACGTGCATGAGATCGGCCATGTGCTTGGCCTTGGTCATGCGCAACTTGAGGCCAACATCATGTATCCCATCGTGACGGATCAACTGACCCTGGGGGCAGGGGATCGGGCAGGGGTACGCGGACTGCTTACCGGCTGCCCGGACCCGGTTGCCCGGTAACAGGCAAAGCTGTCACGATGACGTTGCTCTGGTAACCGCCAGCTGATCGCTCATACGTGCCACCGCAGGTGATGAGCGTGAGCCGGTGGAGCCCGCTTCGTTGAAAGAAGTCCTCAGCCTGGACGGCAAATCGCGTCTTGGAGACCACTTCCCTAGCCACCACGCGATATTCATGCCGGTGTCCGCGGCTATCCGTGACCATGATGCGATCGTTTCGGCGCAGTCGTCCGAGGTCGTAGAACACGCCTGCTCCACCGATGCGTCCGTCTCGATGCGCAACGAGCACCGCAGAACCCGCACCTGAACCCGGTGTTACGCCGTATCGGTACCAGCCAACGTCTTCAATGGCCTCAGGTACCTCGACATTGCGCTGCGCATCGACCCCCACCGCGATGATGCGGGCCTTGATGCCCAGGGCCGGGATCGCAAGTTTTGTGGGGCGGGCTGTGTTGATCGTTTGATTTGCTGCTGTCGAAGGCTGCAGGGACGGCCCGATCACGGCAAGTCGATCCCCGAAGGGCTCCGGTTCGCTGATCTGTCCAGACTGCTGCAACCCTGCCGCGGTGAGGCCGACTGCAATGAGCAATACAACACTCAAGGCAGCGTGCACGGCCTCTACCGGGCAGGGTCGCAGCTTCATCACGTTGACTCAACCGACGAACGGTTGATCACGTTGATCCAGTTAGGACCGGCGACCAACAGTGCCGACAGTGCGCAGCTGCAGTTCGCGGAACGCTGCAAGCAGGATGCCAACAGCACCGGCCAGCATGAGTGCCACACTCCAGGTGCGAACACCCGAAGTGGTGCCGCCACCACCAGCTGGCACACCGGTCGGACCGGAGCCAGGCTCGGCGCCGATCGTTTCGGAAGGCCCAACGCCTGGTTCAGCCAGGGTTGTCGTTGGCGTTGCCGACGGTCCGGTGCCTGGTTCAGCGACGGTGACCGTTGGCGTTGCCGAAGCCGAAGTCGGCGTCGGTGTCGGCGTATCCGTGCTTGTCGTCGTCACGGGACCGCCACCAGTGGTGCCACCACCGGTAGGCGAACCGCTCCCTGTCGGGCCGCTTCCCGAAGACGTGGCGGCAAGGCATCCGTTATTCCAAAGCGCCTGGCCTTCCGTATCCCAGTTCAGGCCGCCGGAGAGATCAATCGCACGAATGACCACGGAGGTCGACCGAGGACCACCACCATTGCCGTTATTGGACTTCGTCGGCGAGGCTGATGCAGAGCCGGATGCGCTGCTGGATGCAGAGCCGGATGCGCTGCTGGATGCAGAGCCGGATGCGCTGCTTGACGCACTCGCCGATGAACTTGCCGACGCACTTGCGCTAGCAGAGGCAGAGCCGGTGGCGCCGAGCGTTGAGGCCGACGCCGACTCAGAGGCGGAGCCTGATGCAGACCCTGATGCCGACCCTGATGCCGAACCAGTTGCCGACTCAGTTGGCGCCACGATGGGCGGGATGATGTCTCCCTCGTGGCCGCCGTGCCCGCCCGATAGCAGGGATTCGATCGTGTGGGTTTGCGGAATGTAACTCCCCGAACCCGTGGCGTGGCAGATGACAACCGTTGGCTCCTCACCTGCAGTAGCCGTCGATGGAATTGCTGTCATCGCTCCAACAATGAATGCCACGGATGAAGTCGACAGCAGGGCTGCCGATCCCACCCGTGAGGCGCGAGTCCTCGTTGATCGAGGACGATCACCTGCCATGAGTGCTCCTTTGTTTCGCTGGACATGGACATCACCACTGTGAAGTTGGAATTGGCACGAACCAACTGCAGATGAGTACGGTGACCTGTCCTGACCGGACACTGTGTGAAGTGTTGAGAAGGAGACTGACGATTGATAATGGAGACGACTGCGATACCTAGTCGGTCAGGAGTCCGTTTGCCCTCGCCTGACGCACTGCGGCATGGCGGTCGGAGACACCGAGGGCCCGATAAATCGCGATGGTCTCCTGGCGGATTGTGGACTCGCTGAATCCGAGCGCACGGGCGATCTGCGCGTTTGTTCGCCCCCCGGCGACCTGGTGAAGGATTGCGCGCTGACGGTTCGAAAGGGATTGCGGCTCAGCTGACTTTCGCGAAGGGGACGGTGACCTACGCGGATCCTCATGGGGCGTCGGCTGCGTTGGTCCTAGGCGTAACAAACTCACATACAGCGCCAGTACTGCACCGATACCGGTGAGATCACGCTGCACCGCCTGCGCTTCTAACCCCTTATGGAAGAACAACTGCATTCCTCCGACCAACTGACTGGGGAGAGCAAGCGGCCAGGCCAGGGTCGGATCATCCACTGCGCGCAGCACGGTCAGTGACGGGTAGCGTGCCGCTGCCTCGCCGCGCCGTGAACACAGCACCGGTCGACCGGTACGAATCGCATCACTCAGCGGGCTGGAATCCCACAGACTGACTTGGGTCAGCGGCTCAGTGATAGTCGGTACCAGTCCGAATGCGCCCAGCGCGCTCAAGGTTCCGTCGGGGTGACACTCACCGATCAGCGCGGCTTTGGTGCCATGGCGGGGAGTGAGAGTGAGAACAAGGTGCTGAGCGATGTCGTCGAAAGACGGTCGCCCCATCAGGTAGTGCAGCATCTGAATGACCAGTTCGCGGTCATATGGCTCAGGGATATCCGTTGACGGCAGGACACCGGGTGGCATCAGGCCGATGGGTGCTGGAAACGCACGTGGCAGCGACACCGGTTCCGTCTGGGCTACGACCTCTGGCTGCACCACGGGCTTGAGTGTCTACCGCCCTGGTCGGGGGTGCAGGTCACACTCCTTGCGATCGGCTGGCAGTATCACCTCAACAGACCTTCGCTCCCTTGGCGCGGCAGTCACAACGAGATGGGACAGACATGTTGGCCGCGCTCCTCGCCGCACTTTCCAGTGGCATGTGGGGAGTCGCCGATTTCCTTGGTGGGGTTGCCTCGCGACGTGCTGGGCCCACTCAGGTGCTGCTGATCTCCTATCCGGCGGGTGCCCTAGTGCTGACCGTTGTCGCTATCTGGGTGGTACCGGGACAGTTGAGTGGTGAGGTTCTGCTCTGGGGGGTGCTTGCCGGATCGATAGGTCTGGTTTCGATGGTGCTGCTGTATCGGGCATTAGTTCAAGGTCCGATGGGCATCGTGTCCCCGGTGAGCGCCGTGGTGGCAGGTGCCATCCCGGTGAGCATCGGACTTGCCCGCGGGGAGCGACTGGGTCCAGCTGCCCTCGTTGGGATGGTGGGCGCCGTGCTCGCGGTGTTCCTCGCTAGCCGTGAGCGAGGAATGACGTTGGCGATCTCGCGGACAACTCTGTTCACTGCCATCGGCAGTGGGATCGGAATCGGTGGGTTCCTTGCAACGATCGGGTCGGCTCCCACTGAGTCTGGCGTGTGGGCCTCGGTGATCTCACGGTGGTGGGCCGGGCTCGTGATCGTGGCGTTCCTAGTGGCGACCTCGAAGGTACGACTGCCGGCACGGTACCCCTGGCTCCTCGTGATCATCGTCGGGAGCCTGGATGCACTGGCGAACGGCGTCTTTCAGTTGGCTGCCCAGCAGGGACTCCTGGCCATCGTGGCAGTCATCGGCTCGCTGTATCCCGCGACCACGGTTGTCCTGGCCTGGCTGTTCCTGCGCGAGCGACTGGCGCCAGCACAGGTTGTCGGTGTGGTGCTGGCTATCGGTAGCGCGGCGCTCCTGGCAACAGCGGCCTAACGCACCCGATGCCGAAGGCACCAATGGTCGCTACGCTCCGGCCGTGCGCATTCGCGATCTTCCTGTTCAGCTGCCTGGCACGCCTGGTCCATGGAACGCCATCACCGATATTCCCGGCGTCCAGGTCGGGATGGTGACGCTCATCGAAGACTTCGCTGAGGACGAAAAGTCCTGTCGAACGGGCGTGACCGCGATCCTGCCCCTGGGGCGCCAAGGAATTGGCACCAGCGTTGCCGCCGGCTTGCATGTGCTCAACGGCAACGGCGAGATGACCGGTTGTCACTGGATAGCTGAGACCGGCGGATTATCAGGTCCGATCATGATCACCAACACCCACGCGGTGGGAACTATCCACCGTGGTGTCGTTGAATGGACTGCGACGAACCGGCCCGAACTAGCGGCCGAATGGCTGCTACCTGTAGTTGCCGAGACCTGGGATGGCTACCTCAACAGCATCAACGAACCATTCCTGCAGACCAAACACGCTGCCGAAGCGATAGACAGCGCGATACGTGGTCCGGTGGCTGAAGGTTCCCACGGCGGTGGGACCGGAATGAACTGCTACGGCTTCAAGGGTGGTAACGGGACTGCCTCTCGCATTGTGCCCTTCGGGGATACCCAGTTCACGGTGGGTGCCTTCGTGCAGGCAAACTTCGGCGATCGTCGCGAACTCGTCGTACGTGGAGTGCCGATGGGCGACCTCGCAGTGCCTAATCCATTGGCTGGTGATTGGTTCGTCCACGATCGGGCGCGAGCCGTGCCCCAAGGGTCGGGGTCCGTCATCGCCATCGTGGGGACCGATGCGCCACTGCTCCCGCAGCAGTGTCAGGCACTGGCACGTCGCGTGCCACTGGGTCTGGCACGTACGGGAACAACCGGCGGTCATTTCAGCGGGGATCTCTTCCTAGCGTTTTCGACCGGTAATCAGGGAGCGCTGAACAGTGGTTTTCCACTCGACGGGGAAGAACTGCGCCAGATGACGTTCGTTCCGTGGAATCGAATGGATCGCTTTTTTGCTGCCACAGTCGAATGCGTGGAAGAAGCTGTCCTCAACGCGCTGATCAACAACAACGATATGCGTGGCCGTTCCGGACATCTCAGCCCTGCTCTGCCACCAAACCTCGTCCGCGAACGTCTGGAGCAAGGTTCACGCTTGACTCACGGAGCGTGAATTTGCGCGGGTTGCTCTGCTGAGCGGTCGCAACCACGGCAGTGCAGTTCCTAGCCTGCCTAAATGACGGCCAACTCCTTCACCGCTGCCCTGCTCAGCACCTATCCACCTACCCAATGCGGTCTTGCCACGTTCTCCCGGGCCCTGCAACACGGTCTCCACGAATGCGGGGTCGCCACCGGGATTGCTCGCATGGTAGGTGCGGAGGAAGAGCCGATAATCGAGCCTGGCCCGACGCCAGTGGTGTTCACGCACACGACGAATAACCCCCTGGTTGGCGTTACGGCGGCTCTCAATGATCACGATGTTGTGCTTGTGCAGCATGAGTTCGGCATTTTCGGGGGTGCTGACGGTGAAGAGGTCGTGCGCATCCTCGATGGGGTGAAACGTCCGGTGGTCACCGTGTTGCATACCGTGCTTACAGCTCCCACCATGCATCAGCGCTTCATCATGCAGCAGCTCATTACGCGGTCACAGGCCTTGGTGACGATGACCCAAACTGGTCGGCGCAATCTCATTCATCACTACGACGTGCATCCCGATCGCGTGCAGGTGATCCCGCACGGTGCTGCAGAAATCGGTCGCGGTGAGCCGGGAGCACCGGTACAGGATCCCAGCACGGTACTGACGTGGGGGCTACTCAGCGAGGGTAAGGGCATTGAGTGGGGTATCGAAGCCGTTGCCATGCTGCATGAGCGCTATCCGAACCTGCGATATCTCATTGCCGGCCAGACGCATCCGAAGGTGCGACTGGCTGAGGGTGAGCGCTATCGCTTCGCACTCATGGCCCAGGCGCGGCGCTTGGGGGTCTGGGACCGCGTCCATCTCATTGATGACTACCTCACCGGTGATGCGCTGGCTCGCATGATTCGTTCGGCAGCGATCGTCCTCTTGCCCTATGACTCTACGGATCAGGTGACCTCGGGGGTGCTGACAGAGGCGGCTGTTGCTGGTAAGCCGATTATCGCCACCCGCTTCCCGCATGCCCTAGAACTGTTGGGTCCCGGCCTCGGCATGGGCTCCGGTGCGGGCCTCCTAGTTGGTCAGAAGGACCCGGAAGGCATTGCCCGCGCGATACGGCAGCTGCTGGACGATCCAGCACTGGCGCGCAGCCTGGCACTTCGCACGCACGCTATCGGCGAGGAGTTCCTGTGGTCCACGGTGAGCATGCGCTACGCGGAGTTGCTCTCTGCGGTACGCACACCAAAGGTGCAGACACCGACCGGCCAGAACCATCGGGCAGTGCCCATGGGGGCGAGTCGCGGATGACCGACTTTCCGCGCTTCACCCACCTCCTGTCGATTAGTGATGAGATCGGCGTCTTTGAGCACTGTGCTGGGCGTGAGCCACGTCGTGAGCACGGCTATTGCGTTGACGATGTGTCCCGCGCCCTCCTCGTACTCGCTCGCCAGCCCGATGCTGATGCAGGGCAACAGACCCTGGCAGATATCTGCCTGGCATTCCTGCGCGATGCACAGGCGGAGGATGGCCTCGTTCGCAATCGGCGCAACGTGAACGCCGAATGGACGACGGGCCCCTCGTCGGCGGACCATTGGGGTCGAGCCCTGTGGGGTCTGGGTAGTGCGGCGGCACGAAGTAACCGACCATCACTCTCCGCCGCTGCACGTAGTGCATTCGAAACCAGTGCCCGAGTGCGATCGCCGTACATGCGAGCTATGGCTT
>CAZKFI010000005.1:0-33789 GCA_964551975.1 uncultured Bifidobacteriaceae bacterium | reverse complement strand
CCGATCGCCAGGCACGCAGCCTGCTTCGTGATGCAGTACTGCGCATCGGACTTGTCGGTGATGACCCGTGGCCCTGGCCCGAATCGCGGCTGCGCTATGCCAACGGCGCGATTCCCGAGGTGCTGATCCTTGGTGGGTACTACCTAGACGATGACTTCCTGCTTCGCGAGGGACTTCGACTGCTGAAGTGGCTGCTTGCTCTGGAATGTCCAGGGGGTTTCTTCTCCGTGGCTCCAAGTTGCGGTTGGGATCCGAGTGAGGATCGACCAGGCTTTGATCAGCAACCAATCGAGGTTGCGGCCTTGGTGGATGCTGCTGCCACGGCCTTCATGGTGACCGGGGAACGCGAGTGGTGGCGATACGTGGAACGCGGTGCTGCCTGGTTCGCCGGTGCCAACGATGTTGCGATGCCCATGGTGGATGCCAGAGCCGGTGCCGGTTACGACGGACTTCGACCGGATGGGCGCAATGAGAACTGCGGGGCTGAGTCCACGCTTGCCTACCTCAGTGTGGCTCAGCAACTGCTCGCCAGCCCCGCAATAGCGGGTGCTTCGGCGTGAGTACCACGGATCTCGTCCATAGACGCGGAGTGATCCTGCAGGCTGATCCCAATCGCGTGATGGCCCGGATCTTCATCCCCGGACAAGAGGAACTGATTCGTGGGCCATCCCGGGCCCGGGACGTGCTGTGTCGTCTCTTGGAAATTCCTGAATCGAAAGTTCAGGCACATGTCAATCAGATCCTGGCTGAGTTCGGCGGACGGCACCGTGATCTTGCTGATCATTTGGAGCAGCACTGTGCCGCGTTGGAATATCAGGTAGAGGCACATGACCAGCTCTCACCCGCACGACGCAGACTTATCGGCGCCTACTTCACGCAGGAGTATGCCTTTGAGTCGACAGCCCTATTCAATCCGTCCATCGTGGCGCACTATGACCAGGCAGGTGTGGCCGAGGGTCATCTTCGAGTAATCATGAGCCTGCGAGCTGTTGGCGAGGGTCACATCTCAAGCCTGGTTTTTCGAACGGGCATTCTCGGTCGAGGTGGGGAACTTGCACTTGATCCGGCATCCCCATTTGCTACGACAAGATCACGTCGTCACACGGTGCTCAAGCGCAAGTTCGTGCAACAGGTTGCCGTTGAGCGTGGTTTGGATAGTGATGATCTACAGATGGTGTTAGGCATGCTGCCGGAAACCTTCACACCGGAGGACATCGACGTCACGCTTTCGCAGTTGTATTCGATCCATCCCCGAGAGCATCCTGATGGTGTCGATCTAACGATGGTGCTCCACGAAATCGCTCAGAGCAGTTATGAGGTTGCATTCGATGCGAGCCTTCCGCTTGATGAGATTGTGCTGTGGCCAACGTCTATGGATGAGCGCCGCGGTATGGAAGATGCACGCTTCGTTCGCTTCATTGAAAGCGATGGCACGGTCAGTTATCGAGCAACCTATACGGGGTTCAATGGCATTGGTGTTCGTACCCGCATTTTGGAAACCCACGATTTTCACGTATTCAGTTCCATGGAACTCACTGGTGATGCAACCGCGAATAAGGGATTGGCCTTCTTCCCACGCCGAGTCCGGGGAGAGTTGCTGGCCCTGGCGCGGTGGGATCGGGAGAGCAACTCCCTCGCGGTATCCGAGGATGGGTATCACTGGCATGAACGCATCAACCTGCAGCTGCCGGTGCAGCCCTGGGAGTTGGTGCACTTAGGGAACTGTGGCTCTCCAATTGAGACCGAGGCCGGCTGGATCGTGCTGACGCACGGAGTTGGTCCGATGCGCCAATACAGCATCGGGGCCATGCTGTTGGACCTTGAGGATCCGACCATCGTCCGGGCAACGCTTCCAGAGCCACTCCTTTCACCCCTGGAGGAGGAGCGCAATGGCTATGTACCAAATGTTGTGTACTCCTGCGGTGGTATTGCTCATGACAACATGTTGGTACTGCCATATGGGATGAGTGATGCACGAACGGGCTTAGCCATCATTCCGATGGATGAACTCATCGATGCGTTTCAGGATCATCGCATGGCGCGTGGATCCTCTCGCTGATTGAGGTTAAGGATCGAAGTGGTTAGAGACCGAAGTCGTTAGGAATCGAAGTTAGGCGCTCGCGCTGGAGGTTCCCGACGAGGCCGCCAAGGTCTTCGCGATTGCCGTGCTAATCGCGCGCGTGGTAGGCAGTGTGGGTCCCAGCAGATGAGCCACTGGCGCAGTGGGAACGTCGGCCCGGGTAACGCGTTGAGCCGGTGCCCGCAGGATTGCCGGATGCATCTCGCTCACAGTTGCTTGGATCTCGGCCGCCAAGCCGAAGCCGTGACCATCCTCATCGAGGACGACAAGCCGGCCAGTCTTCTCCACCGATGCAAGGACGGTGTCGCGATCCCACGGAGCTACCACGCGCAGATCAATGAGTTCAACGTGTGCGCGACCACGCATACGACGGATCGCCTGCACTGCGAGGTGCAGGTCGGCGCCGCAGGCGACCACGGTGACATCCTCACCAGGGAGAACGATGCGAGCACGCACCAGCGGGTTGAGGTCATGTTGTGGCAGGTCGCGGGTACCGGGCCCGCGAGTGACGGAGTCTCGAAACGGGGCCGCGGACGGACGAAGTGACGTGGTCACCGCATGAGCGGGCAGCCCCCAGGGTGGCCCGAGGAGATCGGCATGCAAAAGCAGGACAACTGGTCCGCGTTCACGCTCGGCTGCACCGAACATCGCATCAAGATCCCCGACCGTTGCCGGAACGGCTACCCGCAGGCCCGGAATGCGGCATAGAGCACCCCACTGGCAGCGCTCATAGTGGGCTGAATCGGTACCACCGATGCGGGCAAGTACCACCATGGGAACCCTGGTGGTGCCACCGGTCCGGTAGCGCATGCTGGCGATCATCTCTAGGTCATGTACCAGTGCACCCAGACTTACCGCCGTGGCGTCCACGATCAGCCGGCGACCGCTCAGGGCGATGCCCAGGGCAAATGGCAGGGGGGCCTGCGCCAGGGGAGCGACAAGGAAATCAGGAATCGCGTGTTCAGCACGGCGTGAATTTGCGAGATCCTCGGTCACGCTGGGCAGGGTTGCGTCGGGATCGGAGATACAAACCAAGGCCGTCAGAGCATGAACTGACTGCAGTTCAGTGAGTCGACGGCGGATGACCTGAGCGAATGTCATCGGCACCGCGGCACGGGGCAGCCGTGCAGGTCCCTCATCCGACATATTGGAACGCACTCGCCGGTCTGGGCTCAGGAGAGCCGTGGGCTGATCTGAGTGCACTCATCGCCTCGCGCTGTGCCGTGGTGATGAGTGCAGCAAGATCGTTATCACTCATCATGCCGCTACGGACGAAGACCTGACCTAGGTTGATCGCTGCCGGAATAGTGGGAAGCCACAGGCGAAGGTGGACTCCAGTGGATTCGCTTCGTGCGCGATCTAGGGCCTCCTGGGTGGCCTGGGTGATTGACTCCGGATCTGCGCAGCGAATTGCGGGCAGTAGTGCTGGATCGCGCGCAGGTTCGGTGGCGATGGAGATCACCATCAGCGCTCGCCCTTCCTGAACCGCCTGCCGCAGGCACGCGCCGGTGATGCCGGTTGCTGATCCCTCCTTGATGACGGCAATTGCAGGTGAAAGGCCAGCGGTGGCCCAACCGTGCGCATTGGAAACCGCCAGACGTGCATTCGGCCAGGTGGCCAACCTACTGGTGTGATCAATGAACCACAGCAATCCAGAACGACCATGGCAGGCGCCATCACTACGCCCCAGACACTCAGCTGCGACGGAGGCACTCGCAGAGCCCTTGGCCACCGCGAATGCCGGACCGGCTTGACTGGTACTCAGCCAGTCGCCGGTGCGCAGTGCAGCGCAGATGCCCACTGCGCCTGCGATCCATGAGTGTTGCCGATCGATCCATTGGCCGGTGGAACGCAGTACTTCGCCACCCACTGGGTCAACCGCAAGTTGCGTGAGCAACGCCTCAATACGTAGGCACTGCAACAGTGCCTCGCGGCGTTCCTCAGTACCCAAGACACCCAAGACACCCACATTGACCACGCAGACCACGCTGCCAGGCAAAGTGTGCGGGATGCAACCGCTGGAGTGCCCTCCGGCGTTACAGTGCGGCATGGCCCACGTGGACTCCGCCACGGTCGTAATCGTCGGTAGTGGCATGGGTGGGGGCACCCTTGCCTGGGGACTGGCGCATCGGGGAATCGATGTGCTTGTCGTGGAGCGTGGTGAGTACCTGCCTGCAGAGGCGCAGAACTGGTCGCCGCAGGCAGTCTTCGCCGACCGTCGTTACCGCCCGGATGAGTGGTGGCTGGATCCGTATGGACAACCATTTCGGCCCGGTGTGCACTACCTGGTGGGTGGTAACACGAAGGTGTACGGCGCGAGCCTGCCGCGTCTACGCGAACAGGACTTTGGTCGCACGGTCTATCCGGCTGGGGTATCTCCGGCCTGGCCTTTCAGTTACGGCGATCTTGAGCCCTATTACTGCCAGGCGGAGGCTCTGTATCGAGTACATGGCACGGTTGGTGAAGATCCCAGTGAACCCTGGAGGTCACAGCCGTATCCGTACCCGGCGCTCGATCATGAGCCGTACGTGCAGACCACCATCGAGCGACTGCAACGTCAGGGATTGCACCCGTCGAGCACCGCGATGGGTATTGACCTTCAGCCCGGTGGTGCGTGCATTCGTTGTCGCACCTGCGACGGCTTCCCATGTCGAGTGGGGGCCAAGTCCGACTCCCAGACCTGCGCGCTAGGACCGGCGTTGATGACCGGTCATGTTCGACTCCTGACCGGTACACGGATTACCGGTGTCGAAACGGCCGGTGTCCAGGATGACCGGGTCGTGGCCTTGATCGGTGAGCGCGCTGGTGAAGCGGTGCGCATTACCGGTGGCCATTTCGTGATCAGTGCGGGCGCGGCGAACTCAGCTGCGCTGCTGCTGCGCAGCGTGAGTGAGCGTTGGCCGAAGGGAGTCGGCAACACCACCGGCCTCATCGGCGTCAATTACATGGTGCACAACAACACGCATATCGCTGCAGTTGATCCGCGTCGCCAGAATGATGTCGTCTTCGCAAAGACCGTTGCCGTCAATGACAGGTATCTGGACTTCGGTGATGGCTACCCCGGCGGGACCCTGCAGGCAATAGGCAAGGTGCAGGGCGTGATGATGAAGACACATGCCACGAGAGTTCCATTGCCTGTGCTGAACCAGGTTGCCGCACGCAGCAGTGAATGGCTCGTCATGAGTGAAGACCTCCCGTCACGCTCCAACCGGGTCACCGTCGATCCAGATGGCACCATCCGGATCCATTGGCAACGCACGAACTACGACCGTCATGAACTCCTGTTGGCCTGGGCCAAGTCAGTGCTCCGCAAAGCCGGGTATAGCGGCATCTTCGAGCAGCGTTTTGACATCGGGCTCAACAGCCACATGTGTGGAACAGCAGTAGCGGGCACCAGTGAGCTGGACAGTGTGCTGGATCCTTGGTGTCGGATGCATTCGGTGCGGAACTGCTGGGTGGTGGATTCATCCTTCTTTCCATCCTCCGGTGCGCAGAATCCTGCTTTGACCATTGCGGCCCAAGCACTACGGGTGGCCGCCGAAGGTGACTGGTCCTGATCAACGAGACTTTCGCGGTGGCGATTGCCTCGTGACGGGGGACGCTTAGGCTAAAGATCTGGCAACGACCCGTCCCCTCTGGCGTGGGGCGTGGGGCGTGAACTCGAGTTCAGGAAGGACATGGCATGAAGGAAATGAAGCAGACCCGGCCTTGGCGGGCACTGATGGTTGGCGTGGCGCTGCTGCCGCTGGTCAGTGGCGCATTGCTGGTCGCCCCCACGGCGCAGGCACGGCCGGCCGATCGGGTCGTGAACCTGAGTGCGGCTGAACTGCGGGAGGCGGGCTTCCCACGCAAACCCAACCTCGTGGGTTGGGGTCCTGGTGGCACGGCGGAGATCCCGGTGCATCGGGCCGCGGCCATGGAGCAGGTCGTCATCACCGGTAAGGCACCGCGCGGTGTGCGGCCCGGGCAGGTTCTCACCATGGAGCGCTTCCTGCCCAGTGACCGGACGGGCTCGGGCAATTTCGAGGTGCTGGACATCACGACGACAGTGCGACCTGATCGCACATTCTCGCTGGTCTTCTCGGTCGGTCGGGTGGGCCGCTACGGCTATCGGGTTGGCTTCGTGACCGATTCGGCGAGCGCGGAGTTCCGAGGCTTCCAGTTCCAGTTCCGTACAACCGCGAGCTGATCTTCAGCTCTCACGCGATGGAGCCCCCCTCCGTGGAGGGGGGCTCCATGCTGCGGTCGCGTAGACCGCGTGTGGGGATGTTCCAGCGGGGAACTGTGGAACTACAGGTTCCGGGAGAAGATCGCGTCGATCTCGGCCCGGTCTGCGGGGGTCAGGGCGCGTGCGCGCTGACGGTCCCACTCCCGATGGATCTGGCGCCGACGGGCTGAATCATCCTGCTCAGCCCCGCGCTCGAATAGGTTGGCGAACAACCGTGCAAACGGTTTCACGGAGGATCACTCCATTTCTTTCTTGCGGTGTTGGCCCGTCCGGGGTCTCCGGTTAAGGCCATTGGGCGTTTGCCCGACCTCAGTATCCCCTGCCTTTGTTGTTTGAGCCAACAAAGGCAGGGGCTTTGTGCAGGATTTCACATAGTGTTCACGTACAAGTCGGACATATCGGGCACTTGGGGATCAGGCCAGCGTGAAGCCCAGGGTGCATGTGCAACGATGCCGCGGTGCTACCCGTGATCACCTATTCACCCAAGGTGTTCATCCCGCTCACCCACCTGTGCCGGGATCGCTGCGGATACTGCACCTTCGCGCAAGCCCCGGCTCACCTTCCAGCCCCCTTCCTTGACCGCGACGAGGTCATTGCAATTGCCACCGCGGGGGCGAGGGCCGGCTGTCACGAGGCACTGTTCACCCTTGGGGAGAGCCCTGAGGAGCGCTACCCGGTTGCCCAGCAGTGGCTGCAGGATCGTGGCTACCCCTCCACGGTGGCGTATCTGGCCGCGATGTGTCAGGCGGTGGTCGAGGAAACCGGACTCCTGCCGCACGCAAATGCGGGGGCGCTGAACGAGGCAGACCTAGGGACGCTTCGTCGAGTGACTGCCAGTCAGGGCATGATGCTGGAGTCACTGCGCCCTGACCTTGCGGCCCACCGCGGTGCCCCCGACAAGTTGCCCGAGCGACGCCTGGCAACCATGGAAGCTGCCGGACGACTGGCCATTCCCTTCACGACGGGAATCCTGGTCGGGATTGGTGAAGATCGCGCCGATCGGGTCGCGGCCCTGGAGGCCATTGCGGCAAGTCACGCGAGGCACGGGCACATTCAAGAGGTGATCATTCAGAACTTTGTGCCCAAGCCAGGGACTGCGATGCGGGATCACCCCCCGTGTTCGATCGAGGATCTGGTCGATGCCATCGCCCTAGCCCGTGCAATCCTGCCCGGGGATGTTCATGTGCAGGCACCACCCAATCTGGTGGAGGACCCCGGTGTGCTGCTGGACGCGGGTATCGACGACTTCGGTGGTGTTTCACCGGTCACGCTCGATCACGTGAACCCGGAACGTCCCTGGCCGCAGGTGGAGTCGCTACGGCAAAAAGTTGAAGCACGTGGTGGGGCACTCGTGCCGCGCTTGACAATCTATCCGGAGTTCGCGCGCTCCCCGCAGCGCTGGCTTGATGAGGCAATGCGGTTCGCGGTGATGGATCGCATGGACGCACAGGGCTTTGGGCGTGATGATCCCGGGGCGCACTTCCCAGAGCGCTACGCCGATGCCGTCAACGTGGGCACCGGCGCCGAGGTGGTGCAGATCGGGCGGCGATCCACCGCCTGGTATGCCGGTGCCGACCGTCGCGCACCAGACCTGCTGGCCGGCCAGCAGCGGCAGCTCGGTGGCGCGGTACAGGAGGTCCTCACCGGAGTGCTCGCCGGTCAGGAAGTCGAGGAGCACGAACTTCTCACACTGTTCACCGCCAGAGGTCCGCAGGTGCTGGCCGTCGCCGAAGTGGCCAACCAACTGCGCTCAGAAATTTGCGGCGAGGTCGTGACCTATGTGCGCAATCGGAACATCAACTACACCAACGTCTGCACTTACAAGTGCACGTTCTGTGGATTCTCCAAGGGACCGCTCTCGCTCAATCTGCGCGGCACGCCCTACCTGCTCACCTTGGAGCAGATTGCCGACCGAGTGCGCGAGGCAGCCGAACTCGGCGCGACTGAGGTCTGCCTGCAAGGTGGCATCCACCCGGATTTCGATGGCGAGTTCTACATCCAGGCATGTGCTGCCGCGAAGCAGGCTGCCCCAAACATCCACATCCACGGATTCACCGCACTTGAGGTCACTGAAGGTGCTCGCCGGCTGGGTGAACCGCTTGAGTCGTACCTTGGTCGACTCCAAGCCGCTGGCCTGAGTTCCCTGCCCGGTACCGCTGCGGAAATCCTGGATGACGAAGTTCGCGCCATCCTGTGCCCCGACAAGGTGACCACTGATGAGTGGCTGCACTGCCACGAGGTCGCGCACCGGGTGGGACTGCGGTCGACGGTCACGATCATGTTCGGCTCGGTGGAGCAACCAGTGCACTGGGCGCGGCACATTCTTCGCGTTCGTGCGCTACAGCAGCGCACCGGTGGGTTCACTGAGTTCATTCCACTGCCGTTCGTCCATATGGCAGCGCCGATCTACCTCAAGCGGCAGGCTCGTCGTGGCCCGACCTGGCGTGAGGTCGTCCTCATGCACGCAATCGGCCGCATCGCCTACCGAGACGCCATCCCCAACGTTCAGGCCTCCTGGGTGAAGTTAGGTACCAGCGGCGCACAGCAACTCCTCAACGCTGGGGTCAATGATCTCGGTGGAACCCTGATGGATGAGAACATCTCCCGTGCAGCCGGCGCTGCCCATGGCCAAGGCCTGCGGCCGGAGGACTTCATTGCGGTCTGCGAACCTCTGGGTCGGCCAGTGCTGGAACGAACCACGCTGTATCAGCTGCGTGCGGCCTGAAGTCGGCAGCACGTCGACCATCGATTGAGTGAGGAAATGACGGCATGAAGATGCGCCTGCTCTCGGCAACCGTGACTCAGACCATGCTGGAGGCGAATGCCGCAGTGGATCCACCTACCGTGGTCGCCACAGCGGCCGTGGTCGTCACGAATCCACTGGCCGGTGCCGGTGCCGTACCGGACCTCGCTGAGTTGGAGGCCCTGGGTGCACAGTCGGCTGCCCTGCTCGTTGAGCGGGCCCTGAGTGCTCTGGCCAGTGTCGGCATTGGCCCTGATCAGGTGCGCGGCTACGGCAAGGGGGCAATCGTGGGAACGAGCGGCGATCGAGAGCACACCGCAGCCATCCTGCATCCACGTTTTGGAGCACCAGTGCGTGCTGCGATCGGGGGAGGTGCCGACATCATCCCGGGAACCAAGAAGATCGGTGGTCCAGGCTCAAGCATCACCATTCCGATCGGCAACAAGGATGACCGCTGGGTATTCGATGACATGGATGCAGTGGAGGTTGCGCTTGCCGACGCACCCCGATCGGATGAGATCCTGATTGCCTTGGCGCTGAGCACCGGCGGGCGGCCCAACGCGCGGGTGCGCAAGCCCAGCTGACCGTGCGCCCGTAGTCACGCAGACGTCAACGAATGCCAGCCGACGACAACCAGAAGTGAGGCGCAGATGTTCAAGGTGATGATCATGCTCACTAAGCGAGAGGACATGACCCACGAGGAGTTTGGCGCCTGGTGGCTCAATGATCATGCACCCCTGGCACGTCAGCTCCCGGGAGTGCGTCGGATCGTGTTCAACCTCGTGGACCAGACACCGGATGCACCCTGCAGCGGGATCACTGAACTGTGGTTCGATTCGCGCGAAGCATTTGAAGGGGCGTACACCACAGACATCGGCAAGCAGGTGGCCGCGGATTCACTGGCACATGTCAGCGGGCGCGTGCGAGTTCCCGTCCAGGAGCATGGCATCTTCGATTCGTGACAACGACATCCAGCGCCGAGTGATCACAGTACTGAACACTGTCCATGACTAGCGATCGAGTGCTGGTCGACCCTCCGCAGCGGTCGTACCTCGGCACACCCGCGACCGCACCTGGACCTGATGGACCGCAGATGCTGCGGGCCTTTACCCAGATCCGGGCTGATCCGCTTGCCTACCTGGCGCGCTGCTGGCAGCAATTCGGCGACGTCGTGCAGTTTCCCGTGCCGCGTCCACCCAGTTACCTCGTGGTGGATCCAGTCGGGGTACGCCGTGTTCTCGTTGGGAATGCCCGCAACTATGGGAAATCAACCATTCAATATCGAGCACTGAGCCTGGTAACCGGCGATGGGCTGCTTACCGCCGACACTGATCAAGCGCGCACGCAGCGCCCGATGGTGCAGCCTGCCTTTCACCATCGCACTTTGCAGGCGGTGGCCGGCCATGTTGCGGCGGCAGTGCAGCGCGTGAGTGCGGATTGGCAGGGGCGTGCGGGCGCGGTAGTCGACGTTGACGAAACGATGATGCTTGCGGCACTGGAAGTTGTCGGTGATGCACTGTTCGGCACCGATCTTTCCGAGGATGCTGACAGATTGGCGCAGGCCACCCTGCAGGCCCTGGATGTGGTGGTGGCCCGGGCCCGAGTGCCGCTCACCCCACCCGGTTGGGTGCCAAGCCCGGGCAACCTGCGCCTGCGCCGAGCCAACAACGAGCTCGATCGTGCCGTTCGCGCCATGACGAATGAACGCGAGCAGCGATTAGTCGAGCCGGAACAGCCAGACATGCTCGACCTGCTGCTCGCCGTCCGTGACGTGAACGGTGATGGGTTGTCACAGCAGCAGGTGCGCGACCAGATGGTCACCTTCATCGTTGCCGGCCATGAGACCGTTGCCAGTGCACTGACCTGGGCCTGGGCGCTACTCGCCGCACATCCACAGTGGCAGCAGGCGCTGCAAGCGGAGGCCGACACCGTCCTGGGTGACCGGTTACCGGAAATCGAAGACTATGAGCGCCTACCGATTGCTCGGGCCATTCAGGACGAGGCCTTGCGGCTCTACCCGCCGGCGTGGCTGATAACCCGCAAGGCACGCAGTGCCGACGTTCTCGGTGAGCGACAGATTCCGGCCGGATCCTTAATCATCCTCAGCCCCTGGTTGCTGCACCGTCATCCTGAGGTGTGGGCGGAACCGGAAAGCTTCGACCCTGGTCGTTTTCTCGCAGAAGGCGTAGACCGTTCATCGTTCATTCCCTTCGGTGCCGGGCCACGCCTGTGCATCGGACGCGACTTCGCACTTGTTGAAGGAGCACTCATGCTGGCCGGTCTGGCGCGCCGGTTTGACCTGAGCTACCCAGCGGGTGCGTCGTTGCCATCGGCGCAGCCGCTCGTCACGATCCGCCCCGTCGGTGGCCTTCATCTACGTGTCGCGCTGCGAAGGTAATCCGCAAGCACGGCTAAATTCTCACTCTAAGCAAGGCTCACTCTAAGCAAGGCTCACTCTAAGGTTGGCTCACTCTAAGGTTGGTCACTGGGAATTGAGCATCGAGAGCACCTCGTCGTGCAGGAGTCCATTGGTCGTGACCGCGGAGCCTCCGGTGAGTGCGTCACTGCCGTCCAGTGCGGTGATGCGACCGCCAGCCTCCTCGACTATCGGAATCAGTGCGGCCACGTCCCAAATACTCAACTCCGGTTCTGCCGCGATGTCGACAGCACCCTCAGCCACCAGGCAGTGAGACCAGAAGTCACCCAGTCCGCGCTGCCGGAGGGTGCTCTCCAGGAGTCGATTGAGTCCTGACCTGCGGTTGCCCCAGCCCTGGGCGTCGGAGAAGGAGATGGACGCATCGGCCATGCTGCGCATCCGGCTTGCTTGCAGGCGGTAGGGAGCTTCGCCCAATGCCTTCAGCCAAGCCCCCGAACCACGTTGAGCCCACCACCGGCGAGCCAGCATCGGGGCGCTCACCACGCCCACCAACACCGTGTCGTCTTCGACCAGGGCGATGAGCGTGCCCCACACCGGAACACCGCGAACGTAGTTGCGAGTGGAATCGATGGGGTCGATCACCCACTGGCGTCCGGGCTGCAACACTCCGCCGTACTCTTCGCCAACGACGCTGTCCTGTGGGCGGTGCTCGGCCAAGAGGGCACGCAGGGTGCGCTCGGTTCCCTGGTCGGCTTCCGTGACCGGTGTCAGATCCGGCTTGGTCTCCACTCGCAGGTCGAGTGATCGAAAACTGGCCAGGGTGACCGCGTCGGCGGCATCAGCTAGATGAAGCGCAAGTGCCAGGTCGTCGGTCAGGTCTGCTGCACCTATCGGCATGAAAGAGGACTGTAGTCAAGCTCCCGGTAGCAGACCGACCATGATGGCGCGCTGCACCACCTCGCGACGATTGCGGGCACCGAGCAGGACTTGAAGGCCGCGGATGTCCTGTTTGATCGTGGAGACGGAGAACCCGAGACTTGCGGCGATCCCCGAGTTGGACTTGCCCTCGGCGAGGAGTTCAAGGACGACCGCCTGGCGCTCAGTCAATTCCACATCCGCACCGGCCTGAGGGCCGCCGAGAATGCCTGCTGCGGTGAGTGCATCGGTGAGCGTCCGCAGGCGCACCCACACCGCGAGCAGGGCGATCACGCCCTGCACGATCTCCACCTCGGACCAACGCCAGGATTCCTGCAGCTGTTGAACGTTGAGTAGCAGTACTCCTTGCGGGACTCCCTGAAACGGGATTGGCAGCGCGAGCACGCGACTGTCCGAGGTATCCGTCGCTGTCGTGTGCACCAAACCGCTGACAAGCGGGAATCGCTGAGCGATGTGTTTCGCTGATTCGTCGATGGTCTCCTGGGTCAAGAAGGCCTGCGACACCGGATGCACCAGGTCTAGTGAGAGGGATCCGGGGGCTGGCGGTACCGAGGGGGCGCAGTACTGCCCGACGAGCGCAAGGGCCGGTTTGGCCATGCCGCCTTTTGGGATCTCCGGGAGGTAGATCGCCAATTGGCGAACCGCCAACGGCTGCAAAGGACCCAGCGCGATCGCCGACGCGATGGCCTGCCCCTCGACTCCATCCGCGACGAGCCGGACGCAGGCCATGAAGGCTGACGAGCCCAAGCCATCCACCGCGTGTTCCTCAGCCTTCTGATGCGCGCTGATCAGCCCTTGGTCTCGGGCATTTATCCGGCCCCCTACGCGAGCCTGCGGCATCGGGCAGGCGACGGCCTAACGGAGGGCACCTCATTTCGGTCATAGACCGGTCATTGACCTCGTGAATGCGCTACTGACGGTCTTCACTGCGCTTCACTCACAAAAGTGAGTGAAGCGTGGGTCGCCTGGCTGAGTGCGGCAGCAGCAGCACAGGACCTTCCCGATCTTGATGCTTTGGCAAAAGCCAGCGGCATTGCGCTTGACGCCCTGCAATCCTGGGACCAGCAACGACCACC
Organism: uncultured Bifidobacteriaceae bacterium; assembly: GCA_964551975.1. GTDB lineage: Bacteria > Actinomycetota > Actinomycetes > S36-B12 > S36-B12 > REEB426. Next base: position 20,349 of record CAZKFI010000005.1, on the reverse strand, counting down.
CATCGATCAGGTACTGCAGCTCGCTTCGTTCCTGCAGGTGGACGCCTATCAAGTGCTCATCGCCGCGGGTTGGGTGACCGACGAGGTGGGCCAGCCCGAAGCGCCTCGGGTTCAGACGGATGGTTCGTCGACCACGATCAGGTGGGAGCAGTCGCAGCCACCCGAGGTGTCGTAACGTCTGAGGATGGACTCTGTCAGCCTGGACACGATCTTCGGTCTTCCCGTGCATGTACTGGTGGTGCATGCCGTTGTTGTCCTGCTGCCCCTGGTCAGCATTGGCGCTGTTCTGGCGGCGTTCCTCCCGCGGTTCAGTCGTCGATTCGGGGTGCTGCTGGTGGTGTTGGCCTGGGTGGCCGTGCCGGCAGCCTTCCTGGCGCGCGGGTCAGGAGAGCGGCTTTCTGATCGCGTCGGACTGCCGCAGCCACACGCAGAGCTCGGAGAACTGCTACCGATCTTTGCCCTATCCCTGGCAGTGGTCCTACTCGTCTTCTGGCTATTCGACCGCGGCATTCCCGGCAATCGTGCGCGTCCGTGGTGGCTGAAGGTCCTTGCGGCGCTCGTCATCGCATCGGCGGTGCTCACCACCTGGTGGACGATCCGCGTGGGTCACTCCGGGGCGGAGTCCACCTGGGGAGCCATCGTGCAGAACACGGAGCCATGAGGCAGGCGCTAAATGCTGATTGATGAACCTGACGCAACGTGAGCTAGTGAAAATCACGTAGTTGCAGGGTGCCCAGCAGGCGCCGCAGGGAACGCACGCGCGCCTGCACGGGAGCTGCCTGGGTCGGCTCCCAGGTCACCAGTGCGCATTCGGGTTCATCATGGGAACAGGATCGCGGGCATCCTTGGAGAACCTCGGTGAATTCGGGAAAGCCAGCCAGGATGTGCTGTCGCTCGACGTGACCGAGTCCGAAGGAACGCACCCCCGGCGTGTCGATGATCCAGCCTTCGCCGGGTAAGGGGAGGGCGATCACGCTGGTGGAGGTGTGACGACCCTTTCCGGTGACGAGGTTCACCGCACCAGTGCTCCGCACAGAGCCGGGGACGAGAGCGTTCACCAGCGTGGATTTGCCAACCCCGGATTCCCCCAGCATCACAGTCGTCTGTTGACGGAGCGCGTCGCGCAACTGGCTGTCCGGTTCACGTTGCCGAACGGTGAAGATCTCTAGGCCCAAGGATCCTGTGGTGAGTACGGAATACGCCTCCTGAATGGTGTCAGGAGTGGCCAGATCGGCCTTGGTGATGATCAGCATCGGTCGGATACCCGCATCGATTGCGGCGACCAGGGCGCGATCGATGAGGGCGAAATTCGGCCCGGGGTCCGCGGTAGCGGCGACCACGGCAAGTTGGGTGGCGTTAGCGACGATCACGCGCTCGACTGGATCGGAGTCATCAGGGGTGCGCCGCAGCGCTGAGTGACGCTCTGCGCGCTTGACGATGCGGGCCTGGGAACCTGCCTCGCCGGAGTAGTCGCCCACCAGGTCCACCTGGTCACCAACGACGATGCCCTTGCGCCCCAGTTCCCTGGCCTTGACCGCGTGCACAACCCGTGCCTCATCGGTCGTCAGTGCCACGGTGAAGCGACCACGATCCACGGTTGTCACGATTCCCCGCTGCGCGGAATCATGCGCGGGTCGTTCCTTGGACCGAGGCCGTGATTTGTTACGTCCGGGTCGAGTCCGGATGTCTTCCTCGTCCAGGGCGCGGGGCATGATCAGCAGGTCTCAGCTGCACTGAGCATCTGCTGCCAACGTCGATCGAAGTGCGGCAGAGTCTTCGCGGTGCACGCAATGTCGTCTACGTAGACACCGGGCACGCGCAATCCAATGATGGCTCCGGCTGTGGCCATCCGATGGTCGGCGTACGCCCGCCATGGGCCGCCGTGCAATGGACTCGGTTGAATGCGTAGTCCGTCGGAGGTTTCCTCTGCGATGCCGCCGAGCGTGACAATGTTGGTTACGAGGGCAGCCAACCGATCGGTTTCATGGCCACGTAGGTGGGCGATACCGCGCAGTTGACTGGGTGAGTCAGCGAGTACGCACAGTGCGGCGATCGTTGGGGTAAGTTCGCCAACATCGTGCAGGTCAACATCAATGCCGCGAATGCCGCCCTGTCCTCGCACGGTGCAGCCTCGCTCCGTCATTCGGATCTCGGCTCCGAGGGCGGGGAGAAGCTCTCGCAAAGCGTCACCAGCCTGCGTCGTCGTCTGCGGCCAATCGGGGATGGTCACCTCACCACCGGTCACCAGAGCGGCGGCCATGAAGACAGCTGCATTGGAGAGATCCGGCTCAATCCGGCAGTCGATGCTCCGCAGCGGCCCAGGTTCGACCGACCACGCCACCGGAGTCGGGTGATGGGCGTGGACTCCACGCTCACGCAGCATGGACAGGGTCATCTCAATATGCGGCTGGCTGGGCACGCGATCCCCGATGTGCTCAATGGTGACGCCATCGCGATAGCGGCATCCGGCCAGGAGCAATCCGGAAACGAACTGACTCGATGCTGAGGCGTCGATGCGAACCAGTCCTCCGGCGAGTTCGCCCACGGCATGAACGGTGCAGGGCAGATGCCCGGCTGAGTCACTCAACCTGGCACCCAGGTCGCGAAGGCCAGCAAGGAGTCCAGCCATCGGGCGCTTACGTGCGTGGTCGTCGCCGTCGAAGGCGATCTCGCCCTGTGCCAGGACGGCTATCGGCGGAACGAAGCGCATGACTGTGCCGGCAAGGCCGACGTCAATCAGGCAGGGGCCACGCATGTCTTGAGGTGTGACAGCAATGTCCAGCGTGTCAGAGTCGGTGGTCGTCACCTGCAGTTCGTTGCCGAGTGCCTGCAGTGCCTGGATCATCAAGCGGATATCGCGGGCATCGGGTGCACCTCGCACCCATCCAGGGCCGTCGGCTATAGCAGCCATCGCAAGGGCACGATTTGCAGCAGATTTCGAGCCTGGAACGCGGATGACTGCGCGAACCGGAACGTCGGTTGTGGGGGCAGGCCAAGGCGCCGGTGCAGACGGGATGGAGCCGGCTGGGTTCGCATTGGGCTGCTGGCTGCCGTTTACCTCTGGAGGCATCATCGGCAGCGTACTGCCCAGTGTGGATAGCCTGCGCCAGTGGCGTCCAAGTCGAAGCCCTCGGTGGGCCAGAAGGTTGGCGACCCCGAACTCGTCCCCGATCTAGCGCTCAGCGACCTCCTGTTGCAGCGACCCAGTGGCCTGGGCAGTTGGCATCATCTGGTCCGCATCGGGCTCGCCGTGACCGCATCCTGGCTGGTTGCCGAACCGCTCTCGCAGAGTCAGTTCACACTCTTCGCACCCATCACCACGCTGATGGTTGTTCAGGGTTCCCCATGGAGCACCCTGAGTCTGTCGACTCAACGAATTCTCGGTACCGGCACTGGTGTGCTCATGGCATCACTGTGGGTCAACCTTGTGGGAACGACCTGGTGGTCGTTTCTCGTAGCAGTAATGGTGGCGCTCGCAGTTGCGCGATTACTTCCCTGGTCACTGACCGGTCAGTTGCAGATTCCCCTCGCGGTGGTGTTCGTGCTGGCGATGGGGGCCGGCTCGATCCAGCAGGACCTGTGGCGGGTACTCGACGTGATCATCGGAGGAGCCGTTGGTCTTGCGGCCGTCTACATCTACCCCCCGCGTCCACGTCGGGGTCCGCTGGATCAGGCCATGCAGGACTATCGCGATTCGATGATTGATGTCCTTGAGGCTGTCGGTGCCGGCAGCGGCAACCTGCAGGCACCACTGGCCGCCGATGAACTCCACGACTACGTGCAGGCCAGCCGCGCATTGCGAGCCAAAGCTGATAGCGCACGATCCGCACTAGCGGGCCTCGTGGACAGCACCACGATCAACCCTCGAGCTTCAAGTGCCAGGGCCGGTCTGGGTCGCGATGCGGTGCAACTACGCAGACTCTCCGCGATCGGACTGCAGATCCGTGGTGTCACGGGCGCGGCCAATGCGTTGTATGACCGTGACTTTCGTCCCTGGTTGGACCCGGCAAGTTTTCAGGACCTGCTGCGCGACCTGACCGAGTTGGCCCGTCAGTGTCTCGGGGCACCGGGGGCACCCCTGCACTGCGCTGATGTTGACCGAGCCTTGGGTACTGCTCAGGCACTTGCGGTACGCATTAATGACCTGGCTGAAGGGCTGGCCGCTGAGCATGCAAAGAGTTCCGCGGTGCAGGTCCAGGAGGGTGGTGCCCTTGCCTCAATTGGCATGCTGGCTCGCCTTGACTACATACGGGCGCAACTGGTCACACTTGCGTCATTGGACGCCCGTAGTGCTTCGAATGCTGGTACTTCTTCGGTCGAGCGTGAGGAGGCCTGAGCCGTGTGCGGGCGGTATGTAGCAGCGAAGGATCCAGCGGCGCTCGTTGCTGAATTCGACATTGACGAGCCATCAGCGGTCCAGTTGCAACCCGACTACAACGTGGCACCGACCAAGCAGGTGTACATCATCGCTGAGCGACTGGTGGAAGAGGAAGTTGAGACTCAAGCTGGAACTCCGGCAGGAATTCGGATGCTGCGAGTGGCCAGGTGGGGCTTGGTGCCAGGTTGGGCGAAGGATCCTTCGATCGGGTCGAAGATGATCAATGCTCGGGCTGAGACAGCGGCGGAGAAGCCGTCATTTCGCGCCGCGGTAGCCCGGCGGCGTTGTTTGATTCCGGCTGACGGCTACTACGAATGGCAGCCGTCGGCACAGGGTCGTAAGCAGCCCTTCTATATACATCCCCGGAACGACCAGAGTTTGGCCATGGCAGGGCTTTACGAATGGTGGCGAGATCCGACGCAGAAAGAGGATGGTGATGATGCCTGGCTACTGACCTGTTCGGTGCTCACCACGGCGGCACAGGGTCAACTCGCCGGGATCCATGATCGGATGCCAGGAACCATTGCACGCGCGGATTGGGATGCCTGGCTGGATCCGGGAACGCGAGTGGAACTGCAGCCGTTCCTTGCACGTGGATGGCAGCAGGAACACATTCAGGTGGACCCAGTCTCCACCTCAGTCAATAACGTGCGCATGAACGGTCCTGCGCTCATTGAACCGTTGTCATCGCTCGGCGGCTAGACTCACCCTGTGGAGCAGGCCGAGCCCTACGGGGATGCAGAGTCTGCGACACTCGGTGTTGCCACCGAGACTGGATCGCTTGCCGAGCGCGCTGCAAGCTTCGAGCAGCAGGCGATGCCATACCTTGACCAGCTCTATGGTGCAGCACTTCGGATGACTCGCAATCCTGCGGATGCCGAAGACCTTGTGCAAGAGACCTACTTGAAAGGCTTCGCAGCATTCGACTCGTTCACCCAAGGAACCAATCTGCGAGCCTGGCTATTTCGAATCCTTACCAACACCTTCATCAATGCCTATCGCAAGAGGCAGCGCGAGCCATTTCAGTCGGGAAGTGATGACCTTACCGACTGGCAGTTGCACGATGCGGAATCGCACACTTCTACCGGCCTGCGTTCCGCCGAGATGGAAGCTCTAGACCGCATCACGGACTCAGATGTCGTGCAAGCGATGTCCAACCTGCCAGAAGACTATCGACTTGCGGTGTATCTGGCGGATGTCGAGGGTTTCAGCTACAAGGAAATTGCCGAAATCATGGAGACACCGGTCGGAACGGTGATGTCACGATTGCATCGTGGGCGCAAGTTGCTTCGCGAGCAATTGGCTGACTACGCGATCGAGCGCGGCTTCACTGTCCCGCAGGAGGTCACATCATGAGTTGCGGCCAGCCCCATGCCACACCATGTACTGAAATTCTCTCCTTCATTGACATTTTCGTGGATGGTGAGGCTGACGAGACTCGCCGATTGACTATTACTTCGCACCTTGTCGAGTGTGGTCCGTGTGCTGCTCAGGTTGCGGTTATTCGTGATTACAAGGCGGTCGTTCGTCGGGCTGCACCGCAGTCGGCCCCACAGGGTCTGCAGTCTCGGATCGTCGCAAGTCTGCAACAGGTAACTGTGGTCTATGGCCAGGTTGAAGTCGCTGAAGGGAAGCCTGATGCATGACATCCGCGCGGAAATGGTCGCGTCAGTGCATTCAATCATCATTGAGGTCGGGCAACATATTGCTGCAGGTGACACGTTGATGATCCTGGAATCCATGAAGATGGAGATCCCGGTACTCGCCGAAATTGCGGGCTCAATCGTGGAAATCGGGGTGCAGGTCGGTGACGTCGTCCAAGAGGGTGACCTGCTCGTCATGCTAGCCGCCGTCGATGGCAAGTCTGATGCCATCTGAGGCGTCCTTGGACGCACTCACTGCCTCTTTAGGCAAAAGAGCAGAGTTCACCGGCACGGTAGGCATCGACGACACCGCAATTGCCCTGGGTAGTGGAGATGTGCCTGTGCTGGCGACGCCTCGCCTGCTCGCCTGGATAGAGCAGGCCACCTGCCGGGTAGTCGACGAGTTACTGCCGCAAGCGTGGACGACCGTCGGTGCCAGCGTGCAGTTGGATCATCTTGCGCCATCCCGCATCGGCGACGTCGTACTCTGCCAAGCCGAAGTATCAGCCGTGGAAGGTCGGCGCATTACGTTCACTGTGAGCGCACTCACCGATGCGCAGTTGTTGGCAACCGGAACCATCCTGCGCCTTGCGGTCCAGCGCGCACGGTTCAACTGAGCACTCACCCTAGGTGCGCCTTCGCAGGATTCACTGCAGTGGCAGCACGTAGGCCTGTAGTGAGACCGCAGGGGTTGGCGACCAATCCCGCTCCGGCACCCGGCGGTACCCCAATCGTGCATAGAAGCGATGTCCGGCGGCGTTGGCCGACATGACGCAGATTGCCATGGCAGCGGAACCCTGTGCACGGGCGCGTGCATGTAGGACTTCGACGAGAGCCTCACCGACCCCGGTACCCCAGGCATCCGGTTCCACTGCGAGGAATCGAAACTCAGACTCACCGGGTTGACTGATCTCACTGCAGCCAGACCCAGGGTTACAGATGGTCGCAGTACCCACAAGTCGTGATCCGCGCATGGCAACGAGCACGGAACCATCGCTATCGCGGCCTGCAACATCACGGAGGGTCGCCTCATAGGGGTCTCCGGCGCGGAGATGGCCGCCGGCTATGTAGGCGCGAACGCACAGATCGCCGATGGCCGTGTACTGGCCCGGGTCGGCAGCGCGAACTTCAACCGATGAAACGACGGTCATTCGAACACGCTACCGGTCTGGCGCAGTGTCGTTGTACGACATGACCCCTAGGCAGATTCCCTGAACTGACCCCCGTGCCCCGTTCCCATCGCTACCCTGCGAGGGCAGCGGCACTCGGCACCCGAGCGCGCTGGTTCCGAGGTCATGGGAGGCGGTGGTGGGAGGCAGATGACTTCTGCATTGAGCATCCGGGGTGTAAGCAAGAGCTTCATGACGCCGGAAGGTGCTGCGGTCCGGGCACTTGACGAGGTGAGCCTGGAAGTTCAAGACGGAAGTTTCACCGTGCTGCTCGGGCCTTCGGGCTGTGGCAAGACAACGTTGCTCCGCTGCATTGCTGGGCTGGAGGCACCCGACCAGGGCGAGATCCTGCTCCGCGGTGAGCGGATTGATGAAGTACCGGTGTGGAAGCGTCGAGTAAACACAGTGTTCCAGTCCTACGCGCTTTTCCCTCACCTAACGGTGGCACAGAACGTTGCCTTCGGGTTGCAGATGGATCGCGTATCCAAGACCGAAGTCCGATCCCGGACTGACGCTGCCCTTGCGATGGTGCGTCTAGAAGGGTTGGGTGCGCGTCGGCCTAGCCAACTCTCCGGTGGGCAGCAGCAGCGAGTGGCACTCGCCAGGGCCTTAGCAAAGCGGCCGGAAGTCCTGCTACTTGACGAACCACTTTCCGCGCTGGACCTGAAGCTACGTCGAGGGATGCAAGAGGAATTAAGGCGCCTGCAGCGTGAAACCCACATTACTTTTGTCCTGGTAACGCACGACCAAGATGAAGCCATGGCCATGGGCGATCAGGTAGCTGTATTTGACAGTGGTCAAATCGTTCAGGTTGGCAATCCACGCGAGGTCTATTCGAATCCTCGTACGCGGTTCGTCGCCGACTTCCTAGGTGAGGCCAATCTGCTCGAGGCCACCTGCGACGCCTCTGGGATAACCGTGAAGGGCTTTGGGCTGCTCCCGCACCACTGGACTGTGGGTGAGGTCCCCCCGACCGGCCCCTGCACGCTCGCTGTGCGACCGGAGAGCGTCTCCCTCGGCCAAGACGAGGGAATCGCCGGCGAGGTAGCGGAAATCACCTTTGTCGGTGGTGATCTTCACGTCCGTGTGACGATCGGTGAACAAGAGATCGCTGCTCGCGTACCCAGTGATATTCAGCTTGTCGAAGGACAATCCGTGAAGGTGAGTTTCCGCGCTGCTCGGGCAGTTGTGGACAAGTGAGCAAAGTGCAAGCCGGCAGAGCCGGTCAGGGTAGTTGGTTTGCTGGCCTTCCGGGATTGCTGTTCCTGCTCTTTCTTGTAGCAGCACCGCTCGTCATTATTGTCATCTACTCATTCTTGAGCCGTGCCAAATTCGGAGTGGGAGTCAAGTGGGTCTTTAGCACCCAGCCCTACATTGACCTCTTCTACTCTGAATCATTGTCGGGGGAGCGGGCATTCGACCCGACGTATGTGCAGATTTTCGGAAACTCAATGCTCTACGCCTTAGTGACCACTGTCATCTGTCTGGCGCTGGCACTCCCCATGGCCGTTTGGATCGCAACGCGACCACCGGGCCGTCGAACACTCTTGATCTTCTTGGTGACCATCCCGTTCTGGACGAGTCTGCTGATTCGAACCTACGCATTCATCATCATTCTCAATGACAATGGACCGATCAATGGTGCTTTGATGGGAACTGGACTCGTTGCGGAACCCATCAGCCTGCTGTATACGCCTTTTGCGACGGTTCTTGGTTTGGTGTACGCATTCCTGCCGTTCATGATCCTCCCGATCTACGCCAGTGCTGAACGATTTGATTTCCGCCTAGCCGAAGCGGCATACGACCTCGGAGCTGGCCGGCTAACGGTTCTCAGGCGGGTGGTACTGCCTTCGGTTCGACCAGGCCTGATCGCTGGCATGCTGCTGGTCTTCATACCGGCGCTGGGTTCATTTCTGGCACCTGAGTTGCTTGGTGGGGGAAAGACCTCGATGATCGCCAACGTCATCGCTGCGCAGTTCGGAGCTTCACGCAACTGGCCGTTCGGCGCTGCCCTTTCAGTCATGGTCTTGGTCATCACACTGCTGATACTGATGCTCTTCGCACTGCTAGCGCGCCGCACGACGCGACACGCTCCGGGTGCTGCCATTGAGGGATTGTTGTGAATCGTCGATCAAAGGGGACAGGGGAGTCGCTCAAGGATTTCCCGGGATTTGGTCTGCTTTCGGTCGCTGTCTTTGCGTTTCTCTACCTTCCACTGATCTTTGTGGTGATCTATTCATTCAATAGCAATCGTGTGGTTACTGTTTGGAAAGGATTGAGCCTGCAGTGGTATGTCGATGTCTTTGAAAACGACGACATTCAACGGGCACTCCTTAACTCGCTACAGGTAGCAGCTGTCGCGACAGTTCTCTCGGTCATCCTTGCGACCGGATTGGCCATTGGGCTACTTCGCTTGCTGCGAGCGGGACGCGCGTTTGCCTGGGGACTGATCGGCGCACCCTTGGTCCTGCCGGAGATCGTCTTCGCTATTGGCACCCTGGCTCTATTCGTTCAAATTCGCATGCCTCTTGGAATTGGAGCAATTACGCTGGCGCATACAGCATTTTGTATTCCATTTGCTCTGATCCCCATTCGTGCACGCATGAGGTCAGTTGACCCGGCAGTGTACGAAGCGGCCGCTGACCTTGGAGCCAGAGAACTTCGCATCTTCTGGCGGATCACCCTGCCCCTACTGGCACCGGGGATCGTCGCCGGTGCCCTACTGGCTTTCATCATCAGCCTTGATGATTTCATCGTGTCGTATTTCCTGGCTGGGCCTGGAAGCACTACTTTGCCGGTCTATATCTTCGGCATGATCCGAAACGCCATAACACCTAGCGTCAATGCGGTATCGACGCTGCTGCTCGCAGCCAGCATTCTCATCGTTACAGCCTCCTACCTCATCGCGCGGCGGAGGCGGTGATACTCAACTGAACAGGCGAAACCGATCGAAGCAGTCCCAGGAAGAGAAGCGCAGTAGAGCAAGGCTAAGTGGAAAACATTTGAGTTGGTACTGGAGAGGAAGTGTGTAATGACGACGATGTATACGGGTAGGCGGGGTGGCCTTCGGCGATCTCGGATGACGGTCGCAGCAATGCTTATGGCCACCGGCGCCTTAGTTCTCGCGGCCTGCGGGGGCGAGACAACGATGGACCAGGGCGCTGAGGCATCCTCGGCGGCTACGGCAGCTCCCGAATCGGCGGCACCAGCCGCAGATTTCCCGGTGCCCAGTGGGGGTGAGCTGAATCTGTACAACTGGACGGACTACATCTCACCAGACTTGCTGAAGCGTTTCGAGTCGGAGACCGGAATCACCGTGAATCTCGACAACTTTGACTCAAACGAGACCATGTTGGCGAAATTGCAGGCCGGTGGCGCCAACTACGACGTGATCGTTCCAAGTGACTACATGGTTGCCCAGATGGTTGAACTAGGTCTGTTGCAAGAAGTGGCTCCCTCAAGCTTCCCCAATGGCAAGAACATCAAACCTGAGTTTCTTGACGTGTACTTCGACCAGGGACGCATGTATACAGCGCCCTACATGTACGGGACAACGGGAATTGCCTACGATCCAACGAAGGTGGGAGCCGAAGTCACGTCGTGGGCAGAATTCTTCTCGCCATCGAATCCCGCCGCTGGCAAGATTGGCACGCTCAATGATCAGGTTGAGGTTATCCATGCAGCTCTCCGGGCCGTTGGCGCGGAGCCCTGCTCAACAAACAAGGATGACTACGTCAAGGTTGAAGAGTTGCTCGCTGGCTGGAAGCCTGGAGTTGCGGTCATTAACTCCGACGGCGTGATTGGTCGTATGGCATCCGGTGAACAAACCATGCACATGATGTGGAACGGTGCCTTCACTCGTGCTCAGGCAGATAATGGCGATCTTCAGTACGTCTACCCGAAGGAAGGCATCACGTTGTGGCAGGACAACTTCGCCATACCTGTTGGTGCACAGAATGTCGACAACGCGAAGATCTTCATTAACTGGATGATGGATCCAGCCAACATTGGCGAGGCCACGAATTTCGTGGGCTACGACAATGGAATCTCCGGATCAGATGCCTTTATGGTTTCTGAACTGAGTGGCAACTCCGCTGTCATCATGCCTGAGGCAGCAAAGGCGCTGGCCAAGCCGGTTCCGGGATGCTCAGTGGAGGCGCTTGATCTGTACGACCAAGTGTGGACGAACTTCAAGAAGTAGTCCTCACCTGCCCATGCGTAGCGTGGGCCCCTGAAGTCGGTGTGGTGCGGCTGTCCTTACCCGACAGCCGCACCACACTTATCAAATTTCTCAAGACCACGAATGCCACTGTTGGAGGGTGATTATGGCTGGCAATGCGTCGGAGAGCGTGCCACGGACCGTGTTGATTGAGGGCTGCACTGTGTGGACCGGCCTGCGCATGGCAGACGGTTCAATCGCCACCACTGATGCGGTGCTAGTGCGCGATGGCAGGATAGCCGCACTGGGTGCGAGCGCCCGGGCGGCAGGTGCGGATGAAGTCGTTGACGGCAAAGGTGGATTTCTGGCACCAGCATTTGGTGACGGTCACGTCCATGCACTCTTCGGTGGTCTTGAGCAGCAACTGGCACCCGTGCGCGAAGCGAGCAACCCCCAGGAGATTGCCGCAGCAGTTGGTCGTTGGGCGCGGGAGCACCCTGAGGCAACCTGGGTGCGCGGTGAGGGCTTCGATCACACGTTGGCGCCGGGGGGCATCTTTCTTGCAACGTGGCTCGATGCTGAAGTGCCCGATCGTCCAGTGGTGCTGCGTGCAACTGATTACCACACCGTGTGGGTCAATTCGGAGGCACTGCGTCGCGCTGGATACGGCGTCGGCGTCGCGCAACCCCATGACGGTGAAATAGTTCTTGACGACGCAGGTGCCCCAACCGGCACTTTGCGTGAGTGGGGCGCTTGGCGTCCGGTCTACGACCTGCTTCCCGAGGTACCCAAAGCGAGTCGCATTGCGGCTTTACGTTACGCATCAGACTGCTTTGCTTCAGCGGGGCTCACGTGGGTGCAGGATGCATGGGTAGAGCAGACTGAGGTATCCACCTGGCTGGAGGCCTATCAGGCGGGTGCCCTGGCCTTCGGTGCTGATCTCGCCCTGTGGTGCGACCCGAATACCTGGCGGGATCAGCTCACCGGATTTCAGGAGTCACGTGATCGTGTCCTGCGAGAAGGTGGTGGGCAACTCACCGCAACCACTATCAAGTTCTTCGCAGATGGTGTGGTCGAATCGGGGACTGCGGCCATGCTGGAGCCGTACTGTGACTGTCCGCATTCACGTGGCCTGCCTAACTGGGATCCACAGGAACTCAAGCAGGCGGTAACGGCAATAGATGCCTTGGGATTCACAGCCCACATCCATGCCATCGGTGACGCCGGCGTTCGCAATGCCCTTGATGCAATGGAGGCAGCAAGCCGCGTCAATCCCACCCGTGATCGTCGTTGGGTAATGGCGCACACGCAACTTGTTGACGAGGCAGATCTATCGCGCTTTGCTGAACTCGGTGTCATCGCAAACTTTGAGCCGTATTGGTCAAAGTGGGATGCCTGGCAGTACGAGTTGTCCGAGCCAAGGCTTGGCACAGCGCGTACCAATCGTCAGTTTCAAACGGCCACCCTGCTGCGTCGCGGTGCGGCGGTGTCTTTTGGTAGTGACTGGCCAGTCACGACCTACGCCCCACTCGACGGTATCCAGGTGGCGGTCACTCGACAGGTGTCTGCTGACGCTCCTGCGTGGGTACCGGAGGAATGCATCAGTGTTGACGAGGCCTTGCTTTGCTATACCGCGGGTGTTGCTTTCCAGGCGGGTCGCGACGACGCGGGCATGATTCGTCCAGGAGCAGTCGCCGACCTGGTGCTCCTGGGAGCAGATCCCCGTTCGGTCCCGGCGATGACCATTGACACCATCCCCATCCTGGGCACCTGGAGAGCCGGACTCCGCACGTACCAAGCAACTGGATAGGGACCTGACGTGAGGACAGCACAGTGCCACTGACACCGGGGGAGTCGGATCGCCTGCTGCTTTTCACGCAGGCTGAGTTAGCTCGGGCTCGCCGATCGCGGGGACTGCTGCTCAATGTTCCCGAATCGGTGGCTCTGATTGCCGATGCCGTCTGCGAATGGGCACGTGACGGCCTTAGTCTCGATGAAACTCGGCTGCGAGCTCGGGGAGTCCTGAGTGCAAACGAGGTTCTACCCGCAGTCCTGGATGTGGTGCACGAAGTGCGTGTCGAGGCGCGATTCGATGACGGCATGCGCCTGGTGGTTGTCACGAATCCCTTTGGGGCGGAATCTGGTGACTCGGTATCGGACGCTGAGCCAGCACCCCCGGCATCGGATGCACTGCAGGTAACGAACTGTGCGCAAACCCCCATCGGAATCAGTTCGCATATTCACCTAGCCGAGGTGAATCCGCGGCTCAGACTAGATCGAGCAGCCGCGTTCGGGATGCGCCCGGCACTGAGTACCGGTGATGTGGTGTGGATAGACGGTGGAGCAACGGTTTTCCTACCGATAACGCGAATTGGTGGCCAGCGGGTGGTCGTGGGCAACACCGGTGTGGTGAATGGCTCACTGGATGATCCGGCAGTACGCGATCGTGCCTTGGAAGCGCTTCGATCCTGCGGCTATCTCGACATCGTGAACGGTCAGCCGTTCAACATGGTCGAGAACGCCGAACACGCGGTAGGAAACATCGTTCGCCAGCGGAATCTTCCATGAGCGGCTACGGACCAAGGGCGGGCGAGGTACTCGTTCTCGGCGATACGGGATTGCGCTTGCGCATACCAGAGCGGGTGCCGGATGCCTACGATGAATTTCGCGTTGGGTTCGGCAAGACGGGTCGCGATGGGATAGCCCTGGCACCCGTCACCACTGCCGAGTCATGTGACGTTGTGATCACCAACGTGGTGGTCTTGGATCCTTCGCAGCAGATTCGAGTTGCCAGCATCGGCATCAGGGCAGGTCGCGTCACTGGAGTAGGCAAGGCAGGCAATCCCGCGACCGCAGACCATATTGACGTTGTAGTCGGTTCAGGAACGATCGTGATTCCTGGCGACGGACTCATCGCTACTCCGGGTGGCGTCGATAGTCATGTACACAGTCTCACGCCGCGGGTCTTTCAGGCCGAAATCGCATCAGGGGTAACCACGGTCATCGGACAGGAGGCCGGTCCTGTCTGGGGGGTGGGGCTTGGTTCCCCCTGGTTCCTGGCGCGCGCCTTGCGCTCCATGGAAGCGTTCCCCGTCAACATCGGCTTGTTGGGTCGTGCATCCACAGCGCACACTGATGTCCTGAATGAAGCACTGCTCGCGCACGTATGTGGCTTCAAGGTTCATGAGGATACCGGCGCCACACTCACCACCTTGGACGTAGCGCTGCGGGTAGCCGACTATGGCGATGTGCAGGTTGCCGTTCATACCGATGGCCTCAACGAAACCCTCTCAGTGCACGACACGCTTGCAGTCTTGGATGGTCGAGCCATCCACGCGTTTCACGTGGAGGGGTGCGGAGGAGGGCACGCTCCCGACGTGTTGGAGTTAGCTGGTCACGACAACGTGCTTGCGTCGTCAACTAATCCCACTCTGCCGTATGGCAGTAATGCAGTCGCCGAACACTTAGACATGATCTTGCTCGTGCATGGCATGAATGCTGCCCGAGATGCAGACCGGCGCATTGCCAGAGCGCGTGTTCGCGGAGTGACTATGGCCGCTGAAAACCGCCTGCATGACCTCGGCGTCATCCCCATCACCTCATCTGATGCACAGGGAATGGGGCGGGCGGGCGAGACTTGGTGGCGAACCTTTGCCTTGGCTGGCGTCCAGTGTGATCACCAGGAGCATCTCGACGATAACGATCGAATACTGCGCTACTTGGCAAAGATCACCATTAATCCCGCCCTGACCCATGGGCTGGGTCATGAGATCGGACGATTACTGCCCGGCTACGTCGCGGACATCGTGCTGTGGGAACCGCAGCGCTTTGCGGCAAAACCCTGGTTAGTCCTCAAATCAGGTTTCCCGGCCTGGGGAGTGAGCGGTGACCCTAATGCGTCCATTCCCGACGCTGAACCCCTGCGTTTGGCGGAGCAGTTCGGGGCGCTCGGAGCTGCGCCGGGTGACCTGGCCTACCTGATCACCAACCAGGTAGCGGTCGCGGAAGGACTACCTGCTACAAATCGTCAGATGCTCACCGTCCGTGGATGCCGAACTGTCCGCGGCACCGACATGGTTCATCACGGAGTCCTTGGTGCTGTTGAGGTGCAGCCGGATGGTTCAGCAGTCATGTTCGATGGTGAACTGCTTACCGGTGAGCCCTGCTCCAGTGTGCCGATTTCGCGCCTGCACTTTTGGTGAGTCTTCGCAGGTGAGTGGAATCACCGCTCAGATACCGGTGGTACTGCGCGGATAGGCGGCGTCGGGGTCAGTGCGCACATCGACGAGGGCGGGTAGGCCACTGGCCATGGCTCGGTCGATTGCTGGACCGATCTGTGCTGCCTGGTGGACGCGCTCACCGGCACCTCCAAGATCGACCATGAGGCGCGCATAGTCGGTATCGGGAAGATCCGCAATGACGTCATAGCCGTAGAGCATGCGCATCGGATGTCGCTCCAGTGCCCACCCGGCGTTGTTGCCGACGATGATCACCACCGGAAGTCGATGGGTGACCAGTGACTGCAGGTCAAGAAAGGAGAATCCAAGGGCGCCGTCACCAGCCAGTAGGAACACTGGAGCAGTTGGATTGGTGAGCGCGGCAGCCATGGCGTACCCGGGTCCGGTACCTAGGCATCCGTATGGACCAGGATCCAGCCAGCACCCGGGCCGAGCCGGTTCGATGAACTTCCCTGCGAACGAGACAAAGTCACCGCCATCTCCGATCACGATGGCGTCATCGGTCAGGCGTGGCAGCAGCGCGCCGTAGACAGCAGCCGGGTGGATGGGCTCGGCTGTGCTGTTGAGTAGGGCCTGATCGGCAAGGCGTGCGGCACTTGCTTGGTGAGCGAGCTCCTCCGCCCAGCCCGACCACTGAGCACGTTGTCGCCCGGCATCGGGATGGCTGTGCACTGCCGCGGTGAGCAATGTCAGGGACCGGCGTAGATCACCGGCAATGGTGAGTCCGCCGACATGTTCGGCCCGTTGGGCAGGGTGATCCACGAGGTGCACCACGGGAACCGTGTGGCCCTGCGGCGCACCAGAGTCAGCGCCGAAGCGCCCGTAGTTGAGTCGGAAGTCCAAGGGTGTCCCAACCACGATCACCAGGTCACAGCCTTTGAAGGCCGCGGCGCGCGCCCGGGTAACCAGCAGTGGATCACCGGGTGCCAGAATCCCGCGACCCATGCCGTTGGCGATCGCTGGTATGCCAAGTTCGTGGACTAGGTCGACTGCCTGGGCTTCGGCACCGCCCTGCCAGGTGTCTGAGCCCAAGACAATCACGGGGTGTGCTGCGCCAGCTATTGCTGCAGCTGCCGCTTGGACACAGTCCTGATCAATCCCACCGGCTGCTACCGAGTCGATGGAGTCAGCGGCTCCGACAGCAGCTTCACCGTGTGCGAGTGCGGGGGTAAAGAGCACATCCATCGGAACATCTACGAAGACTGGCCCACGATGTGCAGTGTTTGCTTGATCGAATGCACGAGCCACATCGGTGCGAATCTGAGCCGGGTCATGGATGGTCCAAGCGGATTTTGTGATCGTGGTCATCAGGGGAGGGTGATCGATTTCCTGGAGTGCCCCGGACCCCCACCGGTAATCGGGTGCGCGGCCGCCGATGACTACCAAGGGTGAGCCGTTGAGATACGCCCCGGCGATGGCGCTGACGCCATTAGTGACACCTGGCCCGGCGGTGAGCGCAGCAAGTCCTGCGTTTCGCGTGAGTTTGCCGACGGCCTCGGCTGCAAAAACGGCTGTCTGCTCGTGACGCACATCGATCAACCTGACTGGTCCAGCGTGTTGCGCGGCGCGTGCCGAATCCGATTGGACGACTAGGTCGCGCCCGCCAACAGCTGCGTCGTACAGGGGAAACACGTGAGCACCACTAAGGGTGAACAGCAGATCGACGCCTGCGGTACGGGCAGCGTCCATGGCGTGCAGCCCACCGTGCTGCGGCTGGGGTTCATCTGTCACTGTCCCTCCCAGGATCAGTCAGATCCTGGCACGCCCTCCTACACTGCCCGTCATGGCACGACTATCTGCCTTAGCGCAGGAGCGGACCGACCTTTCAGGCGAGCAGATCGCCTGTTTGCAGGCCGTGGTCGCCGAGTGGTCGCTCCTTGCGGATCTTGCGATGAGTGATCTGGTGCTGTGGTTGCCCACCTGGAATGCATCAGGCCTGGTAGCGGCTGCATCCGTTCGTCCCACCACGGCGCCGACCAGCGTTCCTGACGATGTCGTGGGAAGTTTCATCCCCCGAGGCACTGATGCCGCCCTGGATCGTGCACTTAGCCTGGTGCAGGCTGGCGCAGGGGCGTATCCGATGAGTCGCGATGGCAGAGTCATTGCGGTCATCGCTCGCCATGGATCACCGACGCCGCGGGTTGCCGGTCACCTCGAGGAGGTATATCAGCAGACTGCGGACGATCTCTTCAGCATGCTGATGAGTGGTGGCTTCCCGACAGCGAGCACCATCGGTGCAGATCTAGATGGCCCGAGAGTTGGTGATGGTCTGATCCGTCTCGACGAGCGCGGCCAGGTGAGTTACGCAAGTCCGAATGCCGTGAGTGCATTGCGTCGTCTGGGCCTGGCGGTTGATGTGGCAGGTCGCGACCTGCGCGACACCCTCGTTCGCCTGGCTCACCGACCAGGTCCGGTGGACGAGGACCTCTCGCTGGTGTCCAGCGGCCACTCAGCTGGTCGTGCCCAGGTTGAGAATTCTGCAGCCACGGTCCTCATCCAGGGCATCCCCTTGCGTACGCATGAACGATTCAAGGGCGCCCTGGTACTGCTCAGAGATGTCACCGAATTACGCCGGCGCGAGCGTGCCCTGCTTTCCAAGGACGCCACCATTCGCGAGATCCACCATCGCGTCAAAAACAACCTGCAGACGGTCGCAGCACTGCTGCGATTGCAGACCCGCCGTGCAACCGACGAATCCACCAGAAATGCCCTGGCTGAGGCGGAACTGCGCATTGCCGCAATTGCCGTTGTGCATGAGGCACTGTCAGCAGAGCCGGGTGATCAAGTGAATTTCGATGAAGTCGCTGACCGGATCATCCAGGTGGTGCGCGATCTTGCTCCGGCGTAT
Organism: uncultured Bifidobacteriaceae bacterium; assembly: GCA_964551975.1. GTDB lineage: Bacteria > Actinomycetota > Actinomycetes > S36-B12 > S36-B12 > REEB426. The sequence continues at coordinate 1,914 of CAZKFI010000005.1, read as the reverse complement.
GCAATCGGCGAGAGCGGCCCAGCAATCACACGAAGTGGCAGCTGTGGTCTACTGCCAACCGACTATGCAACGCCGCTGGCGATGGCTGTGGCTGAGGTACTGCACAATGCGGTCGAGCATGCGGCAGCGGGCAGCATCGCGCTCGCATTGAGCGTGTCCGGTCCGCCTAATGAAGCTCTGGGTGAGATCGGCGGTGCGCAGCAGGGATCCCGAGGCGCGGTACATGCCTCAGTGATTGACGACGGCCTGGGATTGCCGGCCGACTTCGTCGCCGGACTCGGGCTGCAGATCGTGCACTCGCTCATCGAAGAGCAGTGCCGAGGTTCAGTCCAGATGGAATCCGGTGCACAAGGAGGACTGGCCGTGCACCTTGTGGTGCCATTGGACGGCCCTAGATAGGGCCGGCGTTGATCGGGCGCTCTGGAGTCAGGCGGTCGTGCGGGCACGCAGGCGGGCATTGCGTCGCTTGAGAGCGCGACGCTCATCCTCGCTCAGCCCACCCCAGACACCGGCATCCTGGCCGGTTTCCAACGCCCAGCGCAGGCACTCGTCGATCACGCTGCAGCGACGACAGACCGCCTTGGCCTCCTCAATCTGTACCAGGGCTGGCCCTGTGTTACCGATCGGGAAGAACAGCTCGGGGTCTTCGTCACGGCAGGCAGCCTCGTGCCGCCAGTCCATGCGCTCACTCCTGTATCGCACGCACCGGGGTTACCAGTGCTCGTGATTGCTTTCACGTACCTGAGTCAGACTGCTACCGGGGTCACCAGTTCAGTCCGGGGTTCAGCACGTTCAGCAAGGACACCCATAGGTTCCCAGAGGAATCGGGCGGGGGCAACCATATTCGATGGATTGACCCCCATACTCCCTGTTCATTTGGTCACAAATGTCCGTTTCTGCTGAAAGTTCAGCCTTCAGCAGACGACTCGGATGGCCCCGGGAACCGCCAGCAGGTCGATGCCGAGCGCCGATCCGGCCCCCTCCCCGTCCACCTGCAGGGCCATGGGCTGGTCGGCGGTGATCCGCAGTTGAGCCTGGTCGTGCCAGAGCACCCGGCTACGCGAGTTCCCGGATCGGCGGCCGGTCAGCATGTGCTGGGTCGCTCGAACCGTGGCGGCGACGCTCAGGCTCCGCAGCGCAAACAGATCGAGGCCACTATCGAATGATGCTGCCGGACTTGGATTGACGGGCAACGCCCCGATATAGGTCCAGGGGGCCGTGTTCTGCACAATCGCCAGGTAGATCCCAGTCAGGGCGGGCTCGCCGGCCCGTTGGATGGTCAGATGCGGAGTACGGCGATCGGTTCCGCTGAGGTACTCCTGCAGCGTGATCGCGAGGTACCGGCCGGGTGTTGCGCTGTGACCACTTGTGCGCTCGCGTTCCATGGCGGCGATGACCTCAGCGTCCAGGCCCATCCCCGCATTGGTCGCGAACCAACGACGTGAACCGCCGGGCAAGATCTGGACGATACCAAGGCCAATCACGCGTGACGTGTGGTTGCGCAGTGCCTGAAGTAGTTGGCCGGCAGCTGCCACCGGATTGACCGCCAGGCCGAGTGAGCGCGCGAAGACGTTTGCGCTGCCCCCGGGAACAGTGGCAAGCATCGGCAGGTCATCTGCGCCCTGCTGCGCACTGCCTTCGTCGTGGGTTGTCGACAGCATGCCGTTGATGACCTCGTTCACCACGCCATCGCCACCGAGCGTGATCACGACGTCGAGACCACGTTCGCGTGCCAGAGCACCCAATTCGATGCCATGCCCGCGATAGTCCGTGTATTGCAGGTCAAGGTCGAGTTCGCCGGAGAACGCTTCAATGATGACGTTCGCAACGCGCGGTGAGGTAGAGGTCGCCCGGGGATTGACGACCATCATCCCGCGCACAGGGCACCATATCCGGCGGATCGCAGCGATGCCC
>CAZKFI010000004.1:34936-61719 GCA_964551975.1 uncultured Bifidobacteriaceae bacterium | reverse complement strand
ATGACCGCACCCGCGGCGTTCGGATTCTTTGTACCGCGCAGCACGCCGGCGTACGCAATCGGCCGGTAGCAGCCGTCGGTAAGCACGGTGGTTTGTGGTCGATTCGGGGGCGTGCCCTCGGCGTAGACAATCTCCGCCGGGGGGCTTGTCGCGTACGAGACGACCAGTGGACGGTCACCGCCGCTGAGGCTGAACGATCCGTAGTAGGCGTCGGACCAACTGCCGACCACCGCAACGTCGTTCGCGCGCAAACTCGACCAGTACCCGGTCCAGTCGTCGCCGTATCGGGCAATCGTGCTGAGCAGTAAGGCAAGTCCAGGTGACGAGGTGGCCGGATCGGTCACGACGAGCTGTCCGCGATACTGCGGCTCGATCAGATCGGCAAGTGAGCTAGGTGGAGGCAACTGCGCATCGGCGTACCACTTGGTGTCAATGTTGATGCACACGTCGCCATAGTCCACCGGCGTGACAGCACCGGCTGTCCCCTCGTTAAGTGGCGTCAGGATGATCTGCGGGTCCTCGATCTGGAATGGCGCAAAGACCTCGGCATCGAGGGCGCGAGCCAACAGTGTGTTGTCGACGCCGAACAGCAGATCCGCACTCGGTGCGCCAGTGGTCAGGATCGCGCCCGACACCATGGACCCGGCATCACCCGCGGTGATGATCTGCAGTTCGATTCCGGTCTGTGCGCGTAGGTCGTCGAGTAATGCCTGACTCACAGCAAACGAGTCATGGGTGAGCATCCGCACGGTCACCGGTGTTCCCGGCGTCCAATCATCCGGAGCTGTGGTCGTTGACGCTGCAGTGGTGCAGCCAGCAATCAGGCCGACGCAGGCAACTACAGCACTCGAAGCTCGCAACAGTGACAGATGTCGATGCATAAGGCATCCCTCCGCTGGCATTACCCAGATCAGGTCAGCGGGTCGATGGCGGCGGCCACCCTCTCAGCCCGGCGATCCACCGAGCTCCCCGGGAGCACCATAGCAAGGTTTCGACGGGCTATGCGCTGCTGCATGTGAGCGCAGCGTGCAAGCAGCACGTTGACCTAGGCAGTGAGATTCCAGCTGCGGATCACCGGGCAACTGTGTTCCCAGCCCAGCGCGCCGATATGCGCTGGGTCGAGAGCGAGATGCCGTCCGAAGATCGGTGGCATGCCCAACCAGGTAGCAGCGAGTATGCGCAGGAATTGCCCGTGGGCGACCAGAACGCAGTCCTGCCCGGCTTGCATCGCGGGTCGACAACGGTCGATCACCTCGGTTGCGCGCCGGGCGACCTGGTCGAGTTGTTCACCGGGAGTGTCGCCGGCCGGTACTGGGTGATCCCAGATCACCCAGGTTGGATCATCCAGTTCTGTACGAATATCAACGGTGCGACGACCCTCCCATGCGCCGTAGTCCCATTCCATTGCCGCCGGCTCGAGTTCATAGGACCGGATACCGGCGAGCTGCGCTGTCTGCTGGGCACGCTGCAGTGGACTGCACAGCACCAATGCAGGCTGCAGGGTCGCGATGAATGGCGCGAGTCGCTGTGCTGCCTGCTCACCTTCGGAGTTGAGTGGAACATCCGTGCGTCCGGTGTGCAGCATTTGCGTGCTCCACTGCGTATTGCCATGTCGGATGATCCACAGACGCGCGGGATGCATAGCTGTTGGAGCGTGGGTCACGGGGCACTTTCCTGGTGCTTGACCCGTCGACGATCCCAGCCATAAAGGCCAAAGGCAAAGAGTCCGACCCCAAGTTGCGTCAACGTCCAGAAGACACGCCAGATCAGGTCGGCAGCAAGGGCGGTAGATGAATCGGCACCGAATGCCACCAGCAGGGCCACGAGCGCAGCATCTACAGTGCCGAGCCCACCTGGGGTGATGGGCACACTGGTCAGCAGGATTGCAATCGAGAATGCCGCGAAGACTTCGATCAGGCTCAACGGCTTGGGAAAGACTCCGAGTCCTGCCAGGGCGCAGATCAGGATCACCATCGGCATGAACTGTGCAAGCAGGTTGGTGAGCGTGAGCGGCGCCCAGCGTCTGCCTACCATCGCGGCTGCCTGCTCATGGAACGCGACCAATGACGCTGAGAGGTCAGGTGCCGGCCGTCGAATGATGCGGAACACGGCAGCGGCTGGGCGTTCTAAGACCCGACCAATGCGAGCTGCGCCGTCTTCACTGCGCAACACGATGGCGGTAAGCAGCATGACGACCACGGTGATCGTCAGGGCAATGACGGCGATGGTCGTGTAGCCGAGAGTCGATCTGCCCTCGGTAATGAGGAGCACGATCGCCAGTGAGGGTGCAGCCAGGGTGATCAGTAGCGTCCAGACGGCATCAGCCGTAACGGCCGCTGCAGCCATTGGCGTGGGAATTCGGTAGGTGGCTAGGACGGAGTACTGCGATCCTGCGGCAATCGCCCCGCCTCCGGGAATGACGTTGCTCACCAGAAACGACACCTGACGACTGGTGAAGGCGACGCGGTAGGGCAGTTTCGGAATCGCTGCCTGGGCGGTCAGTGGATAGGCGAGGTTATTGACGATTGCTGCAACAAGCAGTGCAAGTAACCACCAGGCCGACATCTGGCTGAGTTGTTCGAACGCCTGCTGGTAGTTGGCAAATTGCGGAAAGATGAAAGCAAATACCGCAACGATGAGGACGAGGCCGATGCCGGCGGTGATGACTGAACGCCAGCGTTTGCGTGCAGCGGGCGTACTCATGCTTCCAACTCCGGGAAGACCGCCTCGTCAACCACCTGCTCCTGTGCGCCCGGTTGCTCACCGAGTCGCCTAGCCAGCATGAGTCCATAACCGACGCTCGTCCCTACAAGTGCCGCAAAGAGCAGGGTGCCGAGACCGACGGTGCCACCAAGCAGCCAGCCCGTACCCAGCACAAGCACCTCGATACTGGTGCGAACCACCGGCACCGGCCACCCCGTGCGCAGATGTATGCCCGTCATCCAGCCATCACGGGGTCCTGGACCGAGGTTGGTGGTGAGGTAAAGGCCACTGCCGATGCCAATGCAGGCGATACCGGCAAGCACGCAGAGCAACTGCACCACGAAGTTCTGGGGATTTGGGATGACGATCGTCATAACTTCAATTGCCGCCGAAATGACGATGATGTTGGCGATCGTGCCAAGACCTGGTCGTTCACGCAGCGGAATCCAGAGCAGGAGGACGAAGCAGCCCGTAATAAAAGTAGTGAGGCCGATCGCTAAGCCCGTCCGACTCGTGATTCCCTGAGCCAGGACAGTCCAGGGACTGACGCCAAGGCCGGCGTTGATGATGAGGGCCTCTCCGGTCCCGAAGAACCAGAGCCCTGCGATGAGCACGCCGAAGGTGGGCAGCGACGGGCGCCAGCGACTCGGTGCGCGCCACCGAGTAACGGGAACGGTTCGCTCCGGCCGAAGCCAGGCGAGCCAGTTCCCGGCCGAACGGGTGTTCGTTGGCGGCGAAATGGGAGCTCCGATCGCTAAGGTGCTGCTCCATAGGTTGGCCACTCAGGGAAGTGCGGATGAGGCAGCGTCGGACACAGTATCCACCGAAGCGCTGAGCCGAAGATGACAGGAGCAGGCGTGGACGGTCCACAGGATTGGCGTACCAACGGAATCCGCGCTGCGGTACTTACGGCACCGGGGTCATACGACGTTCAGACCTTCCCCTATCCGTCCCTGCAGGACGGCGGCCTGCTGATGGAAGTGGAAATGTCCGGCATCTGTGGCACGGACAAGCACACCTACCTCGGTGAGACAAAGCAGTACGTCGGGACACCAGCGGAATGCGACACGCCCTTTCCCATTATTCAGGGCCACGAGAACGTTGGAGTCGTTGCGGAACTTGGGCCTGGTGCCGAGGCGCTGGAGTTCTATGGTCGGCCACTGTCTGTTGGGGATCGCATCACTATGTGTCCTGACCTGGTGTGTGGGCGCTGCTACGAGTGCACGCACGTCATGGGCTACGTCTGGTGCCAAAACAGCCAGTGCTACGGCAATTCCTTGACTAGTGCGACCGCACCCCATCTGCTCGGTGGGTGGAGCGAGGCAATGTATCTGCGACCGGACACCTTTATCTACAAGGTCCCCAGTGGGCTTGAGCCGCGGGTGGCTGTCCTAGCTGAGTTGATGGCCTGCACGGCATCACTGGACAAACTCAAGGAGTTCAGTTCACATTCCTACGAGGGGTTCAATTCCGCGGACACCGTCGTGGTCATCGGAGCTGGACCCCTTGGTCTGCTGCACATCGCCAAGGCCGACATGATGGGTGCTGGGCAGATCATTGCCACGGATCTCAGTGCGGATCGCCTCACGTTCGCGAAGCGCATGGGTGCAGACGTGACACTGGACGTCTCAACAACGTCGCCCGAGGAGCGCATAGCCACGGTGCGCTCGCTGACCCAGGGCCGCGGAGCCGACGTCGTCCTGCACATGGCGAATACTCCGGCATCATTTGTCGAAGGCATTGAGATGCTCAAGCGGGGCGGGATGATGCTGGAGATGGGGAACTTCGCTGACACCGGTGAGGTGACCATGAATGTCCATCGCCACATCTGCAGCAAGAACATCCGACTGATCGGGATCACAAACCACCCATCAACAGGGTATGGACCTGCGTTGACCCTTCTCGAACGTCATCAGGATCGGTACCCCTTCGCCGAAATGGTCAGCCATGAGTTCGGTCTGGCAGACGCAGAGCAGGCCATGCAGATGAGCATGAACCCCAAGAGCCTGAAGGTCGTGATGAACCCGCAGGTATCGGATCCGCGGGGGAACGCCATCCAGTGAGAACCGACGCCCACTTCGGGCAGGCCGAGCCACCTGCGGCGCCCGACCACGTGCGCGCAGCGCTGACACTGGTGTTGGTTCTCGCCCTCGGTTGGATCGGGCTAATTGCCGCGATGGTGGAGGGAACTGGCCACGACTCAGCGGTGCCAGGCCCGGCCTTCCTCGTCATGTGGATCACCATGAGTGTCGCGATGATGCTGCCGACGATCGCGCCGCTCGTCCTGGCGCGCGCAAATGAACGTGGTTGGCGCGGCGTTGCCTATGCAAGCGGCTATTTGGTGCTGTGGACTGCCACAGCACCAGTGGCATTCGTTGCCATGCAGCCACTGCACTCATCGGTCTGGCTCCTTGCCGGGGCCTGGGTTGTGGCCGGGCTATGGCAGGGGGCGCCATGGACAGCAGCCGCACTTGGTCGTTGCCAGCGCGAAGCTCCGTACCAGCAGGGTTCGGCATTGATTGCCGGACTGCGACAGGGCCTCTGGTGCGCGATTGCCTGCCTGCCCTTGATGGTGGTGGGCATGGCCACTGCCGAGCAGTTGCCGGCCATTCCCGGAGTTGCCCTGATGATCCTGCTGACCATCCTGATGGTTTGGGAGAAGTCACTGGCGCGATCAACCGCAACGCAACTGCTGCGAGGCAGACTTCGCTTGAGTGCCGTACTGGTTTTCGCCATCGCGCTACTTCCCATTGCATCCGTTGCCTGGCCGGCAGGGCAGCTACACGACAGCGACGAGCACGCCCACCACACCCAACACAGTCAGTGACAAGGTGCTTCTTCAGCGGTGATCGCCTTGAAAGCGCAGGAGATCCTCGCGGGTGTCCACATCGCTGCCATCGGCAAGGTCACCCACTTCGACGAGCACGAGGTCTGACCGCGTGGCAAGGAAGTCGCGGGCCCCGCGGTCCCCTTGAGCAAGGAGCTCGACCTGGGCCCAGTGCTCACGCCCGATGATCACTGGATGACCGCGAACACCTTGATAGGTGGCAGCGCCAAGGTCATGGGCCTGCTCGAGAAGTCGGGTCACCGCAGCGACGGTTAAGCCGGGGATATCGACCGTGGTGATCGCAACGCGAGTGATCTCCAAGGGTGCATGGGTACGCAGCCAGTCAAGACCGACCCGCAGTGAACTCCCCATCCCGATCTGCCACTGCTCATTGACGATGACCTCGGTATTGGGTACTTCGCCGCGCCAGGCACCTAGGACTGCGACCACCGGTGAGCACCCCGCTTCCCGGAGTACACGACAGCTGCGATCCACGAGACGTTCACCGTGCACCACCAGCGGTGCCTTTGGTTCGCCCATTCGCCGCCCGCCGCCAGCGGCAAGGACCAGCCCAGCGGTGTGATCTGGATTCAGCGTGGTGCCCCAGGGTGAATCGGTCCGGCAGTGCTTGCGAGTTTGGCGCCGCTACCACCCCACCGGGCCTGGATGATCTCTGCGGCGATGGAGATCGCCGTCTCCTCAGGAGTGCGCGCACCCAGATCAAGCCCGATGGGTGAGTGCAGACGCTGAAGTTCCTCCTCGGTCATGCCGATGGCGCGCAGTCGCGTCAGGCGATCCTCATGCGTTCGTCGAGAGCCCATTGCGCCGACGTATCCAGCGGGAGTGCGCAGGGCAACCTCGAGAGCCGGCACGTCGAACTTCGGATCGTGGGTCAGCACCGCGATCACGGTGCGCTGGTCCACCTGCTGCTGCGCCAGCCAGCGATGGGGCCAGTCCACGACCACGGCGTCGGCTTCGGGGAACCGTTTAGACGTCGCGAATACCGGCCGCGCATCGCAGACGGTCACCTTGAAGCCCAGTCCTTTGCCTACGCGCACCAGGGCGGCCGAGAAATCAATGGCACCGAAGATGAACATCTGCGGGGGTGGCGCGAAACTCATGACGAAGACCTCCAGGCCCTCGTCCATTCGCTCACCCGCAGAGCCGTAATGCAAGAAGCCGGTCGTCCCGGAGGCCAACATGCCCAGTGCGTCACTGCGCACGGTGTCATCCAGGCGCGCCGTTCCCAGAGTTCCTTCGATGCCCTCGGGGCGCACCACGAGATGACGTCCGACACCGTCCGCACCGCTGACCACCGTGGCTATGGCGACCGCTCGCTCTGCGGCGACATCAGCCACCACCCCACCGAGCTCGGGCCAGGTCTGCTGATCTACGCGCTCGACAAAGGTTTCCAGGATTCCACCGCAGGTCAGCCCGACGGCAAAGGCGTCGTCATCACTGACGCCGTAGGTCTGTCGACGCGGTAGTCCGTCAGCGAGGACTTCCTGGCCCAGGTCGTATAGGGCCCCCTCTACGCAGCCGCCGCTGACCGATCCCACCGCTTCGCCTCGGTCAGTCACCAGCATTGAGGCACCGGCGGGCCGCGGCGCCGAACGCCAGGTACGCACGACCGTGGCCATGGCGGCCTGCCCCCCGCGCTGCCACACGGCGTACAGGTCGTCGAGAACTTCCAGCACGTGACCTCCCGGCGATGGTGGTTCTGCTGCCCCATCGGCCTGCGCCCCCAATAATGGCCTGATGTCCGGGGTTCGGCTCACCGAGGTGCGGTTGAGCGAGGTGGTGACTCGACCCATTTCGACTGCCGAGGTAGCGGCTGTGGTGGGTGGACCCGAGGCGGGGGCCGTGGTGACCTTCAGCGGCGATGTCCGACGCTTCGACCACGGGCGCGAGGTCCGTGCACTGGCCTACGAGGGGCACCCATCGGCTGGACGAGTCATCACGGAGGTCGCCCAGGAGATTGCCGAACGTTTTGACGTACTGGCCGTGGCGGTGCTGCATCGGGTCGGTGATCTCGCCATCCTGGATACGGCGCTGGCTGCCGCTGTGGCGGCTGAGCATCGCGGTGAGGCGTTTGAAGCCTGTCGTGCGCTGGTCGATCTCACTAAGGAGCGACTGCCGGTGTGGAAGCACCAGTGGTTTGTCGACGGGACTGATGAGTGGGTGAATTGCGCATGACCGCCGCACTCGTCGACACCTATGGTCGTGTTCACCGCGATCTTCGGGTCTCGCTGACCGATCGGTGCTCACTGCGCTGCACTTACTGCATGCCGCCGGATTTTGCGGACTGGATCCCCGGTGACAACCTGTTGACAACGGACGAGTTAATGACAGTGCTCCAACTCGCCGTGCAACATGGCATCACCGGTATTCGCTTGACGGGTGGAGAGCCGTTGCTGCGACCCGACATCGTCGAGATCGTCCGTCGCATTGCACAGTTGCCGCAGGCCCCCTCCATCGCCCTGACCACGAATGGTCTGCGACTGGCACAACTGGCGCAACCACTGGCAGATGCGGGGCTGAAGCGTGTCAACGTCAGCCTGGACACCCTTGATCGTGATCGGTTCAAGGCTCTGACCTACCGCGATCGACTAGACGACGTACTGAAGGGCATCGATGCAGCCCAGGCCGCCGGACTGCTCCCCGTGAAAGTGAATGCGGTCCTGATGCGAGGCATCAACGACGATGAAGCGATTCCCTTGCTCAGGCATGCCCTTGCCCATGGCTGGAACCTGCGCTTTATCGAACAGATGCCGCTGGATGCGGCAGGCTCATGGCAGAAGTCAGACATGGTGACGGCACAGGAAATCTTCGACCTACTCAGCGCGGAGTTCACCCTGGCGCCAGTGCCTACTCGCGGCTCGGCCCCCGCCGAGGAGTTCTCGATCAACGGTGAAACTGCAACCGTTGGCATCATTGCCAGTGTGTCTAAGCCATTCTGCGCTGCCTGCGACCGATTGCGCCTCACTGCTGACGGGCAGCTCCGCAACTGCCTCTTTGCCAGTGATGAAACGGATCTACGGGCCACGCTACGCAACACCGCACTCACCGTTGATGAACGCGACGAGGCTATTGCTGATTTGTTCCAGCGCTCTGTTCGAGCAAAGCTTCCCGGACACGGCATCAACGACCCGTTGTTCATTCAGCCGGCCCGTCCAATGTCCGCCATCGGCGGCTAGGCCGCGACCACATCACGGCCATCCAGAATGCGGGTATGAACACCACGGACCTGGTGCAGGTGCACCTGTATGCCGCAGCCAGGGCTGCCGTTGGTGTCCCATCCCTGACCGAGTCCGCCGGCTCACTTGCAGACATCCTCAGCCGCATTGCCGCATCACATCCGGCTTTTCAGCAGGTGTGGCCTCGGTGCAGCTTCCTGATCGACGAGGTGGCCGTCCACGGGGATCTTCACCAGGTCGTGGTTGCCGGTGGCTCTCGTGTCGATGTACTACCCCCCTTTGCCGGGGGGTGACGGCAGCGGGAGCGAGATGGATCCGGGCTGAGAATTCGCCGGACGAATGGGTTCGCGGACCCTACAGTTATCTGCAACGGCGTGAGCCGACCCGATCCTGGAGGCCGCATGGATCTGCAGAATTCCTTCGTTGTGCCTGCGAGTATCGACACTGCTTGGCAGACCCTGCTGGATGTTGAGGCCATCGCCCCCTGCATGCCGGGCGCCACGCTCGAGTCGGTCACCGGTGATGAGTTCACCGGCAACGTCAAGGTCAAATTGGGACCAGTCTCGATGACCTATCAAGGTACAGCGCGGTTTGTCACGAAGGATGTAGCCAGCCACTGTGCTGTGATCGAAGGTAATGGGCGAGAGAGTCGAGGTACTGGAACCGCCGCCGCACTCGTGACCGCCCAGTTGATTGCCGAGTCATCTGATCGCACTCGAGTCGATGTCACCACCGCGTTGACGATCACCGGCAAGGCGGCGCAGTTCGGCCGTGGTGTTATGCAGGATGTAGCCGGCCGGTTGATCGATCAGTTCTCCGCCAATCTTGAAACGGTCCTGGCGACGAAGAGCTCACCTGCAGCCGCGGGTTCCACTGGCTCGAACGCAGGGCAGGCCGCACCTGTTGCACCCATCCAGGCGTCGGACTCCATCGACCTCCTGGGCACTGCCGGTGCGCCCGTGCTCAAGCGCGTCATCCCCGTCGCCCTCGGCGTCGTTGCCATTGCCGCCATCATCTGGTTCCTGGTGGCGCGATAGTGACGACATCCGTGGATCTGGCTGGACTGATCCCAGATCCCGAGGCCTTGGCTTCGGCCCTCGAGCAGACGGGCTACCTGACCGACGAAGGGCTAGCCACGGCACTGTTCTGCGCTGTACGACTGCCTCAGCCACTCCTGCTTGAGGGTGAAGCCGGGGTTGGCAAGACACAGGCAGCGAAGGCACTCGCCGAGTTACTCGACACACCGCTGATCAGGCTGCAGTGTTTCGAGGGTATCGATGCGTCCGAGGCACTGTACGAATGGAACTACGCGAGGCAGCTCCTGCGTATTCGCGTTGCCGAGGCCGGAGGGCAGGCCCTGAGCGAGGGCTCGCTGTTCTCGCGCGAGTACCTGATCGAACGACCGCTGTTACAGGCATTGGAGTATCCAGGCCCGCAGCCCGCAGTCCTGCTGATCGACGAGATTGATCGTGCAGACGAGGAGTTCGAGGCATTTCTGCTCGAGATGCTCGCGGAGCAGTCAGTGACTGTTCCCGAACTTGGCACGTTGCGTGCGCAGATTCCACCCGTTGTGATCCTGACCTCCAATCGGACCCGCGATCTGCATGACGCACTCAAGCGGCGCTGCCTGTATCACTGGATCGACTACCCAACACAGGTGCAGGCCACCGCCATCATTCGGCTGCGGGTACCGCAGGCCGACGGAGCACTCGTGACCCAGATTGCTGCTGCGGTTCAGCGACTACGTACGTTGGATGTACAGAAGCCACCAGGAATCGCCGAGGCCATTGACTGGCTACACGCGGCGATCCTGTTGGGGCTCACCCAACTGGACCCAGCGGGAGTCGATGCGACGTTGGGATCGGTGCTGAAATACCGAGAAGATCAGGAACTTGTTCGTGAGCGCGGCTTGACTTGGGTGACGCAGGGCTGAAGGTGGAGTTCGCCGAACAGACCGATCTGGCGGCCATCGCTGCAGCGTTCGGTCAGGCTCTCCGTGGGGCGGGTCTACCGGTCACGCCGGAGCGAAGTGGTCGGTTCGCCGCGAGCGTGCAGTTGGCTCAACCGAGCGCGATGCAGCAGGTCTACTGGCTGGCGCGAGTAACGCTGGTGAGTCATCGGGATCAGATACCCATCTTCGATCGGATCTTCGACCAAAAGTTCCGCGGGGTTCTCAACCTGGGGGACCTTGGCGGCGATGCAACGTCATCCGTTGACGGTGCACAGGATGCCGACCCGGTTGCCATGCCCCCTGTGCCACCGACAGGAAGACAGTCACCGCGAGGCAATGAGGCTGAGCAACGTCCAGGGGACGGCGCCATGATCACGACAGCCACACCTGGTAGCGAGCGTGACGATGTAACTGCCGATGACGGGGATGAGAGCCTGCTCGCGGCGGCTAGCACCCAGGAACGTCTGGGCGTTCGCGATTTCGCCGAACTCAGTGATGCCGAGCTGGTGGAGATCGATGATCTCATTACGCAACTTCCGCTGGTCCTACCGCTGCGCAGCGGTCGACGACGACGTCGAGCGCGCCGTGGGACGGTCCTGGACCTGCGGGCGACCCTGCGCAGATCACATCGAAGCGGTGGTGATCCCGTTCGCCTGATCCGGCGTCGCAGGGAACCTCGGCCTCGCCGACTCGTCCTGCTGGCAGATGTCTCCGGCTCCATGGAGCCCTATGCCCGGGTCTATCTCCATCTCCTGCGGGGGGCGGTGGTCGCTCTGCGAGCTGAAGCATTCGTGTTCGCAACTCGCTTGACCCGACTCACTCGACCCCTGGCGCAGCGTGATGTCGATATCGCCTACCGGTCTGTTGCGGCGCAGGCGACGGACTGGTCGGGTGGGACCCGACTTGGTGCGTCTCTGATGGAGTTCATTGACAGGTATGGCCGTCGAGGCATGGCCCGCGGTGCGGTGATCGTCGTGGTCTCCGATGGATGGGAGATTGGCAACCCGGAGGAGGTCGCCGTGGCCATGGAGCGCCTGCGGCGACTGGCCCACCGAATCATCTGGGTGAACCCCCGCCAGGCAGCCGAGGGCTATCAGCCCCTAGTTGGTGGCATGGCAGCCGCGTTACCCCATGTCGACACATTCATCAGCGGTCATTCACTGGATGCCCTGGGCGTCGTGGTCGATGCAATAGGGGCTGCCTGACCGCAGCGCTCCGGTCGGGTGGCTATCGGCACTGGCATCCGTAGGGTGTGGTCATGCGCGGGGAGCGGCGAACCGAGATCACCCCGCCCCTGCTTGGTGTGGATTCCTATCTTGCAGATGTCCTCGAGCAGGTGGGTCCGCTGCCACCCATCGGGTTATCCCTGCTCGATGCCAGTGGCTGCGTGTTGGCAGCCGACATCCACGCGGCCCACCCGCTGCCGAGTTTCGACAACTCGTCGATGGACGGCTATGCGGTCATTGCCGCAGACCTGGCACGGGCAAGTCGCCATCAACCAGTCCGACTCCGTGTGGTCGACGATGTGCCGGCTGGATTCGTGGCAACCGAGGTGGTGCAGGCCGGGGTAGCGGTGCGCATCATGACCGGCGCACCGATCCCCGACGGTGCAGATGCAGTGGTCCAGGTAGAGCGGACTGATGGCGGGGAGCGTGTCGTCGCGATCTACGAGCCAGTTCCCCCCGGTGCGAATATTCGACGTCTTGGTGAAGACGTACTTTCCGGTGAGGTGGTGCTGCGCGCGGGAACCCTGCTCACGGAACGTCAGATCGCCCTGCTTGCGGCACTCGGTCACGATTCCGTCCTGGTACATCCACGGCCCCGTGTCGTCGTCGTCTCCACCGGATCAGAGTTGGTTGAGCCAGGTGGGGAGCTTCGCCGGGGATTGATTCACGACTCAAACAGTTTTCTCTTGGTTGCAGCGACACTTGCTGCTGGTGCCATCGCGTACCGCCTTCCGCCCTTGGTTGACGATGAAGAGTTGGTACTGACCACGTTGCAGGATCAACTGCACCGTGCCGATCTCGTCCTCACCACAGGCGGGGTGAGCATGGGTGCCTACGACCCAGTCAAGGCAGCGCTGAAGTCGCTCGGCACTTTCACCTTCACCAAGGTTGCGATGAATCCCGGCATGCCGCAGGGATTCGGCGTTCTCCAGGATGGCTCAGTCGGTGGCCTGCCGGTGTTGACTCTGCCCGGGAACCCAGTGAGCGCCTTCGTCTCCTTCGAGGCCTTCGCACGTCCGGTGATCCGCAGAATGCAGGGCCGGGCCGAGATCCACCGGCCCACGGTGCGAGCACTGGCCGCCTGCGACTTCCGGTCCCCCTCAGGCAAGCGCCAGTTCGCTCGCGGTCGGTTCACCTCGGCATCGCCACTGGCCGTCGAACCAGTGGGTGGCCAGGGCTCGCATGTTCTCGGTGGCCTCGCCCAAGCGGAATGCTTGATCGTGATCCCTGAGAACGTGAGCGAGATCAAAGCAGGCGAGCCCGTAACTGTGTGGGACTTGAGAAGTTGAACCAGAGAAACGGGATGGCCTCATGAGTAGTGATTCAGCAGCATTCACCCATCTGGATGCGCAGGGTCGAGCGCGGATGGTTGATGTCACACAGAAGGACATCACGGTGCGAACAGCGGTGGCGGCCGGTCGCGTCAATTTGGCGCCCGCCACGATCGCGGCACTTCGTTCTGGTGAGGTTCCCAAAGGTGATGCCCTGGCAGTTGCCCGAATCGCCGGAATCGCTGCGGCGAAGCGAACCCCGGATCTCATCCCGCTCTGTCATCCGCTGGCCCTGCATGCGGTGTCGGTTGAGCTCGAGGTTCGAGATGACGGTGTCGATATTTGTGCGACGGTTCGCACCGCGGATCGCACCGGCGTGGAAATGGAGGCATTGACCTGCGTCTGTGTGGCGGGCCTAGCACTGATAGACATGGTGAAGGCGATGGATCGCGGCGCGAGCATCACCGACGTGCGAGTCCTGAGCAAGTCGGGCGGTCGATCTGGTACCTGGACTCGGCAGTGACGAGCAGCTTTCGTGCGCGGGTTGTCACCGTATCCACCCGCACGGCTGCCGGTGTCTTCGAGGATCGTTCTGGGCCGATCCTGGTTCAAGGCCTTACCGATCTTGGCCTGCAGGTGGATGGCCCGCTGGTGGTTGCGGACGGCGCACCGGTAGGAGATGCACTGCGATTGGCCGTCACTGAGGGAATCGACCTCGTCGTAACCACCGGTGGTACCGGTTGCACACCCACCGACCGAACCCCGGAGCAAACCCAGCCCCTGCTGGATCGACCCGTGCCGGGTATCGCGGAAGCCATCCGCAACTACGGGGTTGCACAGGGGGTGCCCACCGCGGCCCTGTCCCGCGGGTTGGCCGGGTTCGCCGGTGCCACGTTGATCATCAACCTGCCGGGATCTGCAGGGGGAGCCCGTGACGGATTGCAGGTGCTGGGTGGCCTGGTAGTGCATGCACTGGAGCAGAACCTGGGATCCGATCATCGGCGCGAACCCGCTGGCCTTGTGCCGCCAGACCAAGCGCCACCTGAGGTTTCCGGATGAGCGGCCCCGTGACGTTCCTTCGTCACCAGTGCATCGCTTTCCTCGCCGTTTCCCTCCTGGCCGGTACCGCGGGTGCACCGGCCCGAGCGGAGGAGCCGGGCCCGCCGCCAGCGGGCGCCCAGGCGGTGCTTTCTCCGACGGTGGTGGTGGGCGGCAGTGCGCCGATCCCGACAACCCAAGGACTGCGTCGGCAGTTGCGGGATCTGCTGCAGTCGGCCGCGATCGGGAGCGCCACGGTGCTCGTGGTGGATCCAGGCTCCAACACCGCACTCTTGGAACGGAAATCAACGGCTGTTCGTACCCCCGCCTCCACCCTGAAACTGTTGACTGCAGCCAGTGCTTTGACGTTGCTGGGTACCGAGCGGCGGCTTGCCACGCGGGTGGTCCAGGACGGTGCCGCGATCACGCTGATCGGTGGCGGTGATGCGACATTGGTGCGTGGCAAGTCAGACAACCCGCTCTGGCGGGAGAATGCGTCGCTGCGCAAATTGGCGCGAGCCGTAGCGGAACAGTTGGGTCCGGAGCCGATCCGCCTGCAATACGACGACTCGCTGTTCACTGGACCCGCACTGGCACCCGGTTGGTCGCGCTCCTTCCCCGCCGATGGTGTCGTGGCGCCGGTCACTGCGCTCATGGTGGACGGCGGTCGCGTTCGTCCCAACGCACTGTCACGGGTGCGAGATCCGGCCCGTGGGGCCGCTGTGGTGTTTGCCAATCTCCTGCGAGCCGAAGGCGTGCAGGTGCGTGGGATCCGCCAAGCGGTCGCAGGCTCTGACGCGGTGGAAATTGCCCGTGTCGAATCGGCGCCAATGGTGACGCTGGTGCAACGGATGATTACTGAGTCCGACAACGATCTGGCCGAGGCGCTCGCGCGGCTTGCTGGGGCCGAGGCAGGATTCGGGGCCAGTTTCCAGGGAGGTGCGCAAGCCGCCACGCAGGTTGCTCGCGACCTCGGACTCACTACCGATCAACTTCAGGTGGTCGACGGCAGTGGCCTGTCCTCACAGAACGCGCTTTTGGCCACCACATTGACCGACCTGCTCACCATGGTGGCAACCGGGGCGGATTTGCGTTTGGGTCCGATTGCGTCGGGACTCGCCGTCGCCGGAGGCACGGGGACCTTGGCCGATCGCTATCGAGACCGCGCAGCGCGTCCTGGTGCAGGGCTGGTGCGTGCCAAGACTGGCACCCTGACATCAGTCGTCGCGCTTGCTGGATCCGTACGCGATCGTGATGGTCGGGTCCTGATCTTCGCGTTCCTCGCCGAGAAGGTGCCGGCAATCGAGGCAGCACGGCGTACCGTGGACACTATGGCCGCGCGACTAGCTGAATGTGGGTGTGCGTGATGACGAAGACGGAAACCTTCTCGCTGCTACCGGTCAACCAGTTTGACCATTTCTATCGAGGCGGTGATCGCATCGGTGCGCTGCGCCATGGTCCGGGCGGTCCGCAGCGCCCGGAAGAGTGGCTCGGCTCCACGACCACGCGTTTCGGTCAAGCACCTGCGGGCCTGTCAACGCTGAGCGACGGTCGTCTGCTGCGCGATGCGATCGAGGCGAACCCACAGATTTGGTTGGGTTCGGACCACGTGGAGCGATACGGGACAAGCATTGAGGTGCTCGTCAAACTTCTCGACCTGGGACAGCGGTTGCCGGTGCACCTCCACCCGAATCGCGCCTTCGCGCGGGAACATCTGGGCCTGGCTCACGGCAAAACTGAAGCCTGGTACGTCCTCGATGCACCCCCTGGTGCTCAGGTCGGGGTTGGCTTTGCTCAGCAGATGAGCCTTACGGATGTCCAGGACTGGGTCCGCAACCGGGATAGTGCGGCGCTGCTCGGGGCCCTGCGTACCCGCGAAGTTCGTCCAGGCGACGCCATGTTGGTTCCGGCTGGGTTGCCGCATACGGTGCAGGACGGGGTCTTCGTACTGGAGTTGCAGGAACCGACTGACCTTTCCATTCTGCTCGAATGGGCGGACTTCTCCGTTGACGGCGAGAAGGATGGCCACCTAGATCTTGGCTTCGATATCGCACTCCAGGCTGTGGATCTGAGCGCCATCTCAGCTACGGACCTCGATCGACTGGTGATTCCCGCGGAGCAACTGCAAGGCAGCGGAGCGCACTCGGTCTTCCCCGCACAGGCCGATCCATACTTCCGCGCGCAACGCATCAATGCACACAGTGAGCCAGTGCCGATCGATGCGGGTTTCGCGATCGTGCTGATCCTGGAAGGCAGCGGATTGTTGACGGCACGTGACGATGTCATCGATGTTTCTCGCGGTGACGTGGTGATAGTCCCGCATGCTGTTGGTGACTGGATCTGTGGTGCCGGGCTGGTCGCTGTGGCCTGTCGACCGCCTGCGCCAAATGCACCCCGCGACGTGAGGTAATTGGTGAGCCCTAAGGAGGCGATCGATTTCGGGATCGCCGAAGCCGTCGCGGTGCGCCTTGCGCCGAAGGGTCCGGTACTTGACCGTGCGGCGACCTTCGAGGCTGTTGCGATGCTGCGGGATCTGGCCGCGGAAGCAGTAGGGCTTGTCGCCGAGGTTGCCCAACTCCCTGCGCCAAGTGGGCCAGCGGCCGTGGTGGTGGACCGACCCGGGTGGATACGAGCCAATATCGCCGGTCTTCGCGAAACCGTTGGACCGTTGCTACCGCAGTCGTCGCTGCTACCGATGGTCGGTGCCAGCGCTGCCGGATTCCAGGTGGGGAGCGCCCTGGCCTGGCTATCAACCCGCGTCCTCGGGCAGTACGAGATTTTCGCAACGAAGCAGCGCCCGGGACAGCTGCTACTGGTTGCCCCGACCATCGTGTCGGTTGAGCGTCAACTCGGCGTGCCGGCACGTGACTTCCGACTGTGGGTCTGCCTGCACGAAGAGGCGCATCGCCTGCAATTTGCCGCAGCCGAGTGGCTTACCGAGGTCATCCTCGAGGAACTCCGTCTCTACCTGGACAGCGGTGATGAGGATCCACTGACCACCATTCGGCGCCTAGCCACGTCGGTGCGCTCCCCGCAGGGTTCCTGGATCGAGCGACTGCAGACTCCCCTGCAGCGGCAGTCTTTTGAAACACTGACTGCATTGATGTCACTGCTCGAAGGCCATGCGGATGTCGTCATGGACGCAGTCGGACCAACCGTGATCCCGAGCCTTCCGCAGATTCGCGAGCGATTCGAAGCACGGCGCGACCACTCCGTGGGCTTGAATGCCATTGCACGCCGGCTGATGGGAATGGACCTGAAGCTCCGGCAGTATCGCGAGGGTGCAGCATTCGTCCGCTACGTACAAGACAGGGTGGGCGTTGCCGGATTCAACCTCGTCTGGGCGGACCGCAGCAATCTGCCAACTGCGGCAGAGATCGCCGACCCTGCAGTTTGGGTTGCGCGCGTACATCCTGCTCTGGTGTGACGGCCTTAGATGTCGAGCCGCCCGGCGCATCCACAGTTGCGCAGCGCCGTGCTCGCAAGCCTCGCTGACCTAGAACCAGGGGATGTCGTGATCGTGGCCTGCTCGGGTGGCCCGGACTCCCTGGCGCTGGCGGCAGCGACGGCGCAGGTTGCTCGTGAGCGAGCACTGCACGCTGTTGCCATCGTGATCGATCATGGTTTGCAAACACGCTCAGCCGAGATCGCCGCTCAGGCTGCGCAGACCTGCCGAGTGCTCGGACTTGCCGACGCCGAGGTGATACCCGTGCAGGTGGGTCAACGTGGTGGTCCGGAAGCTGCGGCTCGCGAGGCGCGCTACGCGGCACTGCAGGAAGTGGCACAGCAGCGTGGAGCCGCGGCGGTCCTTCTCGCGCACACGATGGAAGATCAAGCTGAGACAGTGCTGCTGCGCTTGGCGCGTGGTTCTGGTGCGCGGAGTCTGGCCGCGATGGCACCGAAGCAGGGGATTTTTCGACGACCCTTGCTGGGTATTCACCGGGCAGTTGTCCACGAGGCGTGCAGTCAGGCACTGCAGCCACTGGGAATAGAGTCCTGGCGTGATCCACATAATGACGATCCTCGTTTTGCTCGGGTGCGTGTGCGTGCCGCACTGAGCCAGATCAGTGGTGCGCTCGGTCCCGACGTGGTGCTGGGTCTGGCGCGTAGTGCTGCACTTCTTCGCGATGACGCCGACGCATTGGAGGAGCAGACCAGAACCTGGCTTGAGCTACACAACCAGGACCACCGTGGACTGGACGCCTGGGCTGCGGACCTCGCCTTTCTGCCACGTGCACTGCGCACCCGCATCATTCGTGCGGGCTGCCTGGCCGCAGGTAGCCCGGCGACAGACCTCGACCTGACTCACGTCACCACGGTGGAGCAGCTGATTACGCACTGGCACGGGCAAGGGGAGATCGCGCTACCCGGGCGAGTCCGCGCCTGGCGTGACTATGGAAGGCTGCGCATTCATGGAGCCCAGTGACCTCGGATCCGATCTTGACCATGTGCTGCTGTCCGAGCAGCAGATCCTTGATCGGCTGCAGCAGATGGCAGCGCAGGTCGAAGCTGATTATGCGGGCCGGGATCTGCTGCTGGTCGGGGTCCTCAAGGGCGCGATCATGGTGATGGCCGACCTTTCCCGGTCCTTTACTCGTTCCATCGACATGGACTGGATGGCGATCTCTTCCTACGGCTCCGGCACCAAGTCAAGTGGTGTGCTTCGCATTCTGAAGGACCTGGACGGGGATATCGCCGGACGCAATGTGCTGCTCTGCGAGGACGTCCTGGACTCTGGCCTGACCCTCTCCTGGCTACTTCGCAATCTCAGTTCGCGGGGACCGGCATCCGTGGAGTTGCTCACACTCCTGCGTAAGCCGGATGCCATCAAGGTTGAGGTCAACCCCAAGTACGTTGGCTTCGACATTCCGAATGAGTTCGTGGTGGGCTATGGCTTGGACTACGCCCAGCAGTACCGCAACCTCCGTTGTGTGGGGACGCTCGCCCCGCATGTCTACGGCGGGTGATTCTCGGCGGGTGATTCTCGGCGGGTGATTTCACCGTCCTGATCGATGCCGGCGACCGGACTTCGCTCACGGCTGAGCGCTCAGGCCGCTCATCGCTGCGCTGGGGGAGGTGGTCGGAGAAGTCCCGTAGTACCTTCATGGGGTGGACCTCAGGCGGCTGATTCGTGGACCGATTCTCTGGATCGTGTTCGCTGTCGCTTTGGTGATGATCGGCTCCAGCCTGCTCTCTGGGATTGGTGCACCTGAGCAGGTCGACACCAGCCAGGCAGTGAGCGATATTCGCGGGGACAAGGTCGACACCGCCACGATCACTGATCGTGATCAGGTACTTGATCTGACGTTGAAGGATGGATCGAAGATTCGCACGTCCTTCATCCAGGGCCAGGGCCTCACCCTGCAGGAACTCCTCCAGGTAAAGGCTGATGCCGGGCAGCTACCAGGTGGCTACAACGTCGTCGTGCCCTCGGAGAACTTCCTGGTCACCCTGCTTATCTCCCTGTTGCCGATCGCCATCGTCATCCTGTTGCTCTTCTTCTTTATGAGCCAGATGCAAGGTGGTGGCTCGCGGATCATGAACTTCGGCAAGTCCAAGGCGAAGGTCATCACCAAGGACATGCCGCAGACCACCTTCGCCGATGTCGCAGGTGCTGACGAAGCAGTCGAGGAACTGCAGGAGATCAAGGAGTTCCTTGCTGATCCGGCTCGATTCCAGGCAGTCGGAGCCAAGATCCCCAAGGGTGTGCTCCTCTACGGACCTCCCGGTACCGGCAAGACCCTCCTTGCGCGCGCGGTAGCCGGTGAGGCAGGGGTGCCATTCTTCTCGATTTCCGGCTCTGACTTCGTCGAGATGTTCGTGGGTGTCGGCGCCAGTCGAGTGCGCGACCTCTTCGAACAGGCCAAGGCGAATGCGCCCGCAATCATCTTCGTTGACGAGATAGACGCGGTCGGTCGACATCGCGGAGCTGGTCTCGGTGGTGGCCATGATGAGCGTGAGCAGACGCTCAACCAGATGCTCGTCGAAATGGACGGCTTCGATGTCAGTGGCGGCGTCATCCTGATCGCGGCTACCAACCGGCCGGACATCCTTGATCCAGCCTTGCTACGACCAGGGCGATTCGATCGCCAGATCGCGGTGGAGCGCCCCGACCTCTCCGGTCGCGAGGCCATCCTGCGTGTTCATGCCCAAGGCAAGCCGCTAGCCACGGACGTGGATCTGACTGCGGTAGCCCGCCGCACACCCGGGTTTACCGGCGCAGACTTGGCGAATGTGCTGAACGAGGCCGCGCTGCTGACCGCTCGTACCGGGGGCACCCTTATTGACGACGCGGCTCTGGATGAAGCGATCGACCGAGTGATCGCTGGTCCGCAGAAGCGAACGCGCGTAATGGATGACAAGGAGAAATCCATCACGGCGTATCACGAGGCAGGTCATGCGCTCGTCGCCGCAGCGCTACCCGGCAATGATCCGGTACACAAGATCACGATCCTGCCGCGTGGGCGCGCCCTGGGGTACACGATGGTGCTCCCCGATCAAGAGCGCTACTCCATGCCTCGCTCGCAGATGCTGAATCAACTGGCCTACATGCTGGGTGGTCGTGCCGCTGAGGAGCTGATTTTCCATGACCCCACCACGGGTGCCTCGAACGACATCGAGAAGGCAACGGCACTAGCCCGATCCATGGTGATGCAGTACGGCATGACCGAACGCCTCGGGGCAATTCGCTACGGCAAGGAACAGGGCGAGGTGTTCCTCGGACGCGACATGGGTCATGTGCGTGACTACTCAGAAGAGGTCGCTGCCGCTATCGATGAAGAAGTGCGGGCCTTTATCGAGGCAGCGCATCAGGAGGCCTACGAGATCCTGGTCGCAAATCGCGATGTCTTGGATGCGTTGGTCCTCGCGCTGCTTGAGAAGGAAACCCTGGACAAGGCAGAGATCGAGGCAGTTTTCGCGTCACTGCAACTGCGCGAACCCCGACCCGCCTGGACAGGTTCCTCGCGTCGCCGTCCGGACGAGCGAGGCCCGGTGCCGGTACCCGTATCCACGGTAGGCAGCAACGGATCGTCTTCGAATGGCTTCCATCCGGAACCGGCTGAGAACACCTGACCCGATGACCGGGACGACCCCGACTCACGGCGGTGCGCCTGGAGCCGATTTTGACTTTGCCGCGGCCGAATCAGCGGTACGCCAATTGCTCCTAGCAGTTGGCGAAGACCCGGAACGTGATGGACTGCGTGACACCCCGGCCCGGGTTGCCCGCGCCTACGCGGAGTTGTTCGCCGGTCTGCGGATGTCTCCGGAAGATGCACTCACGACGACTTTTGATGCCGGGCACGAGGAAATGGTGATCGTGCGCGATATCGACATGGTGAGCATGTGTGAGCATCACCTGCTGCCATTCCACGGTGTGGCACACGTTGGCTATATCCCCAATGAAAATGGACGGATCACAGGGATCTCAAAACTTGCTCGCCTTGTCGACGTGTTCGCTCGACGTCCACAGGTGCAGGAGCGCCTCACCTCCCAGGTCGCCGACGCCCTAGTGCGAATTCTTCAGCCGCGCGGAACGATTGTGGTGATTTCGGCTGAACATCTGTGCATGTCAGTTCGCGGTGTGCGTAAGCCGGGTGCTCGGACCGTGACCAGTGCCGTCCGCGGAAGTCTGCGTGAAGCGGCTACCCGGGCTGAGGCTATGTCACTGATCCTCAGTCAGTGACCTACCGCGATGACCATTGCCGATCTGCTGAACGGACAGCAGGCCCAGAACCGAGCGTTGATCGTCATGGGGGTCCTGAATGTCACGCCGGATTCCTTCTCTGATGGCGGGCAGTTTGACTCCCGAGAGGCAGCGGTTCGCCATGGCCGTGCCCTACGGGCCATGGGGGCCGACATCATCGATATCGGCGGGGAATCCACACGCCCCGGTGCAACACGGGTGAGTCCCGAGGAGGAAATCGATCGGGTTGTCGACGTCATCAGCGCACTCGCACGGGTGGGGGCAAGGGTGAGCGTTGACACGATGCGAGCGCAGGTTGCCCAGGCTGCCGTTGAGGCGGGAGCTTCGATGGTGAACGACGTCAGCGGCGGGCTTGCCGATCCGCACATGCACAGCACCGTCGCCACGCTCGGCGTTCCCTATGTCCTGACGCACTGGCGCCGTGTAGGCGACCAGATGACCCATGCTTCTACCTACGACGACTGTGTTGCCGAAGTCTGCACCGAGTTACAGGAGCAGGTCGAGCGGGCACTTGATGCAGGCATTGCCGCAACTCGTATCGTGATTGATCCGGGTTTGGGATTCGCCAAGCAGCCGGATGAGAACTGGGCCCTGCTGGCCAACCTCGAGCGCCTTCGGGCACTCGGCTTTCCGGTGTTGATTGGGGCTTCGCGCAAGCGATTCCTGGGCTCGTTACTGCAAACGCCGGACGGGCAGCCTCGCGATGTGGCCGAACGAGATGTGGCAACTGCGGTGATCTCAACCCTGGCCGCAATTCACGGGGCCTGGGGGGTTCGCGTTCATAACGTTGCCGATACCTGCGATGCGCGCAAGGTCCTGGCATCCTGGCGGCACGGTGAGGAGCAACGCGATGACTGAGACTGAGCACCTAGGGAGCCATCAGCGTGGCCCGGTCGACACGATCCGGATTAGCGGGATCCGCGGTTTCGGGTATCACGGGGTGTTGGAGCATGAGCGCCGGGATGGTCAGGAGTTCATTGTCGATCTCGTCATTGACACCCCGCAGGCAGTGCAGCTGACCGACTCCGATGATCTGAGCACAACGCTGGACTATCGCGGTGTCATCGAAACAACGCACGCGGCCATTACCGGTGAGCCGTTGCAGCTCATTGAAACGCTGGCCGAGCGGATCGCTGCAGGAATTCTCCAGGCCGGTGCCGGAACGGTGACCGTAACCGTGCACAAGCCACATGCTCCCCTGGCGGTGCCGGTTTCTGATGTCGCGGTGCAGATCACCCGCAGTAGGTACCGTGCGGTGATCGCTCTCGGTGCGAATCTGGGGGACGCCGCCCAGACCCTGTGCGAGGCCGCCGGGGCCATCGCAGAGATTCCTCGAGTTCGTGTCCTTGCTGCATCGTCGATTTATCGAACCGCACCGGTTGGCGCAGTGGAGCAGCCCGACTACTGCAATGCCGTCATGCTCGTTCAGGCGGATTGGGATCCTCCGATGCTGCTGCGTCAGCTGCACCGAATCGAGGCGAACTTCGGACGAGCCCGCACCCAGCGGTTCGGGCCGCGGACCCTGGACCTAGACCTCATCGATATGCGGGGCCCCGATGGCCCCGTGGTGTGGGATGCCCACAGTTGCCAACTGCCGCATCCTCGGGCGGCGCAGCGACGGTTCGTGCTGGAGCCGTGGTTGGAGATCGAGCCAGATGGTTGGCTTGGCTGGACCGGTTCGATCCCTGCTCTGCTCGGTGCTCTCGGTGACACACAGGCGATTGAGCGCACGTCGGAAGCCCTCTTTGCTGAGCGAGGTAACTAGCGATGCAACCCACGCGAATTCGTTTCCTGATTGCACTGGCGGTCCTCGCTGCCGCCGTTGGTTGGAGTGTCGTCGCGGTGATCCAGGGTCAATCCGGTCGCACTCTGCCGGTGCCGTGGTTGGCTGCCGTCACGATGTGGGTGCTTGCCATCAGTCTTGGCGCTTGGGCACTCATCAGCCGCCCACGACTGCTGCGTCGACCTGGGAGCCGGCCAATGCCACCCTTGGTTGCTGCCCGTACTGCAGCGCTGGCCATGGCAGCCTCGCGTACGGGTGCCCTGGTTGCGGGTCTGTACGCGGGGATCTGTCTGGGCGCCCTGTCCATCGTGACCGCACGTGAGACCGCGGCCGGGCAGACGACACTGTTCGCAGCGCTCACCACCCTTGGTGGGGCACTGGGCTTGACCGCTACTGCACTGTGGTTGGAGCACATCTGTCGCCTACCTCAGGATCCGGGCGCCCAGCAGCACTCCGGTGGTTCCACCCACAAGGAACCAGGAGCCGCCAGCGCACGAGTAGGCTCGGCTCGATTCGGCGACGAAAGGTGGGTGAGCGATAGTGACCGCTGACAGTGGCGTGCCACTTGAAGATCTGCCGTTCGATGAACTGAAGGCGCGGGCCTTCCATGTGGCCGAGCACCACCTCGACATTGGCTTCTTCACGGATCTCTTTGCCCATATGCCCGGCATGGTCGCGATTGAGGGTGAAGGCGGGGATCTCGGTGCGGTGGGTGGCACCTTCATCGAGACGGTGCGTGCCGTCCGCGAGCTGTTTGGCAAGGCTGAGTTTGATCCGACAACCGAGGCGCTCCTGCGAGCCAGATTCGCCACGTACATCCGCGAACGTGGCTGATACTGCCGAGCGACTCAGCGGTCGATATCGCCCACAACGAGGAACATCGAGCGCAGCGCATCAGCTAGGCGATCCATGGGTGTTCCCGGCAGGGCCGCGACCAGTGCCTGAGCATGACTGAATGACGGCGTGCGCAGCTTCAGCCGCCACGGTGTTCGTTCGGCGGTACTCACCAGCAGGTAGCCCACGCTGCCCAGTGGCCCCTCTACTCGCAGGTACCAACTTCCCTCCGGTGCACGCAGCACCTTCGGTAGCGCCACGTCAACGGGTCCGGCACCCATGCTGCGGACTACGGCGATGCACTGCTGCACGAGGTCCAGGCTGACTCGAATCTCAGAGAGCAGGTGCAGGTAGCGCGCCTCGGCGTCACCTGCTGCGTCGGGAAAGTCCACGCTGACGGGTTCAAGGAGCGGGTAGGCCAGGTAACCAGGATCAATGCGCAGATCCAAGTGCAGCCCGCTCGCACGGCCAACGGGTCCAGTGACGCCGTAGCTCGCAGCGTCGGCAGTTGAGAGCACGGCGATGCCGCGCTGGGTTCGGGCGGCCTGAGTGGCCCCAGCGATCACCTCGGACCAGTCGACCTGAAGTGCCGAGACCAACGCGCCTGCCCTAGTGAGCCATTCCATATCCAGTGGTCGAGCCAGGCCACCGATTCGGGTGATCATCGGATGCACGCGATTTCCCGTTGCCTCCTGCTGGGTGCTGACGAAGTTCTCGCGCCAACGCAGTAGATCTGGAGCGATGGGTTCGAGCAGAAGGAGAAGTGCAGTGATTCGCGTGAACTCGGCGAGCAGGGTGCGCGCCCAGGTTGCGCGTTCCGGTGGTGCCAGACCCAACGCCTGTTCGACGACGAGTGCCACGCCAAGTTCACCGTGGAATGCCGAAAGCCAGTCGTGGCGGTTTGCCAGCATCAGAATCTGCCGATAGTCACGGGCCTCGAAGAGTTTCTCCGTGCTGCGATGCAGGAACCCAACGATGGGGTCCGCTGTCTGGATGATGCCCTTTGCCACCTGAAGGTCAAGCATGAGTGCGGCATGTCCGGTGGGATGCAGATCACCGAGATCAAGGGCGATATCGACCCCGAGGTAACGAGCTGCGCCCACGCCCACGCGCACCTGCTGGCTGGTACTGGCTCCGTCAGCCCCAACGGTGAGGTTGCCTTCGCGCTCCAGGTTCATCGGTTGGGCACTCGGCAATCCGCAGCAAGCAGGTACATCCCCGGCGGTACTGAGGTACTCACCGGCAGTTGCTGCAACCGACCACCCTGAGGTGTTGCGGCTGCGAGTGAATCCATGGCCACGTGTGCAGTGAGGTTCCGCAGCCCGTCGGCTCTGGGTGCGACGGCGCGGCCACGTCGATAGCCGATACAACTGCCACCATCCCAGGTACCGGCAGATCGCTCCGATCGAAGGTGGCCGTAGTCAATTGCCAGCGCCCAGCCGGACTGCACATGCTCGACGATCGTTGTCCAGAGCAGGTCCCGGGAAAGGCCCACCTCACAGCGCATCCACGGGCGCTCCAGCGGCCACCAGGTAGCGGCCCACCGGTACCAGGAATACAGCAGCTCCGGATCAATTTCGGCAGTCATGTGCTGACGGCTTTCGTGATCCTGCCTCGTATCCAGCACAGCACCGAGCACGGGCTCCCCTTCCTCAGCGAGGAGCAGGTGTGGTCGACCGTCACCATCGAGTTCCAGGATCGGGCAAGGCAGATCATCCAGCAGCTCGTGAGCAAGAGCGACACCGGTAATGGGTGCCAGGTGGGGGAGTGTGGTGCGCAGGTCCCCGGTGATCCAGTTGATGCGCTGATCCAAGTGCGCCGGTCGAGGCCGCAGATCGAAGCCCCGCAGCGACACCCGTGACGCCATATCGCGTACCGTCGCCCAGGCAAGGAGATCTTCGAGAAGTTGGCCGGATCCGGCACCCAGGTCATCCACCTGCACAACGTCGTACTGCTGGAGCAGCGCATCCAGGTAGTTGCTCACCAGTTGCGCAACGACGCGGCCACTCGTCACAGCCGTGCGGAAGTGCTCCTGGGGCTGCTCGCGTCGGTAGAACCCGCTGGGCCCAAAGGCACTCAACTCCCAGGCCTGATCCCAGCGGGGCAGTGAGGGTGAGCGCACGACAGGGACGCTACCCACCTCTACGCTCTCAACGTGCCGACTGGTCCGCCGCCGCGTCTTCGGGTCAGCGTCATCGGTGCTGGTCGAGTGGGTGCTGTCTTCGGCGCCGCCCTCGCCCGTGCTGGA
>CAZKFI010000004.1:0-34926 GCA_964551975.1 uncultured Bifidobacteriaceae bacterium | reverse complement strand
CACAGCCATATCCGAGGTCTCTACGCTGCGCGCGCAGGCATTGCTTCCGGGAGTGCCGATCACCGATATCCCAACTGCGGTTGCGGCCGCTGAGCTGGTAATCGTTGCGGTCCCTGATGATGTGCTCGCTGGCCTGGTACATGGTCTGGCGGAGACGGGCTGCGTACGTCAAGGTCAGTTCTGGTGCCACCCAGCGGGTGCCCATGGCATTGAAGTCCTTGCACCGGTCACTGCGCGCGGTGCTGTGCCACTGGCTGTGCACCCGGTGATGACCTTCACCGGTACCAGCATTGACATTGCCCGCCTGGCCGACTGTCCATTCGGTGTGACCGCGCCTGAAGAGTTCCGGCCCGTTGCCGAAGCGTTGGTTGTTGAGATGGGTGGTGAACCCATCTGGGTGCCGGAGGAGGCACGTGCGCGATACCACGCAGCACTGGCCCTGGGCGCAAACGGACTCGTGACCTTGGTCAATGCTGCGCTTGATCTCCTGCGCGGTGCGGGTGTGGCGGATGCGCGCCGACTCGTCGAACCACTGCTGCAGGCGAGTTTGGAGAACGCACTTCGTCTCGGCGATCAAGCATTGACTGGACCGGTAGCACGTGGGGATGCTGCAACAGTAAGTGCGCATTTGGAGACGATGAACGATATCCAGCCTGAGGTAGCCCAGGCCTACCGAGCGGTTGCACGCGTGACAGCCCTGCGGGCCGTCGATGCCGGGCTGCTATCACCAACTGCTGCTGAGTCGCTGCTTGACGTGTTGGCACGTGAAGGTGAACCGTGATGCCACAGTTGGTACACCACCGCGCCGAGCTACGCCGAGCGCGCCCTGGCAATGAATCCGTGGCCACGGTGATGACGTTGGGCGCCCTCCATGCCGGCCACGCATCGTTGATCAAGGCAGCGCGTGAGGCTGTCGGTCCCCAGGGGCAGGTCATCGTCACGGTGTTTGTTAATCCACTGCAGTTCGGAACTGGGGAGGATTTCGATCGATACCCGCGCACTCTGCAGGCAGACACACAACTCGCGGGTGAGGCAGGTGCGGACATCGTCTACGCACCGGAGGTCATGGAAATCTACGGTTCTGCACTGCAAGCTGAGGTGAAGACTCCCGTGCGAGTAGATCCGGGTCCCTTGGGTGAGGTACTCGAGGGAGCCAGCCGCCCCGGCCACTTCACCGGGGTTCTCACCGTGGTGGCCATCCTGCTGCACCACACTGCCTGCAACGTGGCACCTTTCGGCGAAAAGGACTACCAACAGCTCGCACTGGTGCGAGCCATGGTGGAGAGCCTGGGTTTCGACGTCGAGATCCTCGCGGTGCCCACCCTGCGTGAACCCGATGGGTTGGCACTGAGTAGCCGCAACCGCTATCTCACCGCGTCTGAACGCGAGGTTGCCTCCGGAATCCCGCGGGCCCTTCGTGCAGCGCAGCAGGCCGCCGCAGCTGGTGCCGAGGCGAGCCTGGCTGCGGCCCATGCGGTGTTGCAGGAGGAGCCCGACATACACCTGGACTACCTGCAATTGCGGGGGGCAGCAATGCAGGAGGCGCCACGCTTCGGACCAGCGCGGCTACTGATTGCGGCCACGGTTGGCAGTACGCGCTTGATCGACAATGTTGCGGTGGAGCTACCGGGTGATGCCAAATGACCGTTGCACCTGCCCAGATAGCGACGGTCCTTCGTTCCGGAGACCCTGGCTGGACCGCACGTGCTGATGTCATCGTCATCGGTTCAGGAATTGCCGGCCTGACTACTGCCCGTCATGCCCGAGCTGCTGGACGCACTGTGCTCCTGGTGACCAAGGCTCAGGTCAGCGAGGGCTCCACCCGGTGGGCGCAGGGCGGTATTGCCGCAGCCCTTGCCGATGACGATTCGCCGGAGGAGCATCTGCGCGACACCCTGGAGGCTGGGGTGGGTCTGTGCGATGACGAGGCCGTGCGCATTCTGGTCACTGAAGGTCCCGCGGCGGTACGTTCCCTGATCGGCCTGGGCGCGAACTTCGACACGGATGAGGCCGGGCGCATCGCGTTGACCAGGGAGGGCGGGCATCACCGCAGCCGAATCGCTCATGCCGGAGGTGACGCAACAGGCGCGGAGATATCTCGCGCATTGGTCACCGCAGTGCGCGCAGATCCGGGTATCGAGCTCCTGGAAAATGCCCTGGCGCTGGATTTGCTGCGCGATGCACATGGTGCTGTCCAGGGCATCACGCTGCATGTGGTCGGCTCCGGTCAGCGCGACGGCATTGGTGCAGCCCTTGCGCCGGTGGTGGTGTTGGCCACCGGCGGCCTCGGGCAGGTGTTCGGGCAGACGACGAACCCGTTCGTCGCCACCGGCGATGGAATGGGGATGGCGCTACGGGCCGGAGCTGCGGTTGCCGACCTGGAGTTCGTCCAGTTCCATCCCACGGTGCTCTGGCTAGGTCCGCATGCGGCAGGCCAGCAGCCACTGGTCTCTGAGGCGGTTCGCGGTGAAGGCGCCTACCTCGTCGACGACCGTGGTGAGCGATTCATGGTGGGCCAGCACGAACTTGCGGACCTTGCCCCACGTGATGTCGTCGCCAAGGCGATCATGCGTCGCATGCGGGCAACCGGGATGGATCATGTCTGGCTCGACGGACGAGCGCTGGGTGCTGACACCTGGGTGCGACGCTTTCCCACCATCTTGGAGGCCTGTCGCACCCGCGGCATCGACCCGGTGACCGACCTGATCCCAGTGTCCCCGGCCCAGCACTACGCATCGGGGGGAGTTCTGACTGACACCTGGGGTCGTTCAACCCTGCCGGGGCTCTTTGCCTGCGGTGAGGCAGCCTGCACCGGAGTTCACGGTGCTAACCGCTTGGCCTCCAACTCACTGTTGGAGGGGCTCGTCTTCGCGGAACGGATCGGGCAGGTACTCCAGGATCCCCTACCGCCCGTGCGCCCGGTCGAGGAGTCCGAACGTCAGGCGGACATTGGACTGGTGGCAACGCGGGTACGCCGGACCTTGCAGCAGGCGATGGATGAAGGTGCCGGAGTGTTGCGAAGCGCCCAGTCGCTCACCCAGGCCCGACAACTGCTGGACGATCTGCCGATGCAAGAGCCAGGAAATCCCTGTACTGAGGATTGGGAGACCACGAACCTTCATACGATCGCCAGCGTGCTCGCACAGCATGCCTTGATCCGGCAGGAAACCCGCGGTTCGCACTGGCGCGAAGACTTTCCGAACATCGATGATGAGCACTGGCGGGTGCGCTTGGTGACCACGGTGGATGCCAATGGCTTCGCAAACACCGAGCGCCATCCTGTTCACGCGAGTGATCGTTCGCAGTGATGGACACTCCCTGGGATGCCATGTTGCGTGATGCGGGCCTGGAGCCGCGGGACGTGCATCTGCTCATCGCGCAGGCACTCGCGGAAGATATCGATGACCGGGGTGACGTCACTTCATTGGCGACCCTTCCACCCCGAGCCCTAGGAACGATGGATCTCGTTGCGCGCAGATCCGGTGTGGTTGCCGGCGCCCCAATTGCCGCAGCGATCTTCACCGCCGTGTCTCCCGCGGTAGTGGTGCAGATCTGCATAGGAGATGGTCAGGCGGTAGCCGCTGGCGGGGTCATCATGACGATTCAGGGCGCTCTGCGGGATCTGCTCCGTGCCGAGCGACCGGCACTGAATGTTCTCGGGCACCTCAGTGGCATTGCCACGCTCACTCGTACCTGGGTTGATGCTGTGGAAGGCACCGGGGCTCTCATCCGTGACACCCGCAAGACCACACCAGGACTGCGCAGTGTTGAGAAGTACGCAGTGCGCTGTGGTGGTGGAACAAATCACCGGATGTCACTCTCCGACGCCGCCTTGGTGAAGGACAACCACGTGATCGGCGCCGGGGGAGTGGTCCCAGCATTCACCGCCGTTCGGCAGGCCTATCCGGATATCCCCATCGAAGTTGAAGTTGACAGCCTCGATCAACTGGCCGAAGTTGTTGAGGCTGGTGCTGACCTTGTACTGCTCGACAACTTCACCGTCGATGATCTGCGCGCGGCGGTTGCCCTCAACGCGGGGCGTGCTCGCCTGGAGTCCTCTGGTGGGTTAACTCTGAACTCCGCCCGCGAGGTCGCCGAGACGGGAGTGGACTACCTTGCCGTTGGTGCATTGACGCACTCAGCGCCGGTGCTCGACATCGGAGCGGATGTTCGCCAGGCGGCTCCAGATCAGGAGGGGTAGATGCTGCTCACGATCGACGTTGGCAATACGAACACGGTCCTTGGGCTTTTCTCTGGAGACCGCCTCGATGCCTCCTGGCGAATCAAGACGGATGCGCGGACCACGGCGGATGAGTTGATGCTGACCTTCCACGGTCTGCTGCAGGGCTGGGATTCCGTTGAGGGGATCGCGCTATGCAGCACCGTCCCTGCCGTCCTGCGAGAGATGCGGGTCATGCTTAATCGGTACTACCCGACGACCGCGACAGTCATCGTCGAGCCAGGAATCAAGACAGGTGTTCCGGTACTGACGGACAACCCGAAAGAGGTCGGCTCTGATCGCATCGTGAACACCCTTGCCGCCTTCACCATGTTCGCCGGTCCGTCCATCGTGGTCGACTTCGGGACATCCACGAATCTTGACGTGGTTTCCGAGAAGGGCGAGTTCCTCGGTGGAGCACTGGCACCGGGTATCGAGATTTCACTGGAGGCACTGGCGAATCGTGCCGCTCAGTTGCGCAAAGTTGAGCTTGTCGAGCCTCGTTCAGCTATCGGCAAGAACACAGTGGAAGCACTGCAGTCTGGAGCGCTCTACGGATTCGCCGGGCAGGTGGATGGCTTGGTAGATCGCATTACGGCTGAACTGGGCTCGGTAACAGCGGTCGTCGCAACTGGTGGTCTCGCTCCGATCGTGGTGCCCGAGTCTCGCACCATTACCCACCATGAACCCGATCTGACCCTGGTAGGCCTGCGGCTGATCTTCGAGCGAAACCAGCCGCGCGACTAATCAGGGAGTGCAACCCAGCATCTGGGTCACGGAATGCAGCCCGTGAATAGGACCCTTCGTTCGCGGCAGGATAAGTGTCCGGATGCCGATGGCGATGCCACCGGTGTCATCACGTCCCGAGTCCCCGACCATCAGTGCTGCTGACGCGGGGATAGCGAGGGCATCAAGTGCTGCCTGAAAGATCAGTGGATCGGGCTTGACCACGCCAACCTCGCAGGAAAGCACCACCGCATCAACCCACGGTGTTATCCCCTCGCGATCCAGGACCGGACGAATAGGCACACCGATATTTGAAAGTAGGCAGACACTCAGACCAGCGGACTTGATGGCCTGCAAGGTGGGCACGGTGTCCTCGTAGGCATGCCAGGTGTCCAGGAGAACTTGGTACAGGGCCTCGGAAAGGGTTGCCTCGACGGCCGGGCCAGCTGCCAGTAGGTCATGGAAAACTCTCCGGTGGTCTTCGAATGACAGGTCGCGCGAGCTTGCTGGGTCCTGGATTCGTGCGGTCTCCCAGATGCGGTCCAGGAAGTCCTCAAGCTCGCTGCGTTGCGAGGCGTTGAGCGGATGCGGTGCGCGCTCCAGGGCACGATCAACCCACTCACCAGCGTGACCCTGGTCGACCAGGGTCGAGTGGAGATCGAAGATCACTCCACGCACCGGTTCCACCATGTCGAATTGGGGCCCAGTGCCGGTCGCTGACGGTCCGCTGCTCACCGATCAAGCCTAGGCGCCATCGGCACTAGCCTTGCGCTGTGACTGATGCAGTGGCAAGCCCGAGCGAGGGTTGGCAGGAGGACCAGTCAGCAGACGACCTGCCGGAGCAGATGCAGGTTCGTCAGGCTAAGCGCGCAAGCTTGATCGCCGGTGGCACGCCGCCCTATCCGGTCGGGCTGGCGCCAACGCATAGCCTCGAACAGATCCGCACACAGTTCGCCGACCTACCGATTGACAGCCACACGGGGCAGCAAGCCACCGTCGCGGGCCGCATCATCTTCATGCGAAACACTGGCAAACTTTGCTTTGCCACACTGCAGGCCGGTCAGGGAACCCAATTGCAGGTCATGCTGTCACTGCAGCAAGTGGGCGAGGATGCACTGGACCGCTGGAAGGATCTGGTCGATCTCGGCGACCACGTGATGGTCGAAGGTGAGATCATCACCTCAAAACGTGGTGAGCTCTCCATCCTGGTGAACTCCTGGTGGATGACGGCCAAGGCATTGCGTCCCCTCCCGGTCGCACATAAGGAACTTAATGAGCAGACGCGCGTGCGTCAGCGGTACCTGGATCTCATCATGCGACCTGAAGCCAGGGAGATGCTCCGCACTCGCGTAGCCACCGTGGCTGCGCTACGTCGCAGCCTTGATGAGCGAGGGTTCGTTGAGATCGAAACCCCCATGTTGCAGACCATGCATGGTGGTGCGACCGCTCGTCCCTTCGTCACGACATCCAATGCTTTCGACATAGAGCTCTACCTGCGCATCGCACCCGAGCTGTTTCTCAAGCGTGCGGTGGTTGGTGGTATCGAGCGCGTTTACGAGATCAATCGAAACTTCCGCAATGAGGGTTCGGACTCCTCGCATTCGCCGGAGTTCGCAATGCTGGAGTTTTACCACGCGTACGCCGACTACCGGGGTATGGCCGTCATCACCCGCGAGATCATCCAGGAGGCTGCGCGCGCAGTAACCGGTGGCACCACCGTCACCCATGCCAATGGTCAGGTCCTGGACCTGGGTGGTTCCTGGTCCGAGGTGTCGCTCTACGGGGCCGTTAGTGAAGCGATCGGTCAGGAGGTCACGCCAGCCACTACACGAAACGAGCTGCAGGAGATCTGCGCGAAGCACGGCATTGCCGTCAAGCCCACCTGGGTAGCAGGCAAATTGGTTGAGGAACTCTTCGAGGCACTGGTCATTGAGTCCTTCCAGGGTCAGCCCACCTTCGTCTACGACTATCCGGTAGAGACCTCTCCGTTGGTGCGAGATCACCGCAGTGAGGCTGGCAAGGTCGAGAAGTGGGATCTATACATCCTGGGCTTTGAGCAGGCCACTGGCTATTCCGAGCTCACTGATCCCGTGGTGCAGCGGGAACGATTGGTCGAACAGGCGGCACTGGGAGCGCGTGGGGATGATGAAGCAATGCGGCTCGACGAGGACTTCTTGCGCGCACTGGAACACGGAATGCCACCCACGGGTGGTGTCGGATTAGGTATCGATCGCCTGCTGATGTCCCTGACCGGTCAGGGTATCCGGGAAACCGTCTTGTTCCCCCTGGTGAAACCCGAGGTCTGAGGTGGCGCCGGCAGATGTTGTGATCCGACCCGCTCGAACAACCGATGTTCGAGCAATCCGGTCACTGGTGGATGCCTACGCACCGGAAGGCCGACTGCTGTCCAAGGCGACAGTAACGCTCTACGAGGACGTCCAGGAGTTCATCGTTGCGGTCCAAGGGGATCGTGTCATCGGCTGTGGAGCTATACACGTGATGTGGGAAGACCTCGCCGAGGTACGAACTGTCGCCGTGGATTCCGAGTGCCGTGGCCTGGGGGTAGGTTCACTGCTCCTCGCAGCTCTTTTGGACAGAGCACGAGATATCGGGGTGCGGCGTGTCTTCTGCCTAACCTTTGAGAAAGAGTTTTTTGCCCGCCATGGTTTTGTCGAGATTGCCGAGGCTCCGGTTGACCCTGCAGTGTTTGAGCAGTTGCTTCAATCATTTGACGAAGGTGTCGCGGAATTCCTCGGCCTTGAACGGGTGAAGCCGAACACCCTTGGCAACCAGCGCATGCTCCGAGTCCTGTGATGTCACCTACTCAACGGATCGCCAGTGTGATCCTCCTTGCCGCCAGCACCTGGCTGGTCACACCGAGCGCGGCGTGGGCAGATGACTCGCTCGCGGGCAAGGTGATCGTGCTGGATCCGGGTCATCAACTCGGCAATGGCAATCCGAAATTCGCCGATGAAGTGAATAAGAAGCGTTGGAATGGTTCCCTGGACAAGGGCTGCAACACCACCGGTGCCGCAACGAACGATGGGTATCCGGAGGCGACGTTCACCTGGCGGGTTGTACAGCACCTCGCGGACCAACTTCGTCAGCGCGGTGCCACCGTGCACCTCACCCGCACGGCGAACTCTCGGGAGCTCTGGGGGCCATGCACCTGGGACCGTGCCGCATTCGCCAATGAGCGCAAGGCTGACATTTTGGTCAGTGTGCACGCCGATGGCGCACCATCAGGTGGCCGTGGCTTCTTCGTCATCGCACCGGGTCGACTCAAGGGCTGGACAGATGACATCGCCAAGCCAAGTCGACAGCTGGCACAGTCAATGATTACCGGTATGGCTGATGCGGGCGGAGTGCGTTCCACCTATATCAATGACCAGCTCCTAGTTTGGACCAACCAGTCCACCCTGAATTTCAGCGATGTGCCCGCTGTCATCGTTGAGCTGGGCAATATGCGCAATCGCAAGGACGCGCGCTTGATGTCGAGCAAACGAGGCCAGCGCGAGTACGCAGACTGGCTCTACTCGGGCATCGTGCGTTACTTCAGGTGAACTCTGCCCGACTAGGCTGATCCCATGGCTGATATTGAAGCTGTCATTGCACGTGAAATTCTCGACTCCCGCGGTAATCCAACGGTCGAAGTCGAAGTCCTTCTAGAAGACGACACCATCGCCAGAGCTGCAGTGCCCTCAGGTGCTTCCACCGGAGCCTTCGAGGCTGTGGAGCGTCGTGATGGAGGCGAGCGGTATCTGGGTAAGGGCGTCCAGGGTGCCGTCCGAGCAATTGAAGAGGAAATTGCGCCCGAGGTACTGGGCATGGAAGCAGCAGACCAGCGCCTCATCGACCAGGCGATGATCGATCTCGATGGCACCATGAACAAGGCGCGACTGGGTGCCAATGCCATTCTGGGAGTGTCACTTGCCGTGGCAAAGGCTGCCGCTCTCTCAGCGGATCTGCCCCTCTTCCGCTACGTCGGTGGCCCCAATGCCCACCTGCTGCCAGTCCCGATGATGAACATTCTCAACGGGGGTGCGCACGCGGACACCGGCGTCGATATCCAGGAGTTCATGATCGCCCCAATCGGTGCGGCAACCTTCGGTGATGGTCTTCGGCAGGGTGTCGAGGTGTACCACGCACTAAAGGCGGTACTCAAGAAGTCCGGGTATGCCACCGGGCTGGGCGATGAAGGTGGCTTCGCACCCGATCTGGCCAACAATCGTGCGGCTCTCGAGCTGATTGTTCAGGCGATCGAGAGCACGGGACTGCAGCTAGGTTCTGATATCTGCCTTGCCCTGGATGTTGCGTCGACGGAGTTCTACGCCGAGGGGTCCTACACCTTCGAGGGTGCACCGCGGTCAGCGGAGTGGATGACCGGCTACTACGAGTCACTACTGGCGGACTTCCCACTGGTGTCTATCGAGGATCCGCTGGCCGAGGACGACTGGGCCGGTTACCGAGTGATCACTGATGCCATCGGAGATCGGGTGCAGCTCGTCGGCGATGACCTGTTCGTCACCAATCCAGTTCGCCTGCAGCGAGGCATTGACGAAGACATCGCGAACGCGATGCTGGTGAAGGTCAACCAGATCGGCACGTTGACCGAGACCTTGGACGCGGTCAGTTTGGCGCAGACCAATGGCTATCGGTGCATGATGAGCCACCGTTCGGGTGAAACCGAAGACACCACGATCGCTGATCTCGCGGTGGCAACCAACTGCGGGCAAATTAAGACCGGTGCCCCGGCCCGCAGTGAGCGGGTAGCCAAGTACAACCAACTGCTGCGGATCGAAGAGGAGTTGGGCGAAGCTGCCCGCTACGCCGGTGCGGGTGCCTTCCCGCGTTGGGGAGGCGGGCGCGTCGCTACCGGTGACTGAAGTGATCTGTGGGATTCTTGAGGCATGTCTGCCCAGTCTCCCGGTGACCCATGGCAGCGCGCGGGTCACTGACCGGGCGGGCACTGGTTCTGGCGGCCGTGGGTGTCCTGCTCATCGTGACCCTGGCTGTACCTGCTCGAACCTGGTTCGCTCAGCGCAGCGAGATCGCCCGACTCCAGGGCGAAGTGGATGCGGCACAGGTGCGCATCACCAGCCTGGCCATCGAACGGGAGCAGTGGCAGGATCCGGCCTTCATTGCCGCACAGGCTCGCACTCGGCTGCATATGGCGATGCCAGGCGAGGTGCCGTACCTGCTTATCGGTGCCGAGGATTTCAAGCCGGAGGCCTCCGGTGGGGATTCCCTCACCTCGGTCGATGCGGGCAGCGCCCCGGTGACATGGCTGGATCGCTTGCTTGCAAGTTGGCGAGCGGCGGATTCCTCGACCGTGACACCCTGATCGTCGTGGGCGCTCTGCCCGGCTCGGCTACTGGAACTCGCTGATGCTCCAGGAAGTGGATCGGCGCATGGTGCACCTGCAGCTCGGTCGGGATGTTCGGGGGGTCGTCGAGGTTACGCATCGCTGTGGATGCGGCGCACCCGACGTGATCATTACCGAGCCACGGCTACCTGATGGCGCTCCCTTCCCGACGACCTACTACCTCACCTGTCCGGTGCTCTCTGCCGCCATCGGCCGGTTGGAGGGGACCGGCCTGATGCGCGAGCTGCAGGAGCTGCTCCAGGATTCCGATCTGCAGGCGGCTTACCGCGCAGCTCATGAGCGCTACCTGGCTGATCGGCGGCTGGTAGCCCAACGTGCTGGCAGTTCGGTTCCCAATGCCATAGATAGCGTGAGTGCCGGAGGCATGCCGGACAGAGTCAAGTGCCTGCACGCACTGGTCGCACAGTCGCTGGCCTGTGGGCCTGGGGTGAACCCGATCGGTGACCTGGTTCTGGAGCGGTTGGGCACCTGGTGGCAGCAGGTCTCCTGCGCGGCGCGCTGGATGCCTGCCCAAGAAGTACCCGTTGCCGAAGGCTTGCCCGAATGACGACCGTCGCCGCGATCGACTGCGGCACCAATGCCATCCGACTCCTGATTGCTGAGGTACAGCCAGGTCAGCCGCCACGCACCCTGCTACGTGCTATGCACATTGTTCGACTGGGTGAAGGGGTTGATAGCACGGGTGAGTTCAAGGCTGAGGCTGTTGAGCGCACAATGTCGGCGGTCGATGACTTCGCGATCCAGCTCCGCACATTCCGCGTGCAGCAACTGAGGTTCGTGGCAACTTCAGCGAGCCGTGATGTGCGCGACCCAAGCCCGCTGATCGACGGTGCCCTACAGCGCCTTGGTGTACGTCCGGAAGTCATCCCTGCAGCGGAAGAGGCACGCCTTTCGTACGCAGGCGCGGTTGATGGTCTGCAGGCACACGTGGTGCTCCAGCACCCCGTCGTCGTGGACATCGGTGGGGGATCGACTGAGTTCGTGACTCACCGCGATGGTGCGCTGCGCAGTATCAGCATCGATGTCGGCTGCGTGCGCCTCGCGGAGCGTCATCTGCGCTCCAATCCCGCAACGTTCGCGGAAGTCTCAGCGATCCGTGATGATGTCCGCGCCCTGATGCCCACCGTGCGGGCAACCATCCCGGCGGTTGAAGGGGGCGTCGTCATTGGGGTTGCCGGGACAGTGACCACTGTCGCCGCGATGGCCATGGGCCTTGATCGCTATGACGAGGAACGAATCCATGGTGGTCGTGTCGGATTTGACGAGGCAGTGCAGGTTGCCGAGGCCCTTACTGCCATGACCAGGGATGAACGTGCCGCCTTGCCGTACATGCATCCCGGTCGTGTTGACGTGATCACCAGCGGCGCCTGGGTCCTCGTCGAGGCCCTCGCGGGGATGGGGGCAGGTGCCGTCATCGCCTCCGAGACCGATCTGCTGGACGGCATCGTCGCCGAATTGGGTCGGTCAGCAGCCACCTAGACTGACCGCGGAGGTCAGGTGAGCATCACGATTCGTGACGTCGCCGCTGCGGCAGGTGTGTCGACAGCGACGGTATCTCGCGCTCTCCGGGGGCTCCCCAATGTGGATGAGGCAACGCGTCAGCGGGTCCGTGAGGTCGCCACGCACCTGGACTACGTCATCTCGCCCAGCGCATCCCGCCTGGCCAGTGGGCGAACTGGCAGTGTCGCTGTTATCACCCCTGCCGTCTCGCGATGGTTCTTCGCCACGGTGCTCTCCGGCGTTGAGTCGGTACTGCAGGATGCCGGAGTCGATCTCCTGCTGCACAGCACGGCAACCTCAGGTATCTCCGCGGCTCGACTACGCGGTCGGGTGGACGGAGTTCTGGCAATCTCGGTGCCGGCCGAGGACCCGCAACTGCAGCGAGTCATTGATCTGGGGCTTCCAACTAGTCTGATCGGTACCTGGTGCGAGGGTGCACCCAGTGTGATGATCGACGATGTGCAGGCAGCGGTTACCGCCACCGAGCACCTCATTGGGTTAGGCCATCGATGTATTGCACTCATCAGCGGTAGTGCTGATGCTCGGCCAGCAACACCCAGCCATGCTCGGCGATCCGGGTTTCTTCAGACCATGGATCAAGCGGGTTTGGAGGTCGGCCCACAACTGGAAGCCCATGGCGCCTTCACCATCGACGGTGGTGAGCTGGCGATGGAGCAGTTGCTCCTGACGCAGCCGCGGCCGACGGCGGTCTTCGCGATGTCCGATG
This sequence comes from uncultured Bifidobacteriaceae bacterium, assembly GCA_964551975.1. Taxonomy (GTDB): domain Bacteria; phylum Actinomycetota; class Actinomycetes; order S36-B12; family S36-B12; genus REEB426. The sequence continues at coordinate 22,368 of CAZKFI010000004.1, read as the reverse complement.
AGATGGCCTTCGGTGCCATGCGGGCGCTGCGGCGCCACGGGCTCTCTCCCGGTCAGGACATCGCCCTCGTGGGCATTGACGGTCACGACATGTCCGGCTACCTGGAACTCACTACGGTGGCCCAGCCCGTAGTCGAACTCGGTCGCATCGCCGCGACCTGGATGCTTGAGCAGCTGGCAGATGGTCGCTCGCGCCCGCCCGAGTCCATCCGTGTTCCCACCACACTCATCGTTCGTGGATCGTCTTCGCGCCATGCGTAACGCCCAGGTCGATATTCGCGGTGAATCCGTGGCCGCGAGTATGGCCATCCCGGAATCGGGCCAGGGTCCGGGTGTGCTCGTCATTCAGGAATGGTGGGGTTTGGTACCGCACATCGAGAACGTCGTGATGCGGCTGGCTGACGCCGGATTCGTGGCCCTGGCGGTTGACCACTACCGCGGCAGGCAGACCTTGGAACCTGATGAAGCGGGCAAACTCATGCTCGGCCTGCGGATCGAGCAGGTAGCCAATGACCTCGACGCGGCCGCTGACTGGCTCACCGCCCGAACCGAGGTCATCGGCAGCAGTATCGGGGTGCTGGGTTTCTGCATGGGCGGCGGTCTAGCACTGCTTGCCCCCACCGTGAGTCCGCGAATTCGTTGTGCCAGCGCGTTCTACCCGGCCACACCGTGGCCTGACTACGCGCCGAACTGGGGGGCATACGCGGGAAAGGCCGCCATCGTGCATAAGTCCCAGGAGGATGAACCCAGGATGGGTGCAACCATCGATGCAATGGTCGAGCAGATCCGCGCCGCGGGTGCGCAGGCCCAGGTCTTCGACTATCCCGGAACCAAACATGCCTTCTTCAACGACGATCGGCCCGAGGTATACGACGCCCAAGCGGCGGCACTGGCCTGGGAGCGAACACTTGCGTTCTTCGGCGAGCACTGTCGATGAGGTGAGCCGGGCCGCCGGTCGTGCACGCACCCTGGCGGACCTGGACGGTGCGATCTGCCGATGTCAGGCCTGTCCGCGTCTGGTGGACTGGTGTCGCCAGACAGCCCGCGAGCGACGAGCCGCCTACCGAGATCAGGAGTACTGGGGTGGGCCGGTGCCTGGGTTCGGCGACGAGCACCCGTCGATCCTCATCATTGGCCTGGCACCGGCAGCACATGGCGCCAACCGAACGGGGCGTATGTTCACCGGCGATCGAAGTGGAGATTGGCTCTTCGGGGCACTGCATCGCGTTGGTCTGGCGGCCCTGCCCACCTCGGTTGATCGTTCCGATGGTCAGCAACTCCGCGGCGTTCGCATCACCGCGGCGGTGCACTGCGCACCGCCGGGAAACACACCTACCCCCCAGGAGTTCGCGGCCTGCGCCCACTGGCTGCAGCAGGAGTGGTCACTGGTGGCGTCAACGACCCGGGTGGTCCTGGCGCTAGGCGGTCTGGCCTGGATAGCCAGCCTGAAAATGCTGCGTGCCGCGGGAGGCCAGGTGCCCAAAACTCGGTTCGGTCACGGTGCCCAAGCAGCGGTGCGCCTCGGGGATCGCACCGTCACGCTGGTGGGCAGCTACCACCCGAGTCAACAGAACACCTTTACCGGACGCCTCACCGAACACATGCTTGATACCGTCCTGGCCCGGGCCCGGGAGCTTTCGGGTCAGCAGCCCCTGTAGTCCAATGGCAGAGACGCCCGGCTTAAACCCGGCACAGTGAGGGTTCGACTCCCTCCAGGGGCACCATGAATTCACCCCGAGACCGCTTGGCGAATTCCACCGGATCGGTTAACGTGAAAACATGCAATCAAATAACCCCATCCTGACCCGGTACGAAAAGCCAGCCAGCAAGGGTGGTTTCGCGTACGACGAAGGCGTTAACGCTTATGCCCAGGCCTCCGGAGGCGCGGCCGCGACACAGACGCTGAAGCCTGCACCTGGGCAACCGCCAACCCCGGGCGACCAAGCATTCGAGACGATCACCGCGGGGGCAGGTCTTCGCCTCACCCTCAATGACGTGATCGTGAAGACGATGGTGGTGTTCGCCGTAGTCGTTGCTTTCGCAGTGGTCGGCTGGAACCTCGCCTACGCGATGCCATGGATTCTGCTCCCCAGCCTGATCGTGGCCACCGTCCTGGGCTTCGTGAATGCCCTGAAGAAGAAGGTGTCGCCGCCCCTGATCCTGCTCTACGCAGTCTTTGAGGGACTCGTGCTCGGAGCGATCAGCAACTGGTACAACCAGTACGCGCTGGGCTCTGACTACCAGGGCATCGTGCTCCAGGCCGTGATGGCCACCATGGTGACCTTCGGCGTGATGCTGGTCCTGTTCGTGACGGGCATCGTCAAGGTCAACAAGAAGTTCGTCACCATCTTGATGGTGGCGGCCATCTCCTATCTGGTGATCGGTTTGGCCTCCTTCGTTGCCGCGATCTTCGGCGTCGGTGGTGGCTGGGGCTTCTACGGAGTAGACGGCATTGGCCTGCTGATCTGCGTGTTCGGCGTTTTGATCGCCTCGTTCTTCCTCATGCTGGACTTTGAGGCCATCAAGCAGGGCATTGCCATGGGCGCACCTGAGCGTGAGTCCTGGCGCATGGCCTTCGGGTTGACCGTAACCCTGGTCTGGATCTACCTGGAGTTCCTACGCCTGCTGGCGATCTTCTCCAGGGACTAGCAGTCCCGCACGTCCTACGGCAGGGCGCTGCGCGCACGCTTCAGTGCGCTCAGCGCCCTTGCTCGTGCGGCCTGGCGCGTTGTTTCGTCAGGACAACAAGCGGCAGTACGCAGGAAGTCTCGCCCAATCACTGACAACTGAGCACCCACTGCCCGTGCTGCGATCACCGGAATCTCGTCGGGACCAGCGTCGCCAAGTTCGATACTCAATAGGCGAAGTTCCTGCATCGCCGGGGCCACTGCCTGGTAAGCGGTGACCCAGTGACGCTCAGGTATCAAACCCAGGCGCTCCACCAGCCGGTCCAGGACCATCTCGAGTTCGCCGGGAGCATCGCGCTGAGCGGACTCAGGAGCCACGGGCCTTACGTGTCAGGAAGCTACGAATCGCTTCGCGACCCCGATCGCGGATCTCTGGGCCGTGCGTGAAGGCCGCCGTCGTGAAATCCAGATCGGCGAACTTTTCCGCTGTCTGGCGTGACTGAGCCGCATCAGTACAGAACGCTGCGAGCGACCAAGTCATGCGACTGGTGATGTTGAAGATGGAATCCCCGGTGATGAGAACACCGGAACCTTGGTGTAGCAGCGAGATATGGCCAGGTGTGTGGCCAGGGGTGTGAATGACTTGGAGGCCTCCGGCAACGGAAAGGACCTGCCCTTCCTGCAGCGTCCCGGCGACTGGAATAGGCGTGAAGCCACCCTTGTTCACCCGGGCGAAGATGCGTCCGGAGCCTGAACTGCCGTCCAGTGGTGGACGTTGCCCGGAGCTGATGTACGCCTCCTCGGCCTGATGGACGAATACGCCTTCAGCGCTACTGGCCTGGGTGACTGCTGCCGCCCCACCGGCGTGATCACTATGTGCATGCGTGAGGATGATGCGCTGCACGTCCCTTGGGTGTTTTCCTACGGAGGCCAGGGCGCGTTGGATGCGGGCGGGGGCACGCTTCACCCCACAGTCGATCAGGGTGACTGAGTCATCGTCTTCCAGAAAGGCAAACGAGTTGATCGCATCCCCGAATGTGGGAATTCGCAAGATTCCCGGAGCAAGCTGTACGGCAGCATCGGCCATAGGGGGAGAATAGAGCCATGGCCACCTATGCCGAATCCGTTATTCAACTCATCGGCGGTACGCCGCTTGTCCGCCTCAGGCATGTCACTCGGCCCGAGGTCCCTGAGCCAGGGCCCCTGGTGTTGGCGAAGGTGGAGTACTTCAACCCGGGTGGCTCAGTAAAGGATCGCATTGCCGTGCGGATGATCGACGAGGCGGAGCGGTCCGGTGCGCTGAAGCCCGGTGGCACGATCGTCGAACCCACGAGCGGCAACACCGGCGTAGGTCTGGCTCTCGTGGCCCAGCAGCGCGGGTACCACTGCATCTTCGTCTGCCCAGACAAGGTCAGTGAGGACAAGCGCAATGTGCTGCGTGCGTATGGCGCGGAGGTCGTCGTCTGCCCGACTGCCGTAGACCCGGAAGATCCCCGTTCCTATTACTCGGTGTCTGATCGCCTTGCTAGGGAAACCCCCGGTGGCTGGAAGCCTGATCAGTACTCCAATCCGAATAACCCCGCATCGCACTACGCCAGCACCGGGCCTGAGTTGTGGGAGCAAACCGAGGGCCGCATCACCCACTTCATCGCAGGCGTTGGTACCGGCGGCACCATCAGCGGTACTGGTCGATACCTCAAGGAGGTCAGCGGGGGTCGAGTTCGAGTCATTGGTGCCGACCCGGTCGGCTCTGTCTATTCCGGGGGAACGGGTCGTCCCTACCTCGTGGAAGGCGTCGGTGAGGACTTCTGGCCCACCGCCTACGACCCCACGATCTGTGACGAGATCATCGCGGTCTCCGATCGTGATGCCTTCGCCATGACACGACGCCTAGCGCGGGAAGAGGGACTCCTGGTCGGCGGTTCATGCGGCATGGCAACCGTGGCGGCCGTCGAGGTTGCCGCCAAGGCCGGACCAGATGACGTGGTTGTGGTCCTGCTCCCCGATAGTGGGCGCGGCTACCTGTCGAAGGTTTTCAACGATGAATGGCTTGCCTCCTACGGCTTCCTGGCCGCTGAGACCGACCGCACGGTTGGTGAGGTACTGCGTGGCAAGAGCGCAGCTCTGCCTGAGTTGGTGCACACTCACCCCACCGAGACGGTGCGCGATGCGATCGCCATCCTGCGCGAGTTCGGGATCTCCCAGATGCCGGTGGTGCGTGCTGAACCGCCAGTCAAGACCGCTGAGATCGTTGGCTCAGTCATCGAGCGCGACTTGCTCCAGGCGCTGTTCACCGGGCGCGCACAACTCGCGGACCGTGTCGACGCCCACATGTCACCGGCACTACCCCTGGTAGGTGCGGGCGAGCCGGTCCAGGCAGCCATGGACGCACTACAGGACGCCGATGCGGTGGTCGTAGTCGACGGGGGTAACCCGTGCGGTGTCGTCACTCGTCAGGATGTCTTGGGGTACCTGTCCAGGTAGCCCTGGATTCATTCCGTCGTACTGCCGAGCAATTCAGGAAGCCGCATACCGGTTGTTGCATGGCACCGGTAACCGTGCGGCACCTTGTGCAGGTACTGCTGGTGGTAGTCCTCAGCCGGGTAGTAGACCTGCTCGCCTAGGGGTTCAATCTGCGTGGTGATCGCTGGGAGACCAGCCGTGCGCAGTGTTGCTTCGAAGGCATCTCGCGTACGAAGCGCAATCGCCAGTTGATCGTCGTTCGTAGTGAAGATGGCGCTGCGGTACTGCGTGCCGATGTCATTACCCTGGCGGTTCCCCTGCGTCGGATCATGGTGCTCCCAGAAGACTCGCAGAATTTCCAGTGTCGCGACCTGGCTGGGTTGGTATGCAACACAGACGACCTCGGCGTGTCCGGTCCGGCCTGTGCAGACCTCCTCGTAGGTGGGGTAGGGCGTGAACCCACCGAGGTAGCCGACGGACGTACCAACCACCCCCGGAATACTCCAGTACAACTCCTCAGCACCCCAGAAGCAGCCCATGCCGAGGTAGAGGACCTCGCTGTCCGTCGACCAGGGGCCCAGCAGCGGGGAACCCAGGACCACGTTCATCGCAGGAACCTGGAAGACCGGCTGAGCGCGTCCCGGCAGAGCGTCCTGGGCTGGCACGAGCTGTGTCGGGACGGAACGGCGGAAAAGATTCTCGAAGGAGACCATGCACCTAGGCTAACTGCGTGAGCGGTTTCGAGACACGTGCAATTCATGCCGGCCAGGAGCCGGATCCCCAGACCGGTGCCGTGGTGCCCCCGATCTACCAGGTGTCGACCTACGCCCAGGACGGGGTGGGCGGCCTCCGTGGGGGCTATGAGTACTCGCGCAGCGGTAATCCAACACGCACCGCCTTGGAGACCTGCCTTGCTGCTCTCGATGCACCGTCCAGTACTACCGCGACCGCCTTTGCCTTCGCCTCCGGACTTGCCGCTGAGGACACGCTGATTCGGACCACCTGTGCACCCGGCAGCCACATCGTCATCCCCAACGACGCCTACGGCGGCACCTATCGGCTGGTGGCACGGGTCGCTGGACCGTGGGGGGTTGAGCACACCCCGGCGTCCGTCCTTGATCCGCAGGCCATTGCCGCGGCAATTGTTCCTGGGCGCACCCGCTTGGTGTGGATCGAGACACCGACGAACCCCCTGCTGAACGTCGCCGATATCGCGGCTATTGCTGAGGTGGCGCACGAGGCCGGAGCCCTCCTCGTTGTCGACAGCACGTTTGCCTCCCCGTACCTGCAGCAGCCACTGGAACTTGGCGCCGATGTCGTGGTGCACAGCACGACGAAGTACCTCGGTGGGCACTCAGATGTGATCGGCGGCGCCTTGGTGGTCACGGATCCAGCACTTGCCGAACGACTGCGCTTCCACCAGAACGCCATGGGTGCAGTGCCCGGCCCGGTGGACTGCTGGTTGGTGCTGCGTGGCATCAAGACCCTCGGCGTGCGTATGGACCGACACTGCGCAAATGCGCGTGCCATCGCCGCCATGCTTGTCGATCACCCGGCAGTCGCCGCCGTGCTGTACCCGGGACTTCCCGAGCATCCCGGCCATGCTGCTGCCGTTCGGCAGATGCGTGACTTCGGGGGCATGGTGTCATTCCGACTCAAGGCGGGTGAGCAGGCTGCCCTGGAGGTATGTCGCCGCACGGAGGTCTTCACCCTGGGTGAGTCACTGGGTGGAGTGGAGTCCCTGATCGAACACCCAGGTCGAATGACGCACGCCTCAGCGGCCGGCAGTCCGCTCGAGGTTCCCGCTGACTTGGTTCGACTCTCGGTCGGCATTGAATCCATTGACGATCTGATAGCTGACCTAGCCAAGGCACTCGACTGACGCCCACCAGTAACTGCAGCTCAACCGCCCATCTCCGCTAGGTGCTTGGTCAGTTGCCCGCAGCAGTGAGGGAGTCTGCCTGTCGACAGGTGGGACCGGCGCAGGCGGCGAGTGCCTGGGTTTGCTCGTTGAGTGCCTGTAACAGCGCCGGATCGGCGCGTGATGCCAGGTTCACCATCTCGTAGGGGTCGAACGCTCGATCGTAGAGTTCCACTTCACCGTTTTCGTAGGTGACATAGAACCAGCGGTTGGTCCGCAGTGCCCGAAAGCGCGGAGGTTGATAGCGCTCAAAATCCGGATCATTGGGGTCAGCCACACTCAATGACTCGGTGAGCACGCCGGTGCGCCAGGGCTGCGGGCTATCGGCCTTCCCAGCTTGCCCACTGAGCAGCGGCACCCAACTTCGACCGTCGAGCCATTCAGGAGTCGAGCCCCTCATCAACTCCAGCAAGGTTGGCGCGATGTCGACGGTGGAGGTCATGGCATCCACGGTGGCACCCTGGGGTATCCCCGGGCCGATGAGGACCATGGGCAGCATGGCGTCATCGCGATAGGGAGTGCGCTTACCGCGTGGCATGCGACGCATTCCAAGGTGATACCCATTATCCGAGGTAACCATGATCAACGTGTCAGAGCGGCGGCCGGTGGCATCAAGGCTCGCGACCAACGCATCAACCGAATCGGCAATTGATTCACTCGACCTCAGGCGCTTCTTCCACATGCGTTCCAGTGCATTGATGCGCGGCTGACGCATGATCGGAAATGAGCGTAGCCAGGAGGGTTCGTCGTAACCGAATCTGTTGAACGATGGAGCCTTGGGAAGTTTGGTGTTCTTGTACAACTTGGCATGACGCACCGCCGATGGAAACGGATGATGCGGGTGGAAAGTGGAAAACAACAGGAAGAACGGCTCAGGCGACGTAGCGACGAAGTCGACAGCATCTGCGGTGAGCACGTCGTTGAGAAAATCTTTGGGGTCCTCGCCGTAGCGCTTCAGGACCCCGTTGCGGTTGAGGACATAGTTGTATCCGGCATAACTTGGTTCACCAGAGATGGGTGCTGCCCAGCGAGTCCATCCGGGTGGGACGAAACTCCGGTTGGGTGCACCATCGGGGTACTCATTGAGGTATTTGCCGAAAAGGGCTGTGCTGGCCCCGGCTGATTGCAGCCAGACTGGCAGACTGTCGGCCTCGTCACCGTTGGTGTAATACGTGGGCCAACCTCCACCAGTTGCCTTGGTGTTGGAGATCACCTTGTGGTTGTGCACGTACTGTCCACGAAACAGCGATGCCCGTGATGGGCAGCAGACCGGGTCAGTGGCCACATAGTTCACGAACGTGGTGCCCTGCGCCTTGAGTGCTGCAAGGCGCGGCACGGAGTCGAAGGTTGTCCAATCAAGGTCGTCGGCGAGGACGATGATGACGTTGCGAATATCGGTCAGAGAACCTGACACGGTGGTCTTTGCCGAACGTGGGGTACCGATCAATCCAGCCTGAGGAACATCGCCCGGGATTTCGAAGTCGGGAGTCTCACCGAGGAAGCCGTCCGTTGTCGATTCGGCCGCTGAGGCAGAGCCGGCACCTGAGCTGCCGAAGGTGCTCATGGCCAGGGTGCCAGCCACGACTGCCAGTGCCGTGAGTGAGGCGGTGACGGCGACACTCACCTGACGTCGCAGGGTCAAGTCGGTCACGCACTGTCCTTTGGTTGTGATCGTTGAAGGGTCTCCGGCATGCGCCACACCAAGAGTACGACAACTAGAGCAAGAACTAGTCCAGCGCCGAATGCCCAGTCGAAGTCGAGTCGATCCACCAAGTAGCCAGCGAGCAGTGGTCCGATGATCATTCCGAGGTCGGATGTCATCTGGAAGGTGCCGATGACGATGCCCCCGCGCTTACCTCCCATGACATCGCCAACGACTGCAGCCGGCGCTGAGCCCAGATACGCGGAGGAGACGCCCTGAATAACCATCGAAAGCAGAAAGAGCACGAGTCCGATGGCGCCCGTCGTTCCCAGGGAGTTTGTCACAAGGTCGGCGGCGGTGAGTATTGCTACTCCGACGGCAAGGGCGATGCTGCCGGCAAGTAGTGCCGGGCGCCTACCTCGTTGATCGGCTAACCGACCAGCTGGGAGCAGGAGCACTGCCTGTGCTGCGGCTGCTACGAGGAAGGCGATCCCACTCCAGGTTGCACCTCGACTGAGTCCCTCAGTTACGAAAAGTGGCACAATTGCTATGCGTAGTCCAAAGGTGATGAACCCCGTGGCGAGGTTGACGCCGAGTGCCGCGCGGTAGGCACCATTGCGCAGAGCCTGGACGAGGGCTTCCATTCGTGTGGAGTCCCCGCCGGCAACCTGCTCCTCACGCTCTTGGAGTCGCGCGCGACTCAGGAAGATCACGGTGACCAGCAGTGCCAGTAAGAGCGTGAATGCGTAGACGAAGAAGGGCGCCCGGATAGACCAGGCGACCACCAGTCCGCCAACGGCCGGCCCCGCTACTCCGCCGAGGAGAAACCCGCCCTGGTACAGGCTGGACGCACGCCCGCGCTGGTCCGAGGAGACCACGCGCAGCAGCACCGCCATGGCCGACACGGTGAACATTGATGATCCCAGTCCACCAAGCCCACGAAAGATGAGGAGTTGGTTGAACGATTGGGAAAGTCCGGCGGCGGCGCTGGAAACCGCGACAATGCCGAGTCCCCCGGCAAGAATCAATCGTTCACCTGCGCGGTTGACCAATGCTCCCGCGAGTGGCGCAGTAACGAAGCGCATCAGGGCGAAAACGGAAATGACCGCACTCGCCTCGAAGATGGAAACATCGAAGGTGCGGGCAAACACCGGGATTACCGGTGCGACAATGCCAAACCCGAGCGCCACGCAGAAAGCTATGGCAACGAGGACCGCAACCTCACGTGGGAGGTCGCGAATCCATGGCTCGCGTGTTCCCGAACGCCCGAGCCTCACGCGATCGGTATGGCCGACATGACCGCATTCTGTTCGGCTGAACGCAAGGCAGCATCGAAGACCATGTGGGATTGCAGTGCTTCTTGGGGAGTGGCCGTACCGAATCGGTCACCGAGGGCACCGGCGCGTTCACCCAGGAAGCAGGCCCACATCTGCAGTAGGGCGTCGGAGAACCCGAATTCAAAGATGGCAGCAGAGATAACCGGCCACGCGGAGACGTTGCCTGGCTGAATCTGCTGCCAGACCTGCGCCTTGTCGCGCATCTCGAATCGTTCGAAGTAGGTCGGGTTGCGCGTGGAGAACCTGACTCCGCCATCCATGCCCAGCGCCTCGAACCACCAGGTGTTGGTTTGCCCGGGAGCGATGCGTCGCGTCTCCCACAGCATGGAGAAATCTCGATCGTCCTGTGGGACCCGGCAGGCCAGCAGTGCGTTGTCGTAGGTGTCGCAGGGCACCAGGGTGTCCGGTGAACCCGGTAGAGAACGCTCGGTGACGATGTCATCAAGGAGGGCGTACACGGAACGAGGGCGCCAACCCAGTCGCAGTGGAACATGCGCAACGTGCATACCCAGATCACCCATGACACCGATGGCGCCGCACAGTTCGCGTTGACGTTTCCAGTTGATGGGCTTGGCGCGATCAAGGTCAGATGAGTGCGAGAAGCCACTCCGTACCTCAATGATGTCGCCGAGTGCTCCTGACGCGGCTATGCGTGCGCAGGCGAGTGCGCCAGGGAAAAATGGAAGTTCGCTGGAGACTCGGACAAAGACGCTACTTGCGTCGATTGCCGAGACGATAGTTTGAGCCGCATCCAGATCAATGCCGAACGGCTTTTCACCAAGAAAATCCTTCCCCGCTGCAATTGTCGCGAGGTACAACTCTTCGTGCTGGTTGTGTGGCACGGCAATGTAGAGCACATCAATGTCTGGGTCATCGACGAGTACTCTCCAGTCCTCGGTGAAAGTCCGAACTGAAGGAATCTGCCGGAACCAGTCGAACATGGCGGGATTGCGATCTGCCACGGCAACCACTTCAGGTCGAACCGGGTGATCAATCAGCTGCATCCATCGTCCGCAGACGATGGCAAGTTCCCGACCCATCATTCCGGCGCCGATGACGCCGATCCTTACCGGCTGTTGCTCAATCACGTCAGGCATCCGCGATGATCTGGAGCGCTTGCTCAGGGGTAGCGTTCGCATGAAGCATCGCCATGAGTGCACGCGTCATTGCCGCTGGCTTGGGGTGCTGGATGATGTTGCGCCCATAGACGATTCCACGTGCACCGCTACGAAGGACTCCTGCAGTGCGCGCGAAGAGTTCGGCATCGGGAACTTTCCCGCCGCCCCGGACCAGAACGGGGACGCCGGTTGCGGTGCGTACTACGTCCACATAGTCATCCGGGTTATCGGTGGGATCTGCCTTGATGATGTCTGCGCCAAGCTCCACGGCCTGTCGTACGAGTGGGACGATTTGATTAACGTCACCGTTGACCGTGTAGGCGCCGTTGGGTGATTCCTTCATGACCAAGGGTTCGACCATCAGGGGCATGCCGTATCGATCGCAGTCCTCGCGTGCCAGCAGAACATTGCGTAGGCAGTCCTCTCGAACCTGTGGACGGCCAGGTAGGTCGAAGAGGTTGACCACGATGCAGGAAGCATCCAACTGCACACCGCGCAGCGCGGGGTTGGGCGTCATCAGGCTGAACATGTGATCCGGTAGGGGCGAGCCGTACACGTTCGCCACATCCGTGCGCATCACGAGGGCGGGTCGCTCCCGGCCGCCCTGCTGCTGGAGCAGTGGAGCCTGACCCACCGTGAGCTGGATGGCGTCCGGTGCCGCTTCGATCAGGGTGCGCACCGCCGATGCCAGGTCCTCGATCCCGGTAAGAAATGCCCCCTCACCGAAGAAGCCGTGGTCGATGGCGATGTCCAGGCAGCGGCCTGACTGGGGGTTGAACAGGCGCCTCATGCGGTACTGGGGATCGGACACGTTCATCCTCCTGCGTTGCTGGGTCATTTACCGGTCTGGCAATTATCCTCGCAGGCGTGCCCGCTGCTGTGGATCCCGTGGTGGGAGTGGGCAAAACTGGCGATGCCACAGAGCGTGATGCTGAGCGATCTGCGGTCTATGCCGTAGAGGATCAGTGGGGTCATGCCCTGGATAGGGGCGGTGAGCTGGATTTCTTCGGATCGATGGTGCATCTGCCATGCCAGCGCGTGTTCACAGATATCCCGAGCATGCAGGCATATGTGGATGCACTGCATCCAATGCGACCCGTGCGAGTTCGGCATCGCGCTGGGTCGACTCGTGCCCACTATGAGCCAGCTGACCCGGAGCCGGGTGGCCGGCAGGCGTGTATCGCAATCCCCTCCACGTCCGCCTGGGCCTGCCGTGAGGTTGTCCTGCTGCATGAGGTGGCGCACCACCTGCGCTGCCATGACGTGCCCAGTTCCCTGCACCACGATGCGCGCTTTCGTGGGCACCTAGTCACTGTGGCCGCAGTGGCGTTGGGGGAAGAGGCCGCCTTTATATTGCGAGCCGGCTACCAGGCGGCGGGACTTCAGGTGCAGTTCGATGAGGGTTGCCTGGATGGCTGCTGACTTCGGGCCGCAGGAGCACCAGCCCGCCACTCGCGCCATCGAGCGCGTCAGTGCACTGTTGGCCAAGGCCGAACGAACGGATAACGCGGCGGAGGCCGAGGCCTACCTCATGAAGGCCCAAGCCTTGGCTACCGCAGCCAGTATCGACCTGGCTGTTGCCCGAGCACATGGTGAAAAGCGCCAGGCCCGGGTTACTCCCCAGATGCGGACCGTCGTCATCGGCGAGAAGGGCAAGCGCGCGAATCGGCACCTTATTGCGCTGTTTGTCGTGATCGCGCATGCAAATGAATCTCAGGTGGATATTGCCGGGGATTCGACGTTCGTCATCGGGTACGGCATGCCAGAGGATCTCGATGTCGTCGAGGCACTCTTCGCCTCGGTCGCGGTGCAGATGATGCAAGCAGCGCAGCAGTGGGTGAGCCTCGGTCAATGGCGCGCAGAGGAGTACGTCGCCGCACGGCGTGTCGGCGGCAGGACGCGTCGCACGGTCCGTCCCCACACAGCCCAAACAGCGCGAGCAAGTTTCCTCCTGGCCTATGTAGCTCGCATCGAGGAACGTCTGAATACGGCGAGGGATCAAGCGCGCGAAGAGGCCCTGAAACGGCTGCCGGGTGGTCGATCTGCGGGAACTGTGGTCCTGCGTGCCAAGGAAACCGAGGTGCAGGATTTCCACCGCCAGACCTCCACAGCGCGTGGAGCCTGGGGCGGCTATTCGGGATCGGTGCGCCAGGACCGCGGCAGCGCAACGGCTGCCGGGAGGCATGCTGCATCACAGGCTCGTCTCGGACCAACCGCAGCGCTGCCAACGAAAGGCAAGCTGGGTCGCGCATAGCGTAGGGTTGCGGCCGTTTGCAGTGATGACGTATCACCCGGTGATTGGGGTCGTGTTGGTCGACGTCGGGTGGATCCATAGTGAGTGGATCCCTAGTGAGTGGATCCAAAGTGAGCACTAGCGGAGGAATCGGTACCGGGGCATCAGGTGACGCCGCCGTTGTTGCCGAGGGTCTGGTGAAGGACTTCGGATCCGTCAAAGCACTGGATGGTTTGGACCTTGTGGTGCCTGCCGGGAGTGTGGTTGGGCTTTTGGGTCCGAATGGAGCAGGCAAGACCACCACCGTGCGCATTCTTTCCACCCTGCTGCTCCCCACTGCTGGTCAGGCGCGGGTCGCCGGGTTCGATGTCGTCAAACAACCAGACGAGGTTCGACGCACCATAGGGCTCACCGGCCAGTACTCCGCGGTCGATGAGTATCTGACCGGACGTGAGAACTTGAGGATGTTCGGTGATCTCTACCACCTTGAGTCAAAGTTCGTGCGGGCGCGTGCAACCGAACTGCTGGAAGAATTTGGGCTCAGTGAAGCAGCGGATCGACCGGTACGCACGTACTCCGGGGGCATGCGTCGCCGCCTCGATCTGGCAGCCAGCCTGATCGCACGGCCGGCAATCCTGTTCCTCGATGAGCCCACCACCGGATTGGATCCACGATCGCGCCAGGGCATGTGGGGCGTCATCACTGCGCTCGTCGCTTCCGGAACGACCGTGCTGCTGACAACCCAGTACCTCGAGGAGGCGGATCAGCTGGCGCGCGAGATCGTCGTCATCGATCAGGGTCGCGTCATTGCGCAGGGCACCGCTGATCAATTGAAGGATCAAATCGGAGGCGACCGCATCGAAGTCACCGTCACCGCGCCATCCATGGTGGATGCCGCTGTGCGTGCCGTGGCATCAGTGAGCTCCGGTACACCGGTGGTTGACGAACTCCACATCTCGGCCCCTGCAAGCGGTGGTTCGCGAGTGCTCGTTGAGGCTGTTCGCGCCCTGGATGCTGGTTCGGTTGAGGTTGCGGACCTCACATTGCGGCGACCGACGTTGGATGACGTCTTCTTGGCGCTGACCGGTCACGCAGCTGAATCCGAGAGTGGCCCAGCACCTACGACCGGCCGCCGCGTCAGGAGGCGATAGTCATGAGCCAGATGTCATTAGCTACCGTGCAGCCGATTCCGCGCCCGCGGCCCTGGTACGGGTGGTCACTCCATGATGGCTTGGTCGTTGCGCGACGGAATCTGATTCAGACCGCGCGTATCCCGGAGCTCCTATTTTTCTCGCTGGTGCAGCCGGTGATTTTCGTGCTGCTGTTCGCCTTTGTTTTTGGCGGTGCCATCCCCATCCCCGGTGACTCAGGTAGTGACGCCTATCGGCAGTACTTGATGCCGGGAATTTTCGGCCAAACGGTTGCATTCGCGGCGGCGTCCAGCACGGTCGGCCTTGCCGAGGATATGCACCGCGGTCTCATAGATCGCTTCCGAGCACTCCCAATGGCACCGGGGGCTGTTGTCTTCGGTCGTACGTTCGCTGATGCGGTGAGGCAGATCCTGGTCTTGACCGTGCTCACCATTACGGGACTACTCGTGGGATGGCGAATCAGTGATGGTGTGTTCAATGCATTCGCGGCTTATGCCCTGCTCCTGCTCTTCGCTTACACCGTTGCATGGGTGGGCGCGTTCATCGGCCTCTACATGCCAAACCCGGAAACAGCGAACACAGCGGGCCTGGTCTGGCTGTTTCCGTTGACATTCATGTCCAACGCGTTCGTGCCGATCTCATCAATGCCAGGGTGGCTCCAGGCCTTTGCTGCGTTCAACCCAATTTCAACGCTGGTGTTGGCCACACGGGAACTCTTCGGCAACCCAACTGGACCAATACCTGACTACTGGCCCATGGAGAACCCGCAGGCGTACACGATCATCAGCTGTGTGGTGCTGATAGCAGTCTTCGCCAGCTTGTCGGTGCGACGCTACCGACGGACTACAGCGCGCTGAGTGCCCTCACCGGGAATGCAGTCAGCGCGGGGGCAACAGGGAATGTAGGCCACCGTCCACCGTCAGCACGGTGCCAGTCGTGGAGCCAGACCGAGCGTCGGTGAGATAGCCGATTGCCAGCGCCACTTCATCTGCACTGATGAGTCGTCCGATCGGTTGCCGCGCTTCAAGGGCGGTACGCGCAGCCTGCGGATCTTCTGCCGTGGCCAGCAGGCGGGCAACCCAGGGTGTATCCGCGGTGCCAGGTGCGACAGCGTTCACTCGGATACCGGCCGCGAGGTAGTCGGTAGCCATCGCCAACGTCATCGCCAACACCGCACCTTTGGTTGCGCTGTAGAGCACTCGCTGAGCAAGTCCGGTGATGCTGGCAACCGAGGCCACGTTGACGATCACGGGCGCTGAGCCCTGACGCAGATACGGCTCAGCTGCGCGACAGATCCGTGCGATTCCCGTGACATTGACGTTCAACGTTGTTGCCCACTGCTCATCGGAGTTGGCTGAGACATCGCCAATGGCCGAAATAGCGGCACTGTTGATGACAATGTCAATGCCACCCAGCAGGTCGGCAGCACCTTTCACCGCATTGCGAACCGAGTCGTCAGCACTGACATCGGTACGAACGAAAGGCCACTCAGATTCCGGTTCTTGAACATCCAGAATCACCACGTGATCCCCGCGTTCACGCAGGAGTTGTGCCGCCGCTAGCCCAAGGCCGGATGAACCCCCGGTGATGATGGCTCGTCGCATGACTGCTGGCAGTCCGCTTATGGCGAGTAGGACTCGACACGAACGATTTCAACGTCCATGTCTTTACCGTTGGCTAGCTGGTAGGTCGCGCGGTCGCCGACCCGCCGCCCCAACACCGCAGATCCCAACGGCGATGTTGGCGAGTACACCTCGATGGATGCGTGGGCTGCCTCTTCGCGGGAGCCGAGCAGGAACGTCTCCTCGTCACCAAAAACTGGGAATCGCACAGTGACCACCTTGCCGTGCGCGACCTCGTCCGCCGCAGACTCAGGAACTCCGATCTGTGCGTGCTCGAGCAGGTGCTTCAGCTGGCGAATCCGCGCTTCGTTCTTGCCCTGCTCCTCTTTGGCTGCGTGATAGCCACCGTTCTCCCGGAGATCGCCCTCCTCGCGCGCAGCTTCAATGCGCTTGGTGATCTCGACGCGGCGGGGTCCTTCACGCTCCGCAAGCTCACCGACCAGGCGGTCGTGGGCCTCCTGGGTCAGCCAGGTCACCGTGTCGTCGGTCATGGAAGCAGAGTAACGGTGAAATACGAGCCTGTGCGTGGTTCAGCCGGTCCACGGTTGAGCTGGTGGTGCAACTCCGGGCGGAAACTGCGGCTCGGCAACCTGTGGTGGCCCTTCGACCGAGCAGCCCAGTACCTCGGCAAGGAAGGCGGGAGCCAGGACTGCCAGTTCATAGGTGATTTCGATCTGTTCGGGAGCGGCAGGGATGTCCACCGTGGCGTACCCGACGTCCACTCGGCTTCGGTCCTGGGCTCTCAGGACGCACCGAGCGGGGGTGTTGCCCTGTTTCTTCACCGTGAAGGTCATGCTCACCCGCCCGGGCTGACTGTCGTTCCAGGCCAGCAACTGGCTGTCGATCTGATTGCCGCCAATGCCCAGCCACACCCAACTGAGGGCAAGTACGAACAGGCTCACGGTGCCAATCGCGAGCACCGGACCTGCCCAATTACGACGGTCCACTCCATAGCGTTCACGCATGGCCGGACTTAATTGCTCCGGCCGGAATGGACTTGGCACCAGGTCAGGGTAAGCCAGTGAGAGACTGCGCCAATGTCCACGCCAACCACCACCGACCTGCGACTGATGGCTGTGCATGCTCATCCGGATGATGAATCCAGTAAGGGCGCAGCCACTACGGCGCGCTACGTGAACGAGGGCATTGAGGTCATGGTGGTGACCTGCACCGGTGGCGAGCGTGGCGATGTGTTGAACCCGGCAGTTGAGGAAGCGGTGCAGGCCCACGGCCTGGCTGCTGTGCGTCAGGCGGAAATGGCCGAGGCGGCGCGCATCCTAGGAATCCGCCATGCCTGGCTGGGGTTCGCTGACTCCGGTTATCCGGAGGGTGATCCGCTGCCGCCACTTCCTGATGGCTGCTTTGCTGCGCTGCCACTTGACGAGGTGACGCCGGCACTGGTCGCGCATATTCGGGCGTTCCGCCCCCAGGTTTTGACCACCTATGACGAAAAGGGTGGCTATCCACACCCGGATCATGTGCAGTGCCATCTGGTGTCGATGGAGGCTGTGCGACTTGCCGCGGATCCGGCGGCGCTCCCGGACTGTGGCGAACCATGGCAGGTGCTGAAGGTGTACTACAACCAACAGTTCACCAAGGCTCGGGTCCAGGCATTACATCTGGCGATGATCGATGCGGATCTAGAGTCCCCGTATCACGACTGGCTTGATGGGTGGAAGGACGAGGCCCGAAATCGCGTCACGACGCGAGTCCATGTGGCGCCTTGGTTTGCTGTTCGCGATGCGGCGCTGCGAGCTCACCGATCGCAGATCAGTGAGGACAGCGCCTGGTTTGGCGTGCCATTGGACATGCAGCAGAACATCTGGCCTACCGAAGACTTCGAGCTCGCCTACTGCGCCCCAGGCGTTGAACTCCCTGACCTCTCAGTGCAGGTGGAAGATGATCTCTTTCAGGGCCTGCGCTAGTCCTGCTCAGGCTCTGTCCATGAGACAGGCTCTGTCCATGAGACAGGCTCTGTCCATGAGACAGGCTCTGTGCATGAGAAGGTGTGGACATGGATCCTGATCAGCCCGATCTCAGCGGAGTCATCGATGGTGCGATGCCGATCGCTGGCCTGTTCGTCATCCTGCTGGGTGTCGCACTCTTTCTGCTTTGGCGATCGATGAATCGGCAGTTGCGCAAGATTGATCGGGAATTTCCGGATGATCAACTCCCCACGGAACCGGGTACCGGTGAGACAAAGTCAGGTCAGGCCGGCGCGGCCGACAGCTAGCGCCCTCCTAGCCGCTGCCGGATCGCGGCGGTGGATAGCGCTGGGCATCGTGGCGCTCCTGGTGGCTCTCGGCTGCGTGTTCATGGGCCGTTGGCAGTGGGAGCGAACGTTGGACCTGGCTGCGGCGGAGCGTGCGGCATCGTTGGTGCCGGAACAGATCGAACAGGTCACGGTTGTCGGTGAGGGACTACCCAATGACCAGGTCGGCAGACGAGTGATCCTGAACGGTGAGTACCTGCCCACGTACCAGCAGCTTGTGCGTCCACGTCTACTTGGTGACGCGGTCGGGGTATGGGTGCTCACACCACTTCGCCTGCCGGATGGCTCCCTGCAAGCGGTACTGCGCGGTTGGGCACCGGACTCAGCGACCGCAGAGATCATCGCTGACCAGACGCCCCTGGAGCAGGTGAGAGTCACCGGTGCACTGCAGCCCTACGAGACGTTCTACGCAGACGCCGATCCACCACCCGGCACGCTGGTGGCTATTAACGCCGAGCTCATCGCGCAACGGTGGCCGGATCGACTTCGTCCAGGTGTCGTCGTCCTGCAGGGCCAGCAGCCGGTCAACACGGCAACGGCACCTAGGCCGGTGCCGGTCACGCAGGGAATGCAGGTGAGTCTTCCGCTCCAGAATGCCTTCTACGCCCTGCAGTGGTTTGTGTTCGCTATGTTCGCTCTGGCTTTGTGGGTGGTATGGGTATGGCGCGAGGCAGTCGAGCGGTCCACCAATGCGACCGCTAGCGTGCAACCATGATCACAGTCATCGGCGAGGCGCTGATTGACATCATCGTGGGGCCGGATGGCGAGGTGCGCGCAGCGGCAATTGGCGGGGCGCCGTTGAACACCCGGCGCACCCTGGCCAGACTCGGAGAATCCGCAGCGTTTCTCGGCGGCGTCTCGACCGACGTGTTCGGTCGACGTATCCAGCGAAAGTTGGTGGAAGATGGTGTGCACCTGGCTCTAGCACCAGTGCCGGAACCTACGACGTTGGCCATTGCTGAACTGGATGAGACCGGATCGGCGACCTACCGATTTATTCACGAAGGAACCTCAGCCGCCGCGGTGATGCCGGAGGCAGCGCTGGCCGCTATTCCGCAGGACTGCTCAGCACTGCATGCCGGGACGCTCGGTTTGGTCTTTCTGCCATTGGCGCAGGCAACCCGAGCGGTCGTGGAGTCCGCCCGTGATGACTGCCGAGTGATGATCGACCCCAACTGTCGTCCTGCTGTCATGGGCGCCACCTCGGCTTTTCAGCCCACTTTCCAGGCTGTGCTCAAACGCGCGGATCTGGTGAAGGTGAGCCGCGATGACCTCACGTTTCTCTACCCGGACGTTGATCCACTGGAAGCAGCTAGAGCTCTGACTCGGCAAACGGGTGCAGCGGTGCTCTTCACCGGCGGTCCGTCCGCGGTGTACGTCATGAGCACCGCAGGTGAAACGATGCTCAACGTTCCTCAGGTCGACGTCGTCGATTCAGTAGGTGCCGGGGATGCCTTCAGCGGCGGGTTCCTCGCTCATTGGACTCAGTCTGGTTTGACCCGTTCGGACGTCACCAATCAGGATGCACTCGTTGCGGCTGCGATGTTTGGCATTCGCGTGGCCGCGATTACCTGCACGCGGGCTGGTGCCGATCCGCCCTTCGCCAGTGAACTTGTTGAGGAAGGTAATTGATCATGAGTGATGCTGAGCCGGCTGCCCAGCCCAGCGCGGCGGGTAAGGACCCAAAGGTTGGACTGCAGCGAGCATTCACCCGCTACCGGATCCTGGCCTGGGCCACGGGTGTGGTCCTTGGTGCCCTGACGATCTGGTTGGTTCTCGGGTATGGGTTCTGGGATTACGCCAACGTCGAGGCTAAGCCCGCTTTGTATCGCTACCTATGGACTGCCCATGGTTGGCTCTACTTCATCTACCTCATCGTCAGCGTCGACCTGGTGTTTCGACTGCGGTTGAGTGTTCCTCGAACGCTCGCCGTGCTGCTGGCGGGAACGGTGCCGTTTATGTCCTTCGTCGCCGAAGTGTGGATGCGCAAGGTCGTTCAGTCGCGGCTGGCTGCTTTCGCGTCCTGAATTCCTCACTTCATCCGGTGAGCGACCAATCCACCGGATCCCCACCGAGATCGATCAGCGCCTCGTTGGCCTGGCTGAATGGACGCGAGCCAAAGAACCCGCGATCGGCTGACATCGGACTGGGATGTGCACTCGTGATGCAGGGCGTGTCTTCCAGCAGTGGCTGCAGGGTTTGCGCATCCCGTCCCCACAGGATGGCCACGAGTGGCTCCTCCACTCGGGCAAGGAGCCCTTCGATCGCTGCCTGAGTGACCGCCTCCCAGCCAATATTGCGATGGCTTCCGGGCTGTCCCTCCTGCACGGTGAGGACCCGATTGAGCAGGAGTACTCCCTGGTCGGCCCAGGGACTCAGATCGCCGGACCGTGGTTCCGCAACCCCAACATCGTCACGAAGTTCCCTGATGATGTTCTGCAAGCTGCGCGGTAGTGGGCGCACCTCTGGCTGCACGCTAAAGGCCAGACCCATCGCATGACCTGGTGTCGGATAGGGGTCCTGCCCCATGATGAGAATACGGACGCTTGGTAGGGGCTGTTGGAAGGCCCGCAGGATGGACTCGCCTGGCGGACACCACCGACGCCCAGCGGCCGACTCTGCTCGCAGATGAGCACCGATCTCGCGTACCCGCTCCACCTGACCAGCCAGAGCGGCGTGCCAACTTGGGTGGACCAGATCAAGAAGATCCTGTGCCATGTCAGGACGACCCCAGTTTCCGTTCTCGCATGGCGAGGAAGAGCGGGAAGGTGAAGGCGATTGCCGTGACCAGGGAACCGACGACATAGAGCCAGACCCATCGCATTCCCAAGCGGCGACCCTCGACGATCATGAAGATCGATGCAGCCGAGGCGGCGACCAGCAGGTCGATGCTGAGTGAGGCACTCAACGGGTTACCGAACAGCACGCCGACGATGACGTCGGGGCCCCCGATGGGGTCCAATGCGCCACGAACATTGAACACGGCAGTGCCCACCAGCCCCACCACCGCTGCAACGAGGTAGCACCAGGCGGCGCCATTTGGCCAGGACCTTCTCCCACGGGGGTTGCTCACCCCTCAGCCTTGCACGTGCGGTTCCGGCTGACTACTTACGTGTGGAGAGACTGAAGGCGGCCAGCCCGATGAGTACCGCACCACAGCCGATGCCCACCTGCAGGACCTCGCCCGGGTTGCCGGAATCAACAAGGAATCCCAGGAAGATCACCGCGATAACAGCAACGATGACCCCGATGAGCTTGTTCTTCAGGTCGTCTAGGGATCGAATCTCCAGCCAACTGGGTAGGTTCAAACCTTCGTCGACGAAGAGTTCATAGATGCCGTAGCCGATGACCATCAAGACCGTGGCCAGCAGGAGGCTGTCGATGGCGGTGAGGACCGCGACGACGATTTCTTTGGTACTCGCCCAGGTTTGGATGAGCGTGGAGATGGCCCTGACGACCTCAAGAACCCCCACGCCCATGAGCACCAGGGATCCCAGGATCGCCCCGAAGGCCGGGATGGCTGCGACGTAGCGGGACAGCTCGATGATGCGGCGCACGCTGGCAGCGTAGCCATCGGGATCGGGCCTTGGCGACGCGCCGGGGGCCCAACCCGTTACGGGCGTGACATATGTGACAATGCGCTATGGCCTCACGTGTGCTTGGGATCCTCACCGCCACGGCGCTGGTAGTCGGTTCGGCGCTCGTTGGTACTGCACCTGCCGCTCAGGCGGCGGTTGGTGATGCGACGTACTTCGACCTTGCGACCGGCGCCAACCCCTACGGCATTGCTGCCGGTCCGGACGGCAACCTCTGGATCACCGAGACCGACGCCAACAACATCAACCGAATGACGCCCGCCGGTGTCATGATCCGGTACGCGATTCCCACCCTGGCCTCTCAGCCGAAAGGCATCACCGCGGGTCCGGACGGCAACCTGTGGTTCGTGGAGTACGCCGGCAATAAGGTCGCGAAGATCACCCCGC
>CAZKFI010000003.1:18751-65031 GCA_964551975.1 uncultured Bifidobacteriaceae bacterium | reverse complement strand
ATTGCAAACTTAACTGTCGTTGAAGTCGCGACTTCCTAGGTACTAGCGAAGGCCCCGGTAACAAAGAAGGCGTGCATCGATGCACTGAGTCGGTGGGTAGAAATTGGCGCGCCCGAAGGGATTCGAACCCCTAACCTTCTGATCCGTAGTCAGATGCTCTATCCGTTGAGCTACGGGCGCTGCAGGGGCCAATCTAGCCGAAGCGGTTCTTGCACGACACCGCGGATCCTTGCTGGGGATCCTTACTGACTTAGGCGTCCATGGCTCGGTTGATCGACCGGGCGTCCTCTTGACGCGCGCGCCGTTCTTCACTACCGAACCAATCTGCCGCTACCCACATCATCCAGAAGGCGTCAATGGTCATGACCAGTCCCCACATCAGAGCGCCGGAGAGTTGTTGGTCGGGCAGTGCGGCGAGACCGAAGGGGCGCAGGGTGTCGAAACCGTCATAGAGCACGACGGGGGAGAAGTAGATGGCCGCACCGATCGTCGCCTCAGGGATCATCATCAGACCGAGCGAGATAAGTCGTGTGCTGTGGGCTGGACGATCCGGCAGCAGGTTGGCTCCGATGAGGGGCAGGTAGTACAGCACTGCGACGACGAGGAAGAGTGGCTGCTCAATGGCGACCATGGCGCCGTGGTTGGTCAGCACCCAGTCATAGAACGGACTGAAGTGGGCACCGACCAGCGCACCGGCAAACAGCAGCCAGGTCAGGATCGGATTGGTCAAGACTCGAACTGGCTTCGAGCGCAGAGCGCGAACTATCCGTTTCCGATTTTCGGCGTTGCTGGCGCGGAATGCCAGCGTGATGGGAGCACCAATCACCAGGAGTGGGGCCACTGCCATGGTGATGACCAGGTGCTGGGTCATGTGGACCCAGAAGAAAGTGTGTGACCAGGCAGCCATTGGGCCCAGGTACATCAGTCCGATTAAGGCCAGTCCGGTCATGAAGCAGGTGGTGGCCCATCGCGGCCAGCGTCCGTACAGCACGTGGTGCTTGCTGGACGGCGCTGCTGCATTAACGCGCCTGACGGCTATGGCATACATCAGCACTGCAGCGATGAGATTGGTGGCAACGAGCAGGTCGAACTGCCAGGCTCCGAAAAATGTACGCATCGCCCCTCATCATCTCGTGTCATGCCACCAGGTGATGGTCAACCATCACTGAAAAGCGCAGAAAACCGGCTGCCACTTGGCAATTCGGCGATTCAACACACTTCCCTCTCTATCAAGCGCTAACGTTCGCAGGTGCGTGGGGCGGGGCGCTTGAGGAGAGATAGATGAAACGTGCGCTGCTCACCGTGGTGACGGTGCTTGTGGGCGTGCTCATAGTTGCCGGGTCGGTTTTGGCGATCTCCTGGTTCGATCAGGAGCCCGGCTTTATTGAAGCTAAGCCTGCTGGCACGTTGCAAACCGCCCAAGGGGAACTACCCCATGTGACTCTGGATCTCTCGATCTTCCCGAACACATCGGCCGAATACCCCGGACCCAGCGGACCGGCGAACACTGTGTTGGCCAACAATGGCGTACTACAGAGCGAGGGATGGCCCTTCTATTGGCCCTCAACCTCCTTCACCCTGCCTGCGCATACGGCAGTCACGGTGACCATCAACCAGTACGACGGGTCATCCACAGTCTGGAATCCCTACTGGGCCAAGGTGCATGGGACGGTTGGTGGCAAGGCGACGTACAACGGTAAGGAACTGTCTGAGATCAAGCCGTCGGACGTCGCGCACACTTTCACTATCCACCAGTACGCCGAGGCCGATCAGGACACACTTTTTGTGAGCGTCCCAATGCTCGCCACCCCGAACAATGCGAAGAACGAGGCGAACGGCTACCCGAAGCCTCAGGTTATTCAGTTCACGTTCATCACCGGTGGTCCTGGTGAGTACGTGTGGAATTGCGAGGACCCCTGTGGTGACATGTATCGGAACTTCGGTGGTGTGATGCAGGCGCGCGGCTGGATGGGTGGACGGATCACGGTCCTCTGATGCCTACCACCGACACCCGCCCGATTCCGGGAACTGACGAGCCGGAGGAGCCGACGAATCGGCCGCAGCCGAGCGAACGCCTACGGGAATGGCTTTCGCGCCCTTACGCGCGCCCGATCATTCTGATGACGGTCTTGATCAGCCTGCTGATCATCCCGATCGCGTTCCTAGTTCTGCACTTCATGAATCTCACCGGTGCACCCGCTTCGTCGATCATGTATGAGATCGAGCGAACGATGTTCGTCTTCACGGTGGTCTCAGGCCCATTAATTGCAGTGACCTTGGCGATCATGCTGTACAGCCTTTTCGGCTGGGGTCGGGTCAAGGGTGATGAGCCGCCGATGCAGGAGAGTCCGGGGATCCGTGGGAATACCACGGCAATAGTGCTGTGGATTTCGGCCACGAGTTTGCTGGCATTCTTCCTCGTGGTCTGGGGCATCACCGAACTCGCGAGAATCACCGCGTACTCCTATGGCACCGTCGAAGCCAATGAGCAGCCCAACTCGCTCAAGCCACTCATTATCAACGCCACCGGCCAGCAGTGGGTGTGGACCTTCGAGTACCCCGACCAACAAGGCGTGACCTCGCCGACGTTGGTGGTTCCCATTGATCGGCCGATCTACTTCAACGTCACTTCAAAGGACGTCATCCACAACTTCTGGGTCGTCGAATTGGGCGTCAAGATCGATGCCAACCCGGGTGCGATCACGAACACGGGGGTGACACCAAACAAGTTGGGCACCTACAACATTCGCTGCGCCGAACTGTGCGGCATGCATCACGCCTACATGCAAACAACGATCCACGTGGTCACCGCTGAGCAATTTGACTCATGGGTGCGCGAACTAGGCGGGAAGAAGATGGCATGAGTACCGCAACCATTCACGAGCAGCTCGAGGTCCCGCAGCCCGCGCAGCACGGGAGGCCGGGTGGCTTCGTGCGTCACTGCAACTTCGTGACCGGTGTAGCCAGCGGGCTCGTCCTGGCACTGGTCGTGTACTGGGTCGGTTCGCTATGGCTGGTGCCCTGGGGTACGACCAACAGTTCGACCTACGTGCAGACGGGCCTGGATGCACTCTGGGCCGCCACCTTTGCTGCGTGGGTGATCGGGTTCATGGCTGGCATCGGTGCCTTCGCAGGCCCCATTCGCTGGATCTTGGGTCGAGACCTCACCCACGAA
Organism: uncultured Bifidobacteriaceae bacterium; assembly: GCA_964551975.1. Classification (GTDB taxonomy): domain Bacteria; phylum Actinomycetota; class Actinomycetes; order S36-B12; family S36-B12; genus REEB426. Next base: position 61,856 of record CAZKFI010000003.1, on the reverse strand, counting down.
GACGCCGAGTTCCTCGCTGGACGAGGCCAGGGCAAGGCCCGCTTCTGGCGGTACACCACCGACCACAAGGTGGTCGGGATTCAGTACCTGGTGATGGCGCTACTGCTCTTCGGTGTCGGTGGTCTCCTAGCCATGCTCATTCGTACCGAGCTCGGTGCCACCTGGACAGAGGTCTTCTCACCGGCGTTCTACAACAGCATCATCGGTACTCACGGCATCGTCATGATCATTGCGATGATCATCGCGTTGGCCGGTCCGGTGGGGAACTTCATCGTTCCCATCATGATCGGGGCGCGGGACATGGCGTTCCCGCGACTGAACGCCTTGAGTTTCTGGCTCCTCTTCGCGGCGGTTCCTCCATTGTTGGCCAGCCTGTTCATGGGGGGTATCCAGGACGGCTGGTCGGTGTATCAACCACTGGCTTCGCAGGCACCCCTTGGCGCGATCGGCTACCAGATCACCATCATCACGTTCGCCTTCTCGACGGGTGTTGCCTCGGTGAACCTCATCACCACGGTCGTCACCATGCGTGCGAAGGGCATGACCTGGAACCGCGTGCCTGTCCTTGCCATCGGAATCGTTGCCTCGTCGATCATGGGGTTGATCTGGTTCCCGATGTTCCAGTACTCCCAGGCCCTGGCACTCTCAGATCGAGCGATCGGCACCTCCTTCTTTAATCCGGTCGATGGCGGCAGCGTCTGGCTCTACGAGAACTTGTTCTGGTTACTGGGCCACCCTGAGGTGTACGTGGTCGTGGTACCAGCGAGTGCGGCCTTGATGGAGATCGCTGTGGTCTTCATGCGCAAGCCCCTGTTCTCTTACAAGATCGCGGTTGCCGGGTTTGCGGGCATCGTGGGCATCAGCGGCATCGTCTGGGTGCACCACATGTACATGACCGGCTGGGCCCCAGCTGCCAACTATCCGTTCATGCTTTCCACTGAGCTGATCTCGATCCCATTCGGTTTCCTCGTGCTCGTACTCCTCGGCACCATCTGGCGCGGCCGCGTCTGGACGCGCCTGCCGATGATGTGTGTGTATGCCGTGCTGTGGAACAAAGTGATCGGTGGGATCACCGGGGTCTACCTCAGCGATGTGCCGGTCGATCAATATATGCACGGCAGTATGTTCGTGGTTGCGCACTTCCATTTCATGCTGATGGGCGCCGGTCTCTTTGGGGCTATGGGCGCCATCGCCTACTGGTTCCCGAAGATGACTGCCAAGAACTTTGACGAGCGAATCGGATCGATCGGATTCTGGGTTGCCTTTGCGGGTTTCCAGGTGACGTTCATGTCGATGTTCGTGGCAGGTCTCCAGGGCATGCCGCGCCGCGTGCTGCAGTTCGATAACGCCTTCAACATCTCGAATTGGATCTCGACCATCGGCGCCTACGTGATCGGTATCGGCATGCTGATCTTCCTGGCGGCAATCATCCAGTCATGGCGCAGTGGCAGTAAGGCGGCATCGAATCCGTGGGGAGCCAAGACCCTGGACTGGCAGACGCAGACCCCGGTACCACTGGAGAACTTCCCCGTGCTGCCGGTTGTGACGTCAGACCCGTATGGCTACGGGGTGCCAGACCCGTATGACGATCCCAAGAAACCCTCGAAGCAGACGGTTGGTGCACGATGAGTGCCCTGCGATCACCTACAACAGGTGAGCCCGTTGAGGTCGTTGCGCGGCGCAACAGACTGGGCGTGCTGCTTTGCATCATCTCCGACGCCTCGGGCACCATCGCGCTCCTCATCGCCTACGCGTACCTATGGGGCCTGAATGTCAACAATGCCTGGGCGCCACCGAAGGACGCGTTCGCCGATCCGCTGCTGTTCTGGGTGATTGCAGCCGGTAGTGCTCTCGTAGCGGTACTGCTGTGGTGGGGCCATCGACTCCTCCTGCACGGGGGGCGCAAGGAGCCACTCGCCGTGGCAGCTCTCGCCACCCTGCTTGTGTTCGCGACCCTGGTGCTGCAGATCATCCAGCTCTCCACATTCCCATTCGGCGCTGATGACGGCGCCTACGCATCAGCCACGTTCTGGCTCTGTATCGGTGCTGCACTGCATCTGGGCATCGTCTTGGTCCTCGTGATGGGTGTGCTGGGACGAACCCGTGCCGGCCTGATTAGCCCAGAGAATCCCTCGCAGGCAAAGCTGGTCGCGATGTACGCGACCTGGGCAGCAATCGCGATCTTCCTCGGCGCTCTGTTCGCGACCACGATGACAACAAGTCCGAATACCTCAAGCCCCGCCTTCGGTGAGTTCCAGCAGCCAGCACCATCGTCATCGCCGGCTGCTTCTCCCTCGAGTAGTTCGGGCTCGTGACCGGGAGTCGACTCGGTTCTCGTCTGTGGTGGGGATTTCTCCCACTGGTTGTTCTGCTCTGGGGTGTTGGTGCACTCAGTACCGCAGCGCTACCAGGACTCGTCAGCACTCCGTTGGTCACGCAGGTGGCCGTGCCATTCGTCGCCTACGCGAGGGATGTCGCCCTCGCGATCGCTGCAGGGTCGGTGCTGGCTGCGCTGATCGGTGGTGGTGCACGTGCGCGTTCGTGGGCTCTGGGTTGGTGCGCGATTGCGCTGGGTTTGGCCTGCGCAGCCGTGTTCACACTGCAGGCTGATGTCCTGGCCGGCCAGCTCGCGGTCGAAGGGCTACTGCCGATTTTGACGACTACAGCCATCGGTCAGGCAATTCAGATTCAGATCGTCTGCCTGGTGCTTGCGGGGATCCTTATCAGCCTGCCCTCGTTCCTCAGACAGCGCTGGGTGGCGAGTGTGGCCCTCGCCCTCATCGCCATCGCCGTTGCCGCACTTCCGATCGCCGGTCATGCCGGGGTGACCAGTGAACACGCCATCGCCGGTGTTTCCACGGGCCTGCATGCAATCGCGATTTCCCTGTGGATCGGTGGCTTGGCCGCGACGAGTGCGCTCTGCCTACTCGAACCGGATCGAGCAGTAGCAGTGCTGCCAAAATTCAGCGTCATCGCGCTGATCTGCGTAGTCGTGGCCGCCGAAACTGGTTTACTCACGGCCAGTCTGGTCGTCGGAGCCCTAGGCGACCTAGTGGGCAGTAGTTACGGAAGTTTGGTCATCACCAAAGGGGTGCTGCTGGCCTGGTTGATCCGGCTCGGTTGGCTGCAACGCAGACGCGCAATCGACCACCTACCCCAAGCAAGCGTGCCGATCACCGTGGCCCGCATCGCCGGTGTCGAGTTCCTGGCTATGGCCACAGCCCTTGCTGCATCGGTAGTTCTCGTGCGGTTGGGTCCACCACCCATTCCGAGCAACGGGATAGCGCCGTTGACGCTGGTTGCCCTAGGTGTCGCTGTTCCGATGATCGTCCTGCAAATCTGGCCACGGGGATGGCGTATCAGCAATGCCCTGCCAGAGGCCGCGATGGTCGTCTTCCTGCTGGTGATCGTGGAGGTAGGCGGCGTTGGCCTGCTGCGCACCGCACTGGGCCCAACGGGTCTGCTCCTAGAACTCGCGCTGCTCATTCTGGCCGGGTGGTGCGCAATCTCGGCGGCGAGGAACTCTGCAACCGCTGTGTGGTTGGGAGTCCTCGGGCTACCCAGTGCCCTCATCGCCAATCTGTGGCTGGGTGATGCCATCTCCTGGCGTATGTCGGCGGTTGCCGCCGTCTCCGGAGTGGCCTTGCTCCTGGTGTGGTGGCAGGTCGGACGGAGCCGCAGGGCGCTAACAGATGTGGCAGTGTCGGTGTCATGAGTGACTCCGGCAAGCCGGTCTTCGATGAAACTGCTCCGGAGCGACCGCGCAGTCGGGTTCGCGATTTCTGGCAGCTCGACCTGCCGCTCGCGGTGGCGCTAGTTCTCTGCACGGTTTTCACGATCATTGAAGTGCGGCGAGCCAGTGAGGGTGTGTGGCGAGCCTGGGTCTACATGGTCGAGTGGCCGATGATCGGCCTCTTCTGTATCTGGATCTGGTACCGATTCAAGCGTGAGGCAGGGGGTGGCTTTGCGCGGCGGTGGAAGGAGCGCGCCGCACGATTCACCGCTGAACGCGAGCCCGAGGATCCGCAGCTGCAGGCATGGCGGGACTATCAACGCCAGGTGCGCGACGGTGAGCCACCCTCGGCCTAGTGGTACCTGGTCGGCTCGCTGCTAGTTTTCCCCGGTGCCATCGAAGACGAGCGAACCAGCTGTTTCGGAACTAGTGCCGGCACGCAGCGGCCTGGTCCTCACCACGCTGATCCTCGCTGCCCTGGTGTGCAACGTGAACCTCAGTGTCGCCAATATCGCGCTCTCCAGCATCGGGAGAGCATTCCAAACCGGCCAGACACCACTCAACCTCGTCGCTGTCGGCTGCTCCCTTGGACTGGCCATGTCGGTGCTCTACCTGGGCGCGCTCGGCGATCGTTACGGCCGCAAACTGCTGCTCATTGTGGGTCTGGCGCTGACCCTGCCCTTCAGCTTCCTGGCCGCCTTCGCGCCCACAGTCGAAATCCTGATCGCGGCACGCATCTGCACGGGAGTGGCGGCAGGAATGGCATTTCCGACGACGTTGGCGCTGATTACGGCCCTCTGGGGCCCTGGGGGCAAGAGGGTGAAGGCGATCGCCCTGTGGTCAGGTGTCAGTGGCGGAGCAGCGATTCTGGGACCGGTGATCGCAGGCGGCCTACTCGAGGTGGCCTGGTGGGGTTCGGTCTTCCTTATCGCTGTCGTTCCAGCCGCCGTTGCCCTACCGCTGGTGATCTGGTGTGTTCCGGCGCATGTCAACGAGACGACGGACCCGGTTGATCACCTCGGCGGTGTGCTCTCGGTCTGCATGATCGCCCTGCTGGTGCTCGGCCTCGGTCTGATCTCCGCACCGAATCTTCGACTGGTCTCTCTCCTCATGATGGTGGGAGCCGTCGTGGTGGCAGTGGGATTCTTCATTCGACAACGGCATCAACAGGCTCGATCACAGCAGCCGCTGTACGACCTGCGCTACGCATCGCGTCGCTTGTTCTGGGTTGCTGCAGTCGCCGGCATGATCGTGTTCGGTTCGCTCATGGGCGCGATGTTCGTTGGACAGCAGTTTCTGCAGAACGTCCTCGGGTACAGCACCCTGCAGGCTGGTCTGGCAGTGCTGCCAGCAGCAGTCGGAATGATCCTGGCTGCGCCATTGTCCGCCCGACTGGTCACCAAGCGAGCCTCCCGCACCACGTTGCTCGCAGGGTATGGCTGCATCCTTCCGGCATTCGTGATCATGCTGCTGTTCTGGCGGCTGCAGACTCCGTACATCTGGGTAGGCCTGTCGTACTTCCTGATCGGTCTCGGCGCCGGTATTGCCCTCACCCCGGCATCACGGCTGCTCACCAGTTCGGTACCCGTCATTCGAGTGGGTATGGCCTCGGGCACCTCGGACCTGCAGCGTGACCTTGGCGGTGCCGTCATGCAGGCGCTCCTTGGTTCCCTGCTCACTGCGGGGTATGCGACCCAGATGGCCAAGGCCATCGGCGATTCGCCCCAGGCTGCCTCCATCACTGCGTCAACGCAGGCCGCACTCCAGCAGTCCTACGCAAGTGCGGCCGATATCAGCGCCAGTGCACCGCAGTACGCGACGCAGATTCTGCAGGCCGCCGCAACGTCATTCCTGGACGGAGCCAACTGGGCGTACACCGCTGCCGTCATTGCTGTGCTGCTTGGTGCGGCGCTGGTTGCGCTGCGCCTTCCGGGCCCGAAGGGCGAGGCGCAGCTCCTCGATGACTATGCGCGTATGGATGCGACAGGCACACGCCGCTGACGGATGCGGGTAAAGACCCAAAACGCCGCGGCGGCGAGCAGAATGCCGATGGCATTCCCGGCGAAGTCCAGGCCCTGCCTGGTGCGCTGCTCCGCGAACCAGGGCTGCGCCAGTTCAGTAAATGCCGACCAGCCCAGCAGTGCTAGCAGTGCTCCGATTGCCTGACTTCGGGTACGGGTCGCCCAGAGCACGACCAGGGTGACCGTGCTCCAGAGCAGGATGTGCAGGTCCGCGTCACCCCAGCGACGCACGCCCATGACGGTGCTGGTTGCCTCGGCATTCCAGGTGAGAGCGAGCTTGACGAGTGCACGCCAGGCATCGACAGCACCATCGGACCACATGATGGTGGTGGCGATGACCACGGCGAGGACGGCCACGGTCCAACGCAGCAGGTCGTGATTCCTTTGGCTCCGCCCGGTCGGTTCGCTCATCTGCTGATGAAGATCAGGACTCCCCCGGGTATTCGGGTAGGCGTCGATTGAGCAGGTAGCCCACAGCGACCGAGACGGCTCCGATGCCAACGATCGCTGCTAGCCCGGCGACCATGCCAATGCCGGCGATGTTCGGTGGGTCATCCGGGCAGAGGCCGAGTCCGCACTCGGGCAGCACGGAGAAGGCGATGATCACGACATAGATCGCGAACCAGGTACCCACCGCGATGCCAGCCCAGCGCAGCGCACTGCGCTTACGCAGCACCCCGGCATCACTACCGACGAATTGGGCCTGGAACATCAGCAGGAAGGCACAACCAGCGACGCCCACCAGGCCGGTAATGGCAGCCCAGGTATAGAGGTGATAGCCGAAGACGGCCGGGCCGTAGCCGGGATCCTCTGGCGCTGCGATGTGCAGCAGGATCTGCCGAACGCTTCCAGCGCCGCCCACGCAACCAGCGAGGATGCTCAGCGCATAGTGCGCAGGGCGAAGACCGATGACGAGGTTGAGCAGCGGCCCGATGCCCATTGCGATGAGACCGGATCGCTGTACCAGGCAGAGCGGGCAGGGCTGCTCACCTACGGCGAATTGCAGGTATAGGGAGCCGGTGAGCACCACGAGCAGACCCATCAGGGCCGCCATGTTGAGCAGGTGCGCGATAGCGATTTCGCGGGTGATGACAAAACGACTGGGCACCACCTGCAGATTGTTGATCGTGATACTCATGGTGGCCGCCTAGAAATTCAGGGGAATCGTTGAAGTCATGTGCAGGTTCAGTACATAGATGGTGAGCACCAGGTTGGCCAGGGAGAGCGGGATCGTCCAGCGGGCCTTCATCGCCACCCCGACGAGTACCGGGATCCAGAGCACCATCATCAGGAACATCATGAAGACACGCTAGCCGTTTTCGTGCCGCCTGCGGATGATTCGCGGATCTGCGTCCCGGAACCTGGAGTTGGCCCAGATCTGGTTGCCGTCGTGGGTCGTGAATCCGGTCAGCGTGGGCTTGACCCCGTCGAAGAAGGCCGCAGATGGCGATTCCATGAGCAACGCCCACTCGCCGGAGAGGAAGGCCTCCTGCAGCTGGCCCTCCACCCAGCGGTTGTGTGTGCCCACCACCATGAAGCGCACCCGTTGAGCGATGAGCTCAGCCTCCGGCAGGAGCACAGCCGCTTCCTGGCCCTGCAGGTCAACGTGCAGCAGGTCGGTCGGATGGGCGTCGCTCAACACATCTCGCAGCGTGATCGCGGGAACGTCAACATGGGTCAGGTGGGCGCCGCGGTAGTCCATCTCGGGGTTCACTTCGGCGCTGGCCGCACCGCCCATGTCATCTTCAGAGAGCACGGGAAATCGCAGGGTCGTCGGCTCGGTCCAGGCAGCGGCCTGCACGATGCGCAGTTCGGTTGTCATGGGTGTCGAGAGTTGGCCTTGAATCTCCTGCACTGATCCACTGATCAACTGCGCACTTACATCGTTGTCTTCGGCATGCTGCAGCGCCCAGGAGGCGCGTAGGGCATCGGCTTCGACGGCGATTCCGGTGGCCTGTTTACCCATCCGGCGTGCACAGACGATGCCCATCACGGCCCATGGCGCCCAACCGGCACCGAGTTCAACGACACGATAGGTATCGCGATCACTATGCAGGGATAGCGCCAAGGCGACGTATTCCTCGGCCTCGGAGCGGTAGCCGTCGGATGGCACCGGCACGCGAGTGCTGGTTGTGCCGGCGAACCGCTGCGGCGCCCAGGGCAGCATGGCGATGCGGGTGCGCACTCCCGCCCAGTCCACGCGAAACTGCTGAGCGGGATCAGGTAGTTCGGGTGCACGCACCGACTCGAGGATCTGGGGCACCATCGCGGCGACCACGGGCAGATGCAGGCCGTTGCCGTACATGCGTGGCCGCACCGGCTGTACCGGCGAAGGAGGGGACTCCTCGGTGCCATGACCGCGACGCAGGCGCATCGCGGCACCCTACCCGGGTTGGCCTTGCCTACCGGTGGGTCTAGGAGGCGGGGGTGTTCTGGAACTGCTGCAGTGGCACCCAGCATTTGACTTCACGATCACCGGCACGCCAGCCCACTGATGTGGGGATGAAGTAGTACCAACCGCGCGTGAAATCGTCCTTCAAGCCACCGTGATACACGTTGCGGTACTTCTTGCAGGTGCGCGTGGCCTTCTTCTGAAGGCGCGTCAGGCCCGGGAAGCGCGCACCCGACAGTCCGAGGGTTTGCGTTGCAACCAGCAGCCACTGCTTCTTGGGATCACTGCAGTTCTGTGCGCGAGTCTTCGTTGCGTCCGGTGCCTCGAGCAGGCCGATGCTGGGAGTGCAGAAGCGGAAGGCCGCGGCGCCTTGCGCTTGGACGGCTGCGGGGGCGGTACCTGCCCAGGTGCCCAAAGCGAGCTGGTCGCGCAGGGTGACGTCGCAGCGGACCCACCGCTGACCGGCGGCCCACTGCTCCGCGCTGGGGAAGTGTGCCTTGAACTGGAATCGCGTGGGGAATTCGTCTGGTAGCCCCAGGTAGCTGCGCATGGCAGCAGCAGTGCAGTTGGACTTCGTTGCGGCCAGGATCTGTGCCGGCTTTGCGGACCTGGGATCGGGCATGGAAGCCGGTGCCGTACCCACGGCAAAGACCTCGGCCGTGTGTGGCCCGGCGCAATCCACCGGGCCGGAGGTGGTGGTGAACTCCTTGGCTTCCTTGGCCGCGTACCCGTAGCAGGTCCCGACCGACGGTGCTTCGCTGGCCTGGGCCGGCGGCGCCCCGAGTACGCCGATGGCGAGGGCAACGGCAAGGGCGCAGGCGACCAGAGGGGCAGCCATTCGTGCCCACGGCTGGAATGTGGTCGCTGGGGAATCTGTGGCTGAACACGGCATATCTGCAGCCTAACGCCGATTGTGAGGGGCCCCGCTTGTCCGGCGGCCCTGGCCGGTGAAGGATGTCGCGGTGGTCGTGATCAGCGTGCTGAGCCTCAAGGGTGGGGTCGGTAAGACCTCCGTGGTGCTGGGCTTGGCGGGCGCTGCCACGGTACGCGGCCTGGCCACGTTGGTGATCGACCTGGACCCGCAGGGCAATGCGACGTCGCTGCTGTCGGCGCAGCCGGGAGCATCGGGGGCGGCCGAGGTTCTGGCCAACCCCACCAGGGCCACTGTCGAGGCGGCTCTGACCCCTTGTGACTGGGAGGTGGCGCCGGGAGAGGTCGACGTGCTGGCCAGCCACCCGAACCTGATCCGCTTCGACGCCTGGACCGGCCGAACGGTGCTGCAACCCAAGTTGGCGCGGGCTCGGCAGTTCTTCGCCGGGTACGACCTGGTGCTGATCGACTGCCCGCCATCGCTGGGTGCGCTGGCCCGGGAGGCATTGGCTGCCTCGGACCTTGCCCTGGTTGTCACAACGCCGTCGTTCTTCGGTGCCCAGGGCGTGGAACGCGCGGTGGCGGAGATCGATGAGATCCGCAAAACCGTCAACCGTGGCCTGCGCCTCGCGGGGATCATCGTGAATCGTGTGCGCTCGGTAGCTGAGGAGCACATCTACCGGACCCATGAACTCGCCGATATCTACGGCCGAGTGTCGATCTTCACGCCGTTGATCCCGGAGCGAATCGCCGTGCAGCAGGCCGAGGGCTCCGGGCAGCCGATCCAGCTCATTCGCACCGATGGAGGCCGGGAAGTGTCGGCCGTGTACGACACCTACCTGGACCGACTCCTCGCCGGACGCCACTGACCATCAGGTCGCTCAGCGGGTATTCCCGTCTGGCCCTAGGCTCCGGCGGGTGAGAATCGTCGTGCCCGCGGAGCGGGCCGAAGGAGAGCACCGGGTCGCGGTCGTACCTCAGGTGCTGGGCAAGTTCACCCAGTTGGGATTTGAGGTTGCGGTGGAGTCTGGTGCCGGACGGCACGCCTTCGCCGATGACGAGGCCTACCGCCTTGCCGGTGCCCAGATCATTCCCAGCGGCGAACTATCAGCGGCTCTGCATGGTGCCGCAGTGGTGGCCACTGTGCGACCGCTGGCACCTGAACTGGCAGCCGGCCTGGGGAAGGGCACGGTGGCGGTGTCGTTCCTGTCACCAAGCACGGACTCCGCCACCATCGCCGCGGTAGCCAAGGCCGGTGCCACGGCCCTGTCCTTCGACCTCCTGCCGCGCATCTCGCGCGCTCAGTCGATGGACGCCCTCACCTCGCAGGCCCTCGTCACTGGATATCGAGCCTCCCTCGTGGCGGCGGATCGATTGCCGACGTTCTTCCCGTTGTTTATGACCGCCGCCGGCACGATCCAGCCGGCGAAGGTGCTCGTGCTGGGCGCAGGTGTAGCCGGCCTCCAGGCGATCGCAACCGCCAAGCGTCTCGGGGCGAAGGTCTCTGCCTACGACGTACGCCCGGCCAGTGCCGACGAGGTGCGGTCGATGGGCGCAACCTTCATCACCTTGGACCTTGAGGCACTGGAAGGAAGCGGTGGCTACGCACGGGAGATGACTGAGGACCGCGCGGCTCGGCAGCGGGAACTCCTCGCCCCGCATATCGCGGCAGCCGATGCGGTGATCACCACCGCAGCCGTCCCGGGACGCCGTGCGCCACTGCTGGTGACGCGTGCGATGGTGGAGGGGATGCGTCCGGGCTCCGTGGTCGTCGATCTGGCCAGTGAAACCGGGGGCAACGTCGAGGGCTCGCAGCCCGGTGACGAGGTGTGGATCGGCCAGGTGCTGGTTTGGGGCGGCAAGGACGTCGCCAGCCAGATGCCGGTGCACGCCTCGCAGCTCTACGCGATGAATGTCCAGGCGCTCCTCGGGTTGACCGTGCGCGATGGCGCAGTCGTTGTCGACATGGCCGATGAGGTTCTGGAGGGATGTGCGGTGGTCCTGAACGGGGAAATCCGCAGCGAAGCTGCCCGCACTGCCCTGGGTGAGCTTGCGGGAAAGGAGTCCTGAGATGGATGGCGTAGCTCTCCTGACCATCTTCGTGCTGAGCATCTTCGTGGGCTTCGAGGTCGTCTCCAAGGTCTCCACCGTGCTGCACACACCACTGATGTCCGGCGCCAACGCAATCCACGGCATCGTCCTGCTGGGCGGTATCACGGTGGCTGGGTCAGCGGACGGCGCATTGGAATTGACCCTGGCCGTCATCGCAATTCTTCTCGGTGCCATCAATCTTGTCGGCGGCTTCGTGGTAACCGACCGCATGCTCGAGATGTTCAAACCCCGCAAGGCAGCGGCTGAATCGAAGGAGGGTTCGGCCTGATGAGCGAATCCTGGGTGCAACTTGCCAACCTGGTTGCTGCGGTGCTGTTCATCTTGGCCCTGAAGGGGCTCTCCTCACCGCGTAGTGCGCGGCGCGGCAATCTGCTCGGGGCGGCTGGAGCTCTGCTTGCCACCATCGTGCTGTTCTTCAGCGGCATCAAGTTGAGCAACCTCATCTTGATCCTCGTTGCCCTGCTGGTCGGCTCGGTCATCGGTTGGGTGTCGGCACGGCGCGTGCAGATGACGCAGATGCCGCAGTTGGTCGCGCTGTTCAACGGCGTCGGCGGCGGAGCCGCGGCTCTTGTTTCCGTCGTGGAGTACCTCGAGTACGGCGCAGCCGATCGGTTGATCCTGGCCGCAACGGTTTTCACCGTCGTTGTTGGTTCAGTCTCCTTCAGCGGCTCGATCGTCACCTTCCTCAAGCTGCAGGAACTCATGACCACGCGCCCGGTCGTGCTCCCCGCGGGCAAGTGGATCACCATGCTCGTAGCGGCCGGCACCGTTGTTGGCGCGGTGTGGCTCGTGATCAGCCCGCAGGTGTGGCTGCTGGTCGCACTACTCGTGCTCGCACTGATCTTCGGTGTGCTCTTCGTGCTTCCGGTGGGTGGAGCAGATGTTCCCATCGTCATCTCACTGCTCAACGCATTCACCGGTTTGTCCGTTGCCGCCTCCGGCTACGTGTTGGACAACGTTCTCCTCATCATCGCGGGAACGCTGGTGGGAGCGTCGGGAACGCTGCTCACTCGCGAAATGGCCAAGGCCATGGGCCGGCCACTCACCTCGACGCTGTTCGGTGCATTCTCGGGGACGACAGCCGGTGGTGGCGGGACCGGTTCGGACCGACCCGTGCGATCGGCATCGCCCAACGATGTCGCGATCATGCTGGGGTTTGCGAACAAGGTGATCCTGGTTCCCGGCTACGGCCTGGCAGTCGCGCAGGCGCAGAGCACCCTGCGCGAGCTCGCTGACCTGCTGACCGAGCGCGGGATCGAGGTGGACTACGCCATCCACCCGGTGGCCGGCCGCATGCCCGGGCACATGAACGTGCTGCTCGCCGAGGCCAACGTGCCCTACGAGCAGCTCAAGGAAATGGACGAGATCAATCCGGAGTTCTCCTCAACTGATGTCGTCCTGGTGGTCGGAGCCAATGACGTGGTGAACCCCGCCGCGCGAAGCGACAAGTCGGCTCCCATCTATGGCATGCCCATTCTCGATGTCGACGAGGCCCAGCAGATCGTCTTCCTGAAGCGATCCATGCGCCCTGGCTTCGCCGGCATCGAGAACGAGATCCTCTACGACCCCAAGACCACCCTGCTATTCGGTGACGCCAAGGATTCGCTGACCAAGGTGGTCAGTGCCCTGAAGTCGACCTGATTCACGGCTACTGAGGGACCTCAGAACCGACTCCCGCATTCGGTCCTCACCTCAGCGGTCGCTGCGCCCGTCCCGCCGGTCACCGTGGTGCCGGTTGTCAAAATCGGGCCGGTGGTCGAACTCGGGTGCACCGAACTCGCGCTGGGTGAATCCGGGCCGATTGAACTCAGGCCCCGCCGTCATCTGGTGATGACCGCGGTCATTGTCGAGGGTCGTAGCCACTCCTAGGCCGATGCCGAATCCGGCAAGGCCGGTGATCGCGGCGAGCCCGGCGCCAGTGAGGGCAACGACCACGGTGGCAGTTCGCCACTGGTTGCCTGGCGCTGTTGGCTGAGTTGCCTCAGCGTTGGGGTGCTGCTCACTCATCGTGCCTCCTTCACATTGCCTGCCCTACTGCAGGACCTGCATCGTGAAGTAACCCTGGCGGGTGGTGCTGTGAGTGCGCTGTGAGTTGGCTGCGACCGAGTTGTTACTCAGACGTACGCAGGCTGGCGACTGAAGTCGGGACGTAGCGGGAAGCCGCTCGCACCGCCCGCACCGAGCTTGACACCTAGGGTCTGGTGCAACTGGATGGTGTTGATATCGAACCCCAAGCGGGAGGCGGCCATATAGAGGCGCCACACGCGAGCGGTGCCGAGGCCGGCCTCGTCCACTGCCTCCGTCCAGTGATCCTCAAGGTTTTGACACCAGTGCTTCAGGGTGAGCGCATAGTGCTCGCGCAGGTTTTCCTCGTGACGGATCTCAAAGCCAGCGCTGTTCATCGCGCTCATGATGTGACCTGGACCGGACAGTTCACCATCCGGGAAGACGTATCTGTTGATGAAACTCGTGCGGTAGTGAGTGGGGTCGGCATCACTGGGCCGGGTGATGGTGTGGTTGAGCATGCGACCTTCGGGGCGCAGCTTCCCGTATAGGAAACCGAAGTATGAGGGGTAGTTTGCGCGACCAATGTGCTCGGTGAGCCCGATCGAGGAGACGGCGTCGAAATTCGATTCCGGCACATCGCGGTAGTCACTGAAGCGCACCTGCGCACGGTCGCTGAGCCCAGCCTCCTCGATTGCCTGTTGGCCCCAGAGGGCCTGCTGCTGAGAGAGGGTGACGCCGATCGCGGTGACCCCGTAATTGCGCACGGCATGCAGGACCATGCCACCCCAGCCGCAACCGACATCGAGTAGGCGCATGCCGGGACGCAGTCCGAGTTTGCGACAGACCAGGTCGAATTTCTCCTCCTGCGCGACCTCGAGGGATGCATCGGCCTCGGGGAATACAGCGCAGGTGTAGGCCATCGAGGGTCCCAGTACCCAGCGATAGAAACGATTCGAGACGTCGTAGTGGTGGTGGATGGCTTCGGCGTCACGCCGCTTGGAATGGCGTCCGCCGTGAAGTACGCGCTCCTGCGGTGGTGGAGCCGGGCGCTTGAAGGCATAGGGAAGGAACATTCGAGCCAGCTTCGCCTTGTCCGCTGCGGTGAGGTGCGAAAGGTCCATCGGGTACAGGCGGCTGAGGGTTTGGTACGCATCTCCGACGATCTCAAGGTCGCCAGACACGTAGGCGCGGGCCAGGCCGAGTTGATTGGGGTTGGCTGCGAGGTAGTGGACGGCGCGGGGATTGCGGATGTCTAGGAGCGCCGGTCCATCCTGGGGACCAGCCGTAGAGCCGTCGTAGGCGCGGAAGCCGACCCCGCGGTCCTCGGTGACGATCATTGTGAACGCGTCGGCGAGCTTCATCGTCGTTCGACCACCTTCTCGTAAAGCCCCAGGAGTCGCCCCCGTGGGTCGTATCGGTTCTTCAGTGCCTGGTACGTCGTACCGCCGTAGATCGACCAGAACGTGTCGCGATCGTAGAAGGCGGTCGAGTAGAGGGATTTCCGCCCCTCCAGGGAGGTGACCATGGCCTCGATCTGACGGTTCACCACACCCTCGGCTGGGTCGACACCTTCGGGCATGGGCACGGTCGACCAGAAGCCGACATTGACGTAGATGACGTCGGGATCGAATTCGTAGAGCGGCCAGTGCACCTGGGGATCTCGCTGCTGGAGCGGGCAGACCCAGATCGGTTCGATGCGCACCTCTCGATGGAAGAAGTCCAGGAACTCCACCAGCCGATCCACCGGGACCTCGACATCTTGCACGACCGGCTCACGCTGGGGCTTACCCTGCAGCCGGGCAAGGCGTCCGCTGACGTTGTGACGACGATCAAACGCGACCAACTTCCAGTACACATCACTGCGGAGCTTGCGCTTGGGCCATATCCGACGAATGAATCGACGCTGAGCACCGAAGGCACGTGAGCACCAGAACCAGTCGGTGTCCCACCGCCACAGGTAGTCGTAGATCGTTAGATAGTCGTCATGCTGCCGCTGCGCGGATTGAATGGATCGGTAGTAGATACCCATACCGGTGTAGTCACTGGCCGCTATCCCAGCGGGCAGTTGATCAACCATGGTTCCGAGAGTGAGGTACTGCTCACTGGGTGAAAACACAGTGCCGTCGATGAAATCGATTGGATCGCCGTCGATCCTGCGGAGCTTTACGTAGTGCTGGATGGCTTCGGTCATGGCCTGGGCGCTATCGAATCGCAGGTGCCGTAGGTGCACGTAGGGCCTGGTGGGTGCCAGTTCGATCTTCAGGCGTAGCGCATAACCGAGGGATCCGTAGGAGTTCGGAAAGCCGTAGAACAGATCGCGATTGGGATCATCGTCGGCCCCGGTGACGGTCAGAACCTCACCGTCACCGGTGAGGATGTCCATCTCCAGCACCGATTCATGTGGTGTGCCGTACATGAAGCTGGCACTTTCAATCCCCAACCCGGTCACTGCGCCGCCCAGGGTGATCGTGCGAAGCTGCGGGACACACATCGGCATGAGGCCGTACGGCAGGGTGGCGTCCACCAGGTGCTCGTAGGTGGTCATACCAAGTACCTCGGCGGTGCGGGTCTCAGGGTCGACCTGCAGCACCCCGTCGAAGGCGGCGACATCGAGTCCGGGGGTGCTGGCCTTGGAACGTGGACGAAAGAGGTTGGAGGTCTGCTTGGCGAGGCGGACCGGGGATCCGCTGGGGATGGCGCGATAGTCCGCAAGCAATCGGCGAACCCGCTCGGCGTAGTCCGCTCGCCAGTCCCCGTGGTCCGGTACTGAGGGCCCAGCCGATTGTGTGGACGCCGTCATCGCCATAGGCACACGGTAGTGCCACGGATGGGACATCATGGGCGGATGAGTAGCCGAGCGCCCTCCGGAACCGGTGCCCTGATTGCCGGAGTTGTGGTGCTCCTGAGCTCCGCGCTGCTGGCAGCCGGATGGATCCTGGCAGCTGGCGATTGGGTCTCGCGCAATGCCGAGATGGCGCGACTTCTCGATGCGATCGAGGCCTCAGAGGCCCAGATGGTCCAGGCTCAGGACGAGATCGCTGGGCTCATCGCTGAGCATGGGCAGGACCCTGCGGGTGGAGAGTTGATCGGCAAACTCACCGATGCAACATCGCGGGGTCGCGACGCGATAGCCGCAGCCGGTGCCCGGGTCGAAGCTGTCGAGGTATTGGGTTGGCATGGATCAATCGAGGAGGCCAAGCAGGCCTATCTCGCACACAACCGGGCATGGCAGGACTACTTGGACCGCGCTAGCACCAACCCGGGTGAACTGGTGACCCCGCAACCGTTGGTCGACTCAAGCTTCGCCGCTGCCGAACCACTCCTGCGTGCGGCAGTTCCCGGACCGGATCTGTGGCAGTTCACCGAGCGCATCGACATCATCTATACGCCACCTGAATCAAGTTCAGGTGAAGAAGATGCGCCCGGACAGCAGGTGCGCTGGTCAGCCTGAGATTTCCGCGGGCTGCTCCTGTCGGCTGACCTTGCTCGGCCACCAGACCTTGCGGCCGATGTCGTAGGCCAAAGCCGGCACCAGGGTGGAGCGCACCACGAACGTGTCCAGCAGCACGCCGATGGCGACCGCAAGGCCCAACTCCCGCAGGAACACCAAGGGCAGCACACCCAGTACCAGGAATGTCGCGGCGAGCACGATGCCGGCAGAGGTGATTACGCCGCCGGTAACGCGCAGACCTTTCAGAATGCCGGGCCTGGTGCCCAACTTGATGGACTCCTCGCGCACTCTGGTCATCAGGAAGATGTTGTAGTCAACACCCAAGGCGACGAGGAATACGAATGCGAAGAGCGGGAATGAGGTGTCTGACCCGGGGAAGGCGAAGACGTTGTTGAACAGCAGCGCACACAGTCCCAGGGTGGCGAAGTAGGACAGCACAACAGTGGCGATGAGCAACACCGGGGCGAGGATTGATCGCAAGAGCAGCATCAACACGAAGAAGATGACGACGAGCACGACGGGGATGATGAGATTGCGATCGCGTAGTGATGACTGATCAACGTCGTATTGCGCCGCGGTTTGGCCACCGACGATGGCGTCTGCACCCGCGACGGTGTCCACTTCATCGCGCAGTAGTGCAACCGTCTCCTCAGCCGCGAGGCTATCGGCGGGGTCCTGCAAGGTCACAAGCAGTTGAATGCGTCCGTCGACGACCTTGATGTCACCTGCGCCCATTGCCGCTGGCATGCCTGTGGTCGGTGCCGTTGCATCGGCACCGCTGGTATCGGCTGGTGCACCGGACGCATCGCCACCCATCGGCATGCCGCCGGGGGGACCCATCGGCATATCGGTGAACGGCACGACCTCGGCGACACCGGGTGTGTTCGAAACTAATTCGATGAGTGCAGATTCACTGCCTTCGTTGGCGATGATGATGGTCGGAGTACCCAAGCCAGCAGCGAAGTGCTTTTCGAGCACTCGCTGACCGATGACCGAATCGACGTTTTGGTCCGTAAAGGCCTCGGTGGTGGTGATGCCATCGGATCTGAGCGTGCCGGTGAAGCCGGCGAGGACCAGCAGTGCCAGGCCGGTTACCACCCAGGTGATACGTGGTCGCTTGCCGACAAGGTTTGCCACCCGTGACCACAGCCCGCGTCCTTCAACGACTTCTGCGCCGTAGTGCGGGATACGCGGCCAGAACACCCAGCGTCCCGGTTGAATTCGGTCACGACTGAAAGGTCCGCTGTGGGGCCGGACCGCTCGCAGAACGCCGATAACGACACAGAAGATGATGGCGATGAAGGCCAGTGCACCACCTGCAGCGGCGAATGGCGCGATGTTGGGCTCCAGCCCGAACACTTCCAGGGTCAGCCACACCAGGATGGGCGTGAGCACCGCTACCAGCGGAATGCTGACAACGGGAATTGCCAGCAGTGCCGGTAGCAGCGTGAGCAGAACGGCAAGGCAGGCAACGATGCCTACGGCACCGACCGGGCCGAGCGAACGGTTGGAGTTCAGCTCACTGAGCAGCAGGCAGAGCAGACCGATGGAGACCGTTGCACCGCTGGCGACGATGGGCTCGACCACTCCGCGCCAGGCAGCCTTGAGGGCATCGATGTGGGATTCGAAGTGTTGGAGTTCTTCGCGGTAGCGCGCGATCATCAACAGTGCATAGTCGGTTGCTGCACCGATGACGAGCACGGTCAGAATGCCTTGGCTTTGCCCATTGAGCACGATGATGTCGTTTGCCGCGAGGACGTAGACGATGGCACCCGCCATCGCGTTAGCCAGGAGCGCCGAGATGATGGGCAGCACCCAGATGAATGGACTGCGATAGACGAAGACCAGGATGATGATGACAACCAGCAGTGTTGCTCCGAGGAGCTGGATGTCGATGGCCCCGAAGACCTTGATCAGGTCGGACAGGATGCCGGCTGGTCCGGTGACATTGATCTGCACGTCGGGGTAGTCGCCGGCTGCCGTGCGCATCGCGGCTGTGATGCCTGCGATAACAAGCGAACCGTCAGCAAGGTTCTCGGTGGCGCGTTGCGAATCCAATGACACATTGATGAGTACTGCCTTGCCGTCTTGAGCAGGGATCGGCAGGATCGGCGTGGGATCGAGGAAGTCCGCGATCGTCACCCCTGTCTCGACCTGCAGACCCGGGATCGATTCGGCATAGGCCGTAGCCGCTGCGAGATCCTCTGGGGAGAGCGCGGCCCCGTCTGGGCGGCTGACCACCACCAGCACCGGGAACGAGGTGGATTCGCTGAATGCTGCCTGCTCGTCGGCGACACGGGTGGACTCCGCGGATGCCGGCAGGAATGACGCATTGTCGTTGGACTGCACTTCGCTCAGGCGTCCGGACAGTGGGCCCGCGGCGCCACTGAGGAGGAGCCAGGCAATAGCGACGCCGATGGCCAGCCAAATGGCGCCCCGAGCCTTCTTGGTCCGAGTCTTGCCGGTGGAGTCGGACTGCTTGGACGACCGGGTTCCGGTGGGCTGAGGTGTTGGCGCTGGTGAAGTCATGGCGGAACCGTTCCATATCGGCGTTTGGGTTGCACCTTCGGGTCCGGTCCGGGTCCCCCGCGCAGTCGTCCTAGGGCAGACTCAGCCTCGATGCAGACGCTGTCCCTGGCCTGGTTTGCCGCCTCAGTGCTCATCGCTGTCGTGGTGGCCTTTCTGGTGCGCCAGCGAGGCTGGTCTATGGCGCTGCCACTGATGCTCGTCGGCGCGGTCGTGGGCTTGCTGCCCATCGGACCAAGTGCTCCGCCTGAGCCCGAGGTGGTGTTGATCCTCATCCTCGCCCCGCTGGTGTTCGGCGAGGCCCTGGGCTCGTCCTACCTGGACCTGCGTCGAGTGCAGCGACCGGTGCTGTGGTTGGCGGTTGGCTTGGTGATCGCAACCACGGTGGTCGTCGGACTGGTCATCGGTTTCACCTCACCTATCCCGTGGGCGCTGGCCTTCGCACTCGGAGCAATCCTTGCCCCGACCGATGCGGTAGCCGTGGGTGCAGTTGCCAGAAAGGCCAATCTCCCGCACCGCCTGGTGTCGATTCTGGAGGGCGAAAGCCTGGTGAACGATGGCACCGGGCTGACGGTGCTGCGCGTGGCGATCGCCGCGGCCGTGATGGGGACCCTCACCCTGACCGGGGTCGCCGGTGTGCTGCTTTCTGCGGTGCTGGGTGGACTGGCTGTGGGCTTCGCCGGTGGCTGGCTGCTGAGTCAGATTGTTCGCCGCAGTCGCGACACCGTGGCGGCCAACAGTTTGGTGCTCATCGCCCCCTTTGGTTTGTACGCCGTCACCGAGAAGATCCACGGTTCAGGCATCCTGGCCGTCGTCGTGGCGGCCCTGGTGACCGCCCACTCAAGTGCCTCCGATGTTCGCCTTACTGGTCGAGTCCAGGCGGCCACGGTATGGCGTCAGGTCACCTTCATATTGCAGGCTCTGGCCTTCTTCCTGGTTGGCATGGAAATCGTCGGCACGGCGCGGGATTTGGACTGGCCCGAGTTCTGGCTGGCCTGCGCGCTGGTCCCCATCTGCGTTGCGGCGATGATCGTCACGCGCATGGTGTTCGTGGCGACGATGGTGTGGGCGGGTCGTCGAAGTGGTCGCCAGACGGCAACCTCGCAGCCGGTGCGCTTCGCGGTGCTGCTGGGATGGTCGGGCGCCCGTGGACCGGTCTCCGGGTTGGCAGCAGTGTCACTGCCCTTCGTTATCGAGAGCGGGGCGCCATTGCCCTACCGCGAGGTCATCGTGGCGACGGCATTCGGGGTGATCGGGCTGACCATGGTGTTGGCCCAGACGATGGGACCACTGGCGCGCCTCCTTCGCATTAGCAGCGACGACCCGCAGCCCATGCTCGCCGAAGTCGACAGTGCTCTGGCCTACGCGGCCCTGCAGCGATTAAGTCAAGCTGAGGAACAGGCCAGTGATGAAGGTGAAGCGTTGCCGCGCGAACTGGTGACAGCACTGCGTTCGCAGTACGAGGAGCGGCTCGGCCATCACCTGGCAACTGACACCATGACAGCCTCATCCGAGACGCAACTCCAGCTACGGCGAACCCTGGTACGAGCCGAACAGGAAGAACTGATTCGACTGCGTGATACCGAGGGCCTGCCCGACGCGATCTTCCGTCCAGTGCAGCACGCCCTGGACCTACGACTTCAGGCACTCAGTGAGCAGTCGGCGATCGGTGGCCAGGCTCCTGAGCAGGGCTCATGATGGGTCCGGATGAGGCGATGCTGACGTACGGACCGATGCCGCTTGTTGATGCCTGGCTGCGGGCCCGTTCCCGGGGACTGCAACCGCTGCAGATCCCGGGTCACAAGTATCGGTACAGCCCTGATGCACCTGGCACAGCGCCCGGTTACGCGATCCTGGCCGAACTCGTCGGCGCAGATATTGCACTGCAGGGCGGTCTCGATGACAACGCGATGAGTGGCGGGTACCTCATCGCAGCGGAGCGACTGTGGGCCCAGGCCGTGCACGCCACCCACGCTCGGTTTCTGGTGGGTGGGTCAAGCCAAGGGAATCTCGGCATGGTCGCCGCGGTGGCGTCCATGGGTAATGCCGCTGAGGTCATCGCGGTAGATCGCAGTTCGCACCGCAGTGTGCTGGGTGGGTTGATCATCGGGGGCGCGGAGCCTGTCTGGGTACAGCCCAAGGTGCATCCAGAATTCGGTATCCCGCTCGGATTGGACCCCGCAGACGTCGCCGACCTGCCGCCGGTGAACGCACTTGTCGTCACGTCACCGGCCTACGTCGGCACACTCTCGGATATCGCGGGTCTGGCAGCCGCCTGTCACGCGCGTGCCTTCCCGCTATTGGCAGATCAGGCTTGGGGCGCCCACCTTGGCTTTCTCCCGGGTTCGGGAGCCATCGCGCAAGGGGCAGACATCTCGGTCACGAGTGTGCACAAGGCGCTGCTTGGTTACAGCCAGACCGCGGTCGTCACGATGTGCAGCGACCTCGTGGAGCCGGAGCGTCTGGATCGATCCCTTGACCTCGTCGCAACAACCTCGCCCTCAGGCACTCTGCTGGCATCCATCGATGCCACGCGTGCAGTCCTGGTGGCTGCGGGTTCATCACTGTGGGATCACCTCTTCGAGCTGGCGGGGGGCATGCGTGCGCAGTTGCGCGCACAGCCAGGTGTGGTGGTGCTCGACGACGAAACCCTGGGGCAGTCGTGTGATCCCTTGAAGGTGACCCTGTGGCTACCCCGGACCGGAGCCACCGGCACGGCGGTAGCCGCGCGGTTACGCAGTGCCGGAATCGGAGTGGAAGCTGCCGATACCGACACATTGGTCATGACCCTGTCACCAGCGGATGCCGCTGAGCAGGTGGCAGCAGCCACTGAGGCAGTGCGCCATGCGATCGATGAAAGCCGTGGACCGGTGCGCCCGCCGGCGCCGACTGATGTTTGGCAGGTCGTACCCGAGGTGGTGATCTCGCCACGTTTGGCCTTTGCCGCACCACGGCGACGCATAGCGCTGTCTGCGGCCGTTGGTGAGATCAGCGCTGAGCAGTTTTGTCCGTATCCACCAGGTGTTCCGCTACTTGCGCCTGGTGAACGGGTCACTGAGCAGATCGTCGAGGCGATTGGTGTTGCCACCCGGATAGGTCGGGTGGCCTACTGCTCGGACCCGACTGCAACAACGATCGAGGTCGTAGCGAACTAGATCTACGCGGGCAGTTCCAGTGAGCCGCCAATAAGTCCAGCCACGCGGATCAGCCACCGACCCTGCTCCCGCACCAGCGCGTAACGCATCTGGGCCGAGCTGGTCGCGCCAATCACATCGATATCGAGTACCAAGGCACCCTCGTCTGTGCGTTGGCATCGCTGGAGTCGTACGCGCGGATCCGTTGTGAGCAGGGTGTAGTCCGACTCGATGATGGCTCCGAAGGATTCCGGTGTCACTCCCGCGCGGTAATCGCGCGAGGAGAAGGTCAGCGCGCCGGCGTAATCAGCAGCGGAGATTGCCTGGATCTGACCGGTGATGGTCGCCAGGCCTTCAGTGGCTTGTTGATCACTGCAGTCACCAGGTGGGGGCGCTCCAGTGGATGGCGCCGTCGAAGCTGGCGGTTCGCTCGGAGTGCTGGGTTCGATGGCTGCACTCGTGGATGGCGAGCCGGGGGTCAGGGATGAGGAGTTCGTGGCACAGGCGACCGCGGTCAGCACCAGTGGTGTTGCCAAGGCGATGGCGCAGCAGGTGCGAAGCAGTCGCGTAGCCAGTGGCGAGTCGCTCTGCACTACGCGGCGCACAGTGTTGCGAGGACGGCGAGGTCGGGGTCCTTCGTCGGATCGACACCGACTTGGCTGATTAGTCGGGTGACGGTGCCGTCTGGCTCGGCTTCCACCCAGCCGGCACGATGACCAAGACCCAAATGCGGCACGCCGGGCAGGAGTACCGCACCGGATGCGGCACCGGTGACCTCGGGGGTGGATGGGATCGTCTCCGAGGGCGGGTGCAACACCAGGAGAGCTGTGGGCTGGGGATCGGCGAGGGCGCCGGGCGCGGGTGCATCGGAACCGATGACGGGCCCGGCCCAGGTCACCAGCCCAACCGTGCCTGGCTCAGGGTCATCTGGCAGATCGTCAACGGCTCGAAAGACCGACGTTGTCTGCAGGTAACCGGGTCGAGCGGCAATGCGCACGGCTACCGCGAGGAATTGAGTCCACTCCCGGGTGCTGGCCGGCCATCGGCCAGAGAGGATGAATCCGGCCAGTGATCGGTCACGATGATGGAATGCGGAGACCTCGATCACGGGGTAAGCCTGCGGCAAGATGGGTTAGCACACAAGCACCTGCGAGTGCTAACCGTTTTCGGTACCGGTGAAGCATCGTTACCTGTTTTGATTCGCATGTTCCGGGGAGTCACGCAGCGCTGGGACCTTTTCACTAATGCGAGTCTCGCCCAACTCCTGGACCGCTGCTGCCACGCAGGAAATCCAGATCGGCTCCTTGATCAGCCCCTTGCACGTGCTCGACATAGAGGCGTATCCAGCCCCGATCAAACGAGGGGGGTGCGATCGCGCTAGCGGCGCGTCGATCAGCCAACTCTGATTCATCAACCAGGAGATCCAGTCGACGGCCGGGTACGTCAAGTTCAATCAGGTCACCGGTGCGAACGAACGCTAAGGGACCACCCGCCGCAGCCTCCGGTGCGACGTGCAGGACGCAGGTGCCATACGCGGTACCACTCATCCGGGCATCCGAGATACGCACCATGTCGGTGATGCCGGCATTGAGCAGTTTCGCTGGCATCGGGGCGTTACCAACCTCTGGGAAGCCGGGATACCCACGTGGTCCGCAGTTGCGAATGACGAGAACGGTCTCCGGTGTGACCGGCAGGTCTGGATCGTCCTTAGCCGCGTGGTACGCCTCGTTGGTGTCGAAGACGAGAGCTGGGCCGCGATGGCGCATGAGGTCCGGTGCTGCAGCCGAGATCTTGATGACCGCACCATTGGGTGCCAGGCTTCCGAAGAGCACGGCCGTTCCACTGCCGGCAGGCATCACCGGCTCATCCACGGTCTTCACAACTCGACGGTCGTAGCAGGCTGCCTGCGACGCGGCTTCGCCGATGGCTTGGCCGGACACGGTCATGGCTTCGTTATGAAGATGCGATCGCAGTTCGTTGAGCACGGCAGGTAGCCCACCTGCGTAGGCAAACTCCTCCATCAAGTACTCACCGGACGGCTGAAGGTTGACGAGTAAGGGGATGCGCGAGCCGATGCGGTCGAAGTCCGCCAACTCAAGGGGGATGCCGAGACGACCGGCAATAGCCAGGAGGTGCACGATGGCGTTCGTGGAGCCGCCGATGGCGGCGTTCACCATGATCGCATTTTCAAGCGATGCGCGGGTGACGACCCGCGAGATACACAGTTGCTCGTGCACCATCGCAACGATGCGTCGTCCAGCCATCTGTGCCAAAGCGAACCTTCTCGCGTCAACTGCCGGATAGGCCGCAGTGCCGGGCAGGGTCATGCCAAGGGCTTCGACCAGGCAGGCCATGGTGGAGGCAGTTCCCATCGTCATGCAGTGGCCATTACTGCGTGCCATGCAGATCTCTGCCTCAGCCAGGTCGCCGGCGGTGATCTCGCCGGAACGTTGCTGCTCGGTCAAGCGCCAGATATCGGTGCCGGAGCCGACATCGCGACCGCGGAACTTGCCGCTCAGCATCGGGCCACCGGTCACCATCAGCGTAGGCAGATCAACGCTGGCTGCTCCCATGAGCAGTCCGGGTGTGGTCTTGTCGCACCCGGAGAGCAACACCACGCCATCCAGTGGGTTGGCTCGGATGAGCTCCTCGGCCTCCATTGCCAGCAGATTTCGGTAGAGCATGGTGGTCGGTCGCATCAGAGTTTCACCAAGACTCATGGCGGGGAACTCCAAAGGCAGACCGCCGGCCTCCCAAACGCCTCGCTTCACAGCTTCAGCGATGCGGTCCAGATGGGCATTACAGGGAGTGAGCTCGGACCAGGTGGTCGCGATGCCGATGACCGGACGACCATCCATCACATCGTGCGCTAAGCCCTGATTGTGCATGTGCGAGCGATGAATGACCCCAGCACGCCCCTCAGCGGCGAACCACGCACTACTGCGCAGGGGCTGCGATGGCTTGGTGTTACTGGTCACTGGCCATTCCTCCTCTTCGAACGGCAATCACTCAATGCATGTAACAATCGCATGTGGCAATAGTCTCCGGCAAGGAGCCTTACCGGCGCTCCCGCAAGTTCACCGGGATGATCGCGATTGCCACTGTGACTGCGCTGTGCGGCACGCTGGCACTGGGTGCAACCGCGGCGACCGCCTCACCGATCAGTCCGGCGCCGAACCTGCCACGGTTGGTTGGTGTGCCGAGCACTTTGGCTACTCGTGAGCACGCCGTTGCGATTCCGGCGGCTGCCACCGTGGCCGGTGGTACCTGGGTCCTCGGCAATGGCCTGCGCATGCCGCTGGCCCGCACCGTGGTCACGCTGCCTGCGGCCGGCGGCACGGCTTTGCTTGCAGACTGGAATGGTGACGGGCTAGCCACTCCCGGGCGCTACGAGGATGGACGATGGTTCGTCACCAACGCCACTATCGGCGCGCAGACCTGGCAGAGCCTGGCTACCTTCGGCCGTGCGGGTGAACTTCCCGTCACTGGCGACGTTGATGGTGATGGGCGTTTGGATATCGGCACCTTCCAATCAGGTAAGTGGCAGTGGAAGCTGGGTGCAGGTGGTACACGCACCGAGACGTTCGGTGACGTGGGTGATGTGCCGCTCGTTGGAGATTGGGATGGCGACGGACAGGATGATGTTGGAGTCTGGCGCGGTGCAACCTGGATTCTGCGGGTATTTCGCGTCAAGGGCGACAAGGTTCGCTATGCGGGGTCCGATGTCAAGGTGCAGCGCATACCAAACACTGATGCCGCGCTGCTGACCTTTCAATTCGGCACACGCAAAGACGTACCCGTGGTAGGTGACTGGGACGGCAATGGTCGTAGTGATCCAGGAGTGATCCGTAGCGGCTCACGCTGGTTGCTCAGCGCGGGTCTGCGCGCGGTGACGAAGACCAGGCAGGTTGATTTCGTCGTCAGCCCCGGATTCACAGCACTGGTTGGTTCGGTACCAACACCGAAAGGCGCCTGCCCCACCGCAACAGTCGAAGCGTTGGATCGTGGAGCGGCCTTGGCCCAGCAGGTGCAACCACCACAGCGCCTAAGCGGTGCCGTCGGTATACCCGGGATGCGTGAGATCCGGGCCACTGTGCAGGACGGGCTGCGATATGTGATGACGACCGACCTACTCACGCGTCTGCGCAATCGCATTGGCATGCCGTACTTCGATGCATTGGCAACAGCACGTACCGTTGAGGAGTCCATTCGTCGACCAGCCAATGCAGCCCAGGCTGCAGCGATCATGGCAACAACCAGTGACTGGGGCCGGGTAAACGGGATCAGTCGCACACAGTTGGTCGATTACTCACGTTGGCATATTCGATCGATCGCCTGCCAGCACGGTGCCAATACCCCCGGTGGTTGGGGCAACTCCTTCCAGTCGGCGCTGTGGGCGTCAGTGACGGGTCAAGCGGCCTGGATGCTCTGGAGTGATCTCACGGCAGGAGAGCGCGCACTCGTTGCTTCGATGGTCGCAGCCGAGGCAGATGCCGTCGTAAAGCGAGGTCCGCTGTATTTCCGTGATCGGTCCGGTAGGGAAAGCACCGCAGGTGACTCCAGAGCGGATGAGAACTCCTGGAACCTGCTGGCTCCGGCACTTGCCCTGGCGATGTTGCCAGAGGATTCACGCGCGCCACAGTGGCGTGCTTCCTTGGCATCACTGGCGATAGCGGCATTCGCGCGACCCTCGGATCTGAAATCCACGGCGGTGGTCAATGGCGTGATTCTTGGAAAATCGCTTCCGGGAACTAATGCCAATGAGGATGGCACCGTAACTAACCACGGCATCGTCAATCCTGACTACACGCAGAACGTGCAGCATCTGTGGTGGGCGGCGAGCCTGTTGCGATCGGGTCGACAGGTGGTGCCAGCAGCGTTGTTCCTCAATGCGGACATCGTCTACCGAGCCCTAGCCGTCGTTGAGTTCCCGTCGCCGCCATACGCGGCTCCCGGTGGGACGGTCTACAAGCCTCTGGGCGTTATCTACTACCCAATGGGCGTTGGTTGGGGTGTGCGTCGACCAGCCACGTTCACCGGGGTGGATGGATTCGCAAACGTCTATGCAGCCCCGGATGCAAATGCGGGTGAATTCCTCGCAGCCCATGCGCGTGATGCCCGAGCTCTGCAACTTCGGTTCAAGGACGGACGGATGTACCAGCAGGGCACCAGCGAAGAGTCCTACCGGCTAGGCAAAGAGGAGTACGCGCTGTCCCAGATGGCTCTGGCCTGGTGGGCCGGTGCCGTCAAGAAGGGCCCAAGCATGACAGTGACCAACGATCCGATTCCGGGAATCTCCCTGGTTCCTCGCTAGGTGCTCCAACGCGGATGCCATGGTCCATGGCAGTTACGGTGGGGCAGTGAAGGTCGCCCTCCTGGGCACGCGCGGCGTGCCGGCTCAGTACGGCGGCTTCGAGACCGCGGTGGAGGAAATTGGACGACGGCTCGCTGAGCGCGGGTATCAGGTCACCGTCTACTGCCGCAATCCAGGTCAGAGCCAGACCGAGTACTTGGGCATGCAGTTGGTCAACGCACCAGCAGTGCGGCATCGGATGGCGGAGACCCTCTCGCACACCACGGTCAGTGTGGCCCATGCCATCACTCGACGCCGTCCCGATGCGGTCCTGCTCCTTAATGCCGGGAACGCGCCGCTGCTCCCCGCGCTCCGAGCCGCGCGCATCCCCACTGCAATCCACCTTGATGGGTTGGAATCTCGGCGGGCTAAATGGCGCGGCATGGGTGCGCGGTACTACCAGTGGGCTGAGGCGTCCGCTATTCGCAACGGTCAAATCGTGATCGCCGATGCGCAGGCTATCGCTGATCACGTCGAGCAAAAGTTTGGGCGCACCTGCGTGGTTATCCCTTATGGTGCCGAACTTATCGATCCACCGGCCGCGCGATTAGCGGAGTTCGATCTGCAACCCGGTGACTATCACCTGGTCGTAGCCCGATTCGAACCTGAGAATCACGTACTGGAAGCCGTGGTGGGGTATCGCGCCAGCGGTCAACAACGTCCCTTGGTTGTCGTCGGGAGTGCGCCGTACAGCCAGTGGTACATCGATGCTGTAGAGCAGGCCGCGGCTGGTGATGAGCGAATCCACCTCGTCGGCGCCGTCTACGACCAGGAGCTCCTTGACCAGTTATATGCCCATGCCACGACCTATATCCATGGCCATTCGGTCGGGGGGACGAATCCGTCTCTGCTGCGCGCCATGGGGGCGGGGACAGCTGTACTCGCCTTCGATGTGGAATTCAATCGCGAGGTGACCGATGGCCAAGCACTGTTCTGGGCGACGTCGGAGGATCTAACGGCGCACTTCAACCGACTGGATGAGGCGAGCATGATCGAGCAGTTGATCAGCCTGCGCCAGGCATCCCGTGATCGCGTGCGCACCGCGTACCAGTGGGAAACTGTCACTGATGACTACGAAACCGTCATCCAGCGCTTGGTCGAACGACGGTTTCAGCAGTGACGCGGGTTGCGGCAGCCGTAGTGACGCACAACGGACTCCCCTGGGTGCCTGAGTGCATCGATTCAATACTCGGCCAGTCCCACTCAGCGGACGTCGTGATCGTCGTTGACGATCATTCGACGGACGGAACCCCTGAGCTATTGCAGGAGCGGTACGGCGCCCACATTGTGTTGATGACAGCTGACCCAGCAGTGCAGGAACTTTCCCGGCACGCTCGCATTGCCGCGAACTTCACGAAGGCTGTTGAGGGGGCGGTTTCTCTCGGCGCCGAACTCGTTGCGCTGGGGGACCAGGACGACCGGTGGCTAGGGGATCGACTCGAACGGCAGATCGCTGGGATGGAAGGGCTGGCCATGATGGCGAGCGACGGTTGGCTGGTGGACAGCACCGGTAACCGAAGCGGCGCGACCCTGCGTACGGCGTTTCCCGTCGCACCCGAGTTCGAATCCTGGACCCCCGCCGAACAGCTCGGCTTTGCGCTGCGACGCTCAGTAGCCACCGGTGGTGCCAGCATGATCCGCCCCGGGGCATTTCACACCCTGCAGGTGCCAG
Source organism: uncultured Bifidobacteriaceae bacterium (assembly GCA_964551975.1). Taxonomy (GTDB): domain Bacteria; phylum Actinomycetota; class Actinomycetes; order S36-B12; family S36-B12; genus REEB426. Next base: position 32,585 of record CAZKFI010000003.1, on the reverse strand, counting down.
CGGGATGGCTGCACGACCGTTGGTGGAGTCTGGCTGCTATCGCACTCGGGCGGTTCGCCATCGACCGAAACTGTGCCATCGAGTACCGCATTACGGAGGATCAGGTCGTTGGTCTGGGCCAGGGCTCTCAGCGTGGTGGACCGACGGCTCGGCTCCTACATCACCTGGGACGCGGTTCGACCCTGGGCAGACTCCGGGCGCTGCGGTCGTTGGACTCATGGCCCGGTGTTGACTGCGACGTACAGCAAAACCTGCGGTGGCCGAACCTCATACGCATTGGGTTGCGCAGCTAGATCGACCGGCTATGCGTGTACGGCCTGGGTACTAGCTGCCCGGGCGCATCTCGCGTTGAATGATCTCGACTGGAGGTGGACACAATCCACCCTCGCCAATGAGTATGCCGTCGCGCCTGATTTCCACCGTGCGCTCACAGAAGCCCGGAAGGTAGTTCTCCCAGCGCATGTACGAATAGATGCCGTACTGCCACGCTCCATCCGGCCAACGTTCGACAACTTCACGACTTCGTGTGCCGCCGAACAGCGACGATGAGTCGCCGTTGGGCAGAACCTGAACCAAGGGGGCTCCCTGATCAAGCAGTGCAGTGACACCCTCTCTACCGCTGAGGCCCCAGTAGTCAACCTCCCAATTGCGCTGTTGCTTGTCCCATCCAGCTACTGGATTGAGGAAGGCGTACTGGTACGGGTACCAGCGAACGACGGCGAAGAATGATGCAATGGTGACGACTGCCGCCACGATGTACGGGATAGCACTTTTGATCCCTGTGCTGTCGGCAGTGAGTCCCGCGAGAGCTCGAATGGTTATGGCGGTCAGTGCGACGAGTGCAGGAATCATGAAAAGCACGTGCCGTAATCCGTCATAGAGAACTGGCCCCGATGCAACCACCACGATGGGAACCAGGATTGCCTGGAGTGCCAGTGGGACAAGTGGCAGCAGATCCTTGCGCGGAAGTGCCTGTCTTGGCTTGATCAGTGCCCATCCGGCGAATATGAACGTGGCAAAGATGATGGTGAGTGTCAGGAGAGGGAGTTGGGCAAGGAGCCAAACCGGCACGTACCACCAAGGAAGATCGATGCTGATGACATCGACCCCGTTCATGCGTATTGGACCGTTCCAGGGGTAGGACCCAGCCCGGTCGATTGACGCCGGAATCCATGCCAGTGGATCGATACGTGCGATCGGATTCGACCAAAGGATGACGAGCGTCGCCACAACGACCGCGAGCAGTGAACTCGTGGCCACACGCGCGATTGCTGACCACTTGCGCGAGAACAGCCAAATCACGTTGCTGCCGACGATGACTGCCAGGAGGAGGACGATTGCTCCGCCTCGCGACCCGAGGGCGATCAGGGATCCGGGGAGGACCAGAACCAGTGTGACGATCCAACTCACCAGAGGTCGTGCAATTGTCCAACCGAAGATAAGGCCGGCTGAAACCATCGTGACACCCGCTGCAACTGGCATGTCTTTGTAATTCATGCTTGCGTGCCCGATAAAGAGTGGAGTGGCCAGCACGAAAGCCCACACGTACAGCCCGAGGAAGCGCGACTTCATGGCGTACCCCACAGCTGCGGCCAGCGCAGTTGCGCCGATTACGGCGTAGGTGGCATTGACGGTGAAGACCCACAAGTACGTCTCGGTGGACGTGAAGTTCAGCCACTCATCTGTCTGAAACAAGATGAGGCGAAGGCCGTCCACGACCTGGTAGATGAGAACGCCGTAGAACTCAGAGTCCACGGGGGCGATGTCGTAAGCCTGCTGGAGCGTCGTCGTGGCGGGATCAATCGGACGGATCAGCAATGATGCGTAGGACTCAAACGCCGCATCCCATCCCATGCCCGAAACGAAGACCGTCCGGTATGCAATGGCGATTGAACCCAGGCCGATAAGGACGAACAGGGCCTGCGTGCCAGCCCTCAGCGCTCTCATTACTCCATCTTGCCGTGTCTGATTTAGGCCCGAAAGGGCGCCTTGTCCCGAAAGGCATAGTTACGATGCCGAGCGAAAAGGGTGCGGACATGCCTACGATCGCTCCGGTTGCCAGTTCTGGGGCCTCAACCGAGACGAGGGAGTCCGGGTGCGCGCATTCGTCATCACCGGTCCGCAGCAGGCTGAAGTACGTGAGGTGCCTGCACCCACCCCGCGACCGGGGGAAGCAGTGGTCGAGGTTGAACGGGTCGGTGTCTGTGGAACCGATGTTGCCTTCTTCACCGGGGAAATGCCATTCCTTCATGACGGTAATGCGACCTACCCGATGCGCATTGGTCATGAGTGGATGGGCACCGTCACTGCTGTCGGACAGGCAGATGACGAGCACTGGCTTGGTCAACGGGTAACCGGTGACACCATGCTCGGGTGTCGATCCTGTGAGCGGTGTCGTTCCGGACGGCAACACCTGTGCGACTCCCGCCTGGAAGTAGGTGTGCGCGGCGGCAAAGATGGTGCTCTTGCTGAGCAGGTCTGCGTTCCTGTCAGCTCCCTATTCGGTCTCCCGGACGTAGTCGATGCAACGGCCGGTGCGCTAGTTGAACCAGGTGGTAACGCGTTGCGCTCCGTTCAGGCAGCGAACGTGCACGGCGGCAGCAGGGTCTTGATCATCGGCCCGGGAACCATCGGGTTACTTGCGGCGATGTTCGCTCGAGCTGATGGGGTTGAGGTGCACCTGCTGGGGCGTTCCGATCGAAGCCTCGCCTTTGCACGGTCCCTGGGGTTCGCCGAGGCGTGGACGCAGGAGAGCCTGCCCGACCTTCCCTTCGATGCCGTGATCAATGCCTCGACCAGCGGTGATGTCCCGGCCCGTGCAGTGGAACTCGTCGAACCCGGTCGTCGCGTGGTCTATGTGGGTTTGGCCGGGTCGGGGAGTTCTGTCGACTCGCGGTCCCTGGTGTTCAAGGACCTCACCGCAGTGGGCATCCTCAGCGGTTCACCGGGCGCGATACAGACCATCTCAGCATTTGCCGATGGTTCCGTGGATCCGCGCCCGCTCGTGGCTGACACGGTGGGCCTTGACGGAATCGGCGCAATCCTTGCGGGTGAGCGACCGCGCACGGCGACACCAGCACCGAAGTTCCATGTCGATCCACGAATGTCCTAGTGCACTGAACGAGTGTTCGCGGCGAACTGGTGTCGCTAGGTGCTTGTGCTGAACGCGCCACCTGCAAACCCACTGACCAACTTTGCGTAGGCCTCCGCTGCACAGACGGTGTCATCGACCGGCCGACTGGTGGCTGCTTGCCCACCGGCGAAGGCCACAATCGCTGGTGTTCCAATGACATCGGTGATCGACAGAAACTCAGTCCAGCGCAGTGTCGCCGGATCGCCACGGCTGCTGTTCTCCGTGTCCACGACACCGAGCATGCGGGTGTTCGGCCACCACTGCTCAGCAAAACGCAGGATCACCTTTTCGAGGTTGCCTGTTGTCAACGAGCGCACTGCGGCGCGAACCGGTCGTGGCAGCGGAGTGATCGTGGGCAGGCCGGCCTGGAGCAGGGCAAGGGGCACAGCAATGACCACTGCCTCCGCGCGGAGACGCTCTGTTGAGGTGTTGACGAGGACACCGGTGGATTCGACCTGAACATCTCGTACCGGCAGGGCGAGGCGAACCTGGAGGTCGTCGAGTAATTGCGCCACGATCCTCTGGTAGCCGCCAGCTACCAGGTCGTCACCACCGCGTAGCCAGGCCCCCTCGCCAAGGGCGCGGGCGCTCAGTGCCGTGGCATCCAGGCCAAACTCCTGCGCGATCGTGACCTCCTCGGCCCATGCATTCACCGCCGTGGCGGGCCAACCGCGTTGACGCAGCCAGGCCTGCACGGACAGATTCGGGCTCACGTCACCGTCCTCTTCCAAAGCGCCCAGCAGTGTTTCCAGTCGTGCCAGCTGCCGTGCGGCGTCGGGTGAGTATCGATGGGTCTGCATCGCGTGGATCGTGTCGTCCTCGTAATCGCAGGGCACCAGGGATAGTCCACTGGCCTGCGCCAGGGGAACGATCGGATTGCCGCGAACGCCGTGAATCCAGGCCGCACCAAGTTCAACCGGCGCACCCCATGCGGAATCGGTAGCGAGCCGACCACCGATGCGATCACGTGCCTCGATCACGGTGACCCGCACACCATCCGCGGCAAGGGCCTGAGCGGCGGCAGCTCCGGCAAGCCCGGCACCGATCACGATTGCGCTTGAGGGCTGCACGCTTCGGAGCAGCAACTTCGCTGCTCGCCGACCACTGAGATAAGCCCCCTGGGTGGTTGCCGGGTAGTCCGCACTGGTGAATTCCCCTGCGAAAGCCAGGCGCCTGCCAATGACTGTTTGGGCCAGCACCCTGCGTGCCGCTGGACTGGCACCAACGGGAAGCGCTGAGTAGGAGCCCCGTGACCAAGGGTCGCGATCCCAGCGCGTCACGATCGCATCCAATGGCTCAGGTGCGAAGTTCCGTGCCGATCTGCCTGCCTGTGCTGCACTTCTTGCGGACCCTGATGCTCTCGCCGGCAGTGAAGCTGCTGATAGGGCAACTGCGGTTGGCGCGGTGGCAAGGGCCGCCAGTACCTGGCGACGGGTGATGAGGGTCATCAGGGTTGCTGTGACTGCTGATGATTGGCGTAGGAGGCTTCGAGCTGACTGCGCAGAAAATCCTCGAAGATCACCGCCGGGAATTGCACCGGATTCTCCGAGCTCGTGCAGCAGTCCAGTGGTGCGATACGCGTGCGCACGTCAGGATCGAAGAAAAAGGGAACCGAGTATCGCTCGCGACCGGTGCGATTGGTGACGCGATGTGGCGTGGACTTCAGGAGTCCATTGCTCCAGCGATGCAACATGTCACCAACATTCATGACGAAAGCATCGGCACGCGGAGGCACATCGACCCAATCGCCGTCATCCGTGCGCACGCTGAGTCCACCAACGTCATCCTGCGCCAGCAGTGTGATCGCACCGAAATCCGTATGTGGAGCCGATCCGAACTCATCCTCGGGAGCCTGCGGGTCCTGTGGAGGGTAGTGCAGGAGACGAAGCCAGGTGGTCGGATCATCAAAGGAGGTGGCCAAACCGCCATCGTCACCGAGTGCAGCACCGATGATGGCAATGAGTTCAGCGGAGAATTCCCACATTGCGCGGTGGTAGGCCTCCAGCGTGCCGCGAAACTCCACCGGATAGGCGGGCCACCGGTTGGGCCCGGCCAGATAACGGCCCTGCCGCACCTCGATGCTGTCCTCGGCGAATTCACGCATCATCATGAAGGACTCGCTGACGTTGGGCTTGGTGGCTTGCTCGATGGTCGATGCGACATCAGTTGACGTCTTCATTGGTATATAACCTCGATGATCACGTCCCACCGCAACCAGCATCTTCTCGGCAAGTGGCTGGGCGTGGAATTCCTTGGATTGAGTGAAGACTGCCTCAATCAACTGCGGATCGATTGGATGGCCTGTGACGTAACCGAAACCCCAGGTGGAGTAGGCCTGAATGATTGATCGGCCAATGTTGGCTCGCTCAGTTTCCGAGCCGTGCAGAGTGGTGACATCAATCACGGGTATCGCCGTTGAGGTCATGCGGCAGCGTAATCCCCTGATTGCTGCTCAGTACAGGTCGCTCCACGTGGCCGTGGTCAGGCCGGTGATGAGGGTGCGAAGTCCAATCAGGAAGACCTGATCACTGGGTGGGTAGAGCTGACGTGCTACACGTACCGAGGCTGGATATTCGTCACTGTCCAAAGCGCTGTAGTCGGCGCGCCATTGACGGTAGGTGCGCGCACGACCACTGCCCTGCGCAGCCAATGGTGCATCCAACAGGGCAGACCCAAGGGTGTATTCGATCAGGACGTGGTAGGCGACAACGGCAGCGTGCTCGTCAAGGCCGGCCCGTAGCAGCGCATCGAGCATGACCTCAGTGATGCGAAGTTCGTTCTCGTGGCGAGTCGGTCCGATTGAGGTCAGGTTCAGGGCCACCGGATTTCGTAGCAGCGTCTTGCGTAGCGCCAGGCAGAGTTGCGTGAGATCAGCAAGGGGATCCTCCGTTGGAACTAATCCCCGGATTGCTGGAGCCAGTGCGCGATCGCCCACCTCGCGCAGCAGGTCGTCCTTGTCTGAGAAGTGCCGGTAGATCGCCGTCGGATCAACTCCGAGGTACTCACCCAGTTCGCGCAGGCCGATGGACTGTGCGGGATCCTTGGTCAACATGGAAAGCGCTGCGTCGCAAATCCTGTCGCGGCTCAGGCGTGCCGGGCGCCCCCGCCCAGTCGTGTGAGCACCCTCAGTAGACCCTCGAGTATTCACGCTGCTCCCAGTCGGTAACCGCCTGACTCCACCGCTCGCATTCCCGCGACTTCAGTTCGGTGTAGACGGCGATCAGGTCGGGCTCGAAGTAGGCGCAGAGCTCCTGATCGGCCTGCAGTGCCTCCAGTGCGGAGGGCAAGTTCGTGGGCGCATGTCGATCGGTGTTGGGTGCGGTGTCCGCGTCACCGATCTGAGGCTCGGCAAGGGGCATGCGCTCCTGAACACCGTGGAGTCCGGCTGCCAGCAGGGCAGCTGTCAACAGATGGGGTGATGCGCTGCCGTCGCCCATGCGGTGTTCGACTCTGGTGGAGCTACCGCGTTGGCCAGGGATGCGAATGGTGGCCAACCGGTTGTCCCAACCCCAGTTGGCCCAGTAGCCGCTGAGCATTCCGGGAGTCAGCCGCTTGTAGGAGTTGACCGTGGGGGCCGCGAAAGCCGCGAGGGCTTCGTGATGGTGAAGCAGCCCTGCGATGAACCACTGAGCAACCTCACTGAGACCCTCGGGATTATCTGCGGCAAAGAATGCATTAGAGCCGTCGGCGGCGGCAAGGGAGAGGTTCACATGCATGCCATTGCCGACGGCATCAGCGAAGGGCCGAGCCATAAACGTGACGTCGATCCCCTGCTGCTGCGCTACCTGACGAGCCAGTTCACGGAAGAGCAAAGCACAATCTGCTGCCGCTAGCGCACCCTGATACTGCAGTGAAACTTCGACTTGACTTGGGGTGAACTCGCTGTTCACGCCTTCAACGCGGAGGTTTGCAAGTTCCGCTGCTGCTGCTATTGCCTCGACCGTGCCGGTCGGGTCAGCACCGGAACCGATCCCGTAAACCCGGTGCTCCGGTACTGGGAGGCGGGTCAGGGGGTCACGCGAACCCAGAAGAAAGAACTCCATTTCGTAGCCTGCCTGCGGGTGGTACCCGAGGTCGGACCATTGCTGGCAGATGGTGGCGAGTTGTCGGCGTGAGTCCAACGGCAGTGCGCCACCATCGGCGAAGTGAGTCCAGGCGAGTGCTCGCTGGCGACCCTGCAACCAGGGTCGTGCAGAGGATGCATCGATCCGCGCCTCCATGTCTGGGAAGCCGGCGCTGGTGGAATAGGGCTCAAGTTCGAGGAATGCCAGATCAAGTCCTTGCACCATCACGGTGATTGCGTAGTGGGTGGGGTGATCGCGCCGCTGGCTTGGCACGGTCTTGCCATGAAGTAGACCCAAGAGATCGGGAAAAACGATATCCACCTGGTCACTGGTTTCGTCCGGCATCGTCACTTCACTTCCTTTGCTGCGACCCCTTCAAGAACTCCACGATGCACCACACGATGGTCGTCTAGATAGACATCGCAGTTGCGCATGGGAATATCGAAGTGACAGACGCTGAAGCGTTCGGCGTTCTCGTTGGCACCGGTGCTGTACATGAAGTTCCCTTCAAATGCCCGGGCCTCGACTCCGTTGTGTTGGGTGCGGTCATAAAGCTCCAGATAGTCCCAGCGTGCTGCGGGATTCATCCCCCACCCCACGTGCGAGGTCGCGTACGCCTCGGAGTCGAACGCGGACATATAGCTGCGCAGCATCTCCGGCTGGTAGCCGTCACCCTTGATGTCGACGACGTAGTCATCTTCGACAGTCAACGTGATCGGTGATTGCACGTAGTGCTTGAAGGTGAGGTTCATGTCACCAGGTGCGAGTACCACAGTCCCGTTGACACGATGGCGTGCTGGGAACGCCAGCACGAGGCCACCGGGCCAGTGGGCAATGGTTCCCGGTCCGCTGGTGACGCCGGTTGACCCAGCGAGGAATGCATCGGCGAGGTCAATCGTCAGGTCGGTTCCGAATTCGCTGACTGCGCGCATCGTTCGGCAGGACTTCATGAATTCATAGGACGCACCGACCCTGCGTGCCATGTCCTCGTCATGTGGCAGTCGCTCAAAAACCTCCGGATGCTCATTGGAGATCATGAAGACCTCACAGCCAGCGGCGAGAATGTCACGCAATTCGCGCGAGTGCAGCAGGCCTTCGGCGGTGATGTCAATGACGAAGGGCACGCTCGAGATCGCGGCTACGGCAGCAGCATTACTGCGCAGACATAGGGCAGTTCCCGTTGACCGCAGAGCGACTGGTTGATCGTTGGCAGGGGTGCGCATGACGACCTGGAAGGGCTTGGCCCCAATGGACTCAGCTGCCAGAAGCGCCGTAGACACAAGGTCCGCTCGACTTGTGCTCTCGGAGAGCACCACGCATTCATCCCCCGGTCCTAGCCCGCAGAGCCGAAACTGCTCAGCGAAGCGAGCAATCCAGCGCCACTCCGCACCGGCATTGATCCATGCCATCCTCGCGTCCCTCCTCGACTCTTGGTGGTTCTCGCGCCTATCTGACGTTCAGTGCCTTGCGTTCAGTATCTAGGCGTTCTGTACCTAGGCGTTCTGTACCTAGGCGTTCAGTACCTAAGCCTTCACTCGTGACCAGTGGTGAGCGATCGCCTCATTGACCGCTGTTGGGGCCTCCAGGTTGAGTACATGGCCGGCTCCCGGGATGACCTCAAGGCGGGCATTGGGAGCCAGATCAACGATCGCCTGACCATACGCCGGAGGCGTTTCCTCGTCCAGACTTCCGACGAGGACAAGCATCGGTGTCTGGATGCTCGGCAGGATCGTCCGCGTGTCGTGGTGCACGATGGTGCGTAGGGCGTCCATCAGCCCGGCGACTGGAACGCGCTGCATCGCTGCAACTGCCTCGGGGATCACATGCTCATTGCCGGGCGCAATCAGTGACCCGATGATGGCTGGGGCCGCGGCAGCCGGTGAGCCGGAAGTTTCCAGTGCTGAGAGACGAGCGTTTCGCCACTGGTCTGGGTCGGTGCCGTCCAATCCGAATTTCGGGCTGGTACACAGCAACGTCAGAGATCTGATGCGTTCGGGAAATCGGAACGCGGTGACCTGGGCGATCATTCCGCCGAATGACATGCCAACGAGGTCAACTGGGGCATCGGGTGAGAGCTCGTCGATCAAGGCACCAGCGGCATCGGCGTAGGCGCTGAATGTGGGCTCGGCAACCGGCAGGGAGGCTCCGTATCCGGGACAGTCCCAGGCGATGGCTCGGCGCTGAGTGGAGAGGCTTCGCAGTTGCGGCTCCCACGCGATCCTGCTGCCACCGAGACCATGGAGGAACAGAGCCACGTTGCTGCCCGTTCCTTCTTCACGCCAGGCAACGGGCTGTGCATCCACATCCAGCATGCCCGGACGCTAAGGGGATGAAGTTTTTTTGTCAACGGTGTTGACAAACTCCGTTCCATCCCTAGCATCAACGCATGACCGTTACCGTCGCCCCGCACGAGGGACAGATCGCACAAACCGGGCAGACACTGCCGACTGCCGGCAGTCAACCGGCCGACCGGCAGGCACTGGTCGCCCGGATCCGCCAGATGGGCCCGGCCTTTGCCGAGCGGGCCTTCGGTGTGGATCGCGAGGCGGTATTCCCGTTCGAGAATTTCGCCGACCTGCGGGATGCCGGATTCCTTGGGCTCTGTGTTCCTACTCAGTACGGCGGTCTGGGCGCCTCCTACGCCGACTACCTGCGGGTTTCCGAAGAGATCGGTCGATACTGCGGTGCCACGGCACTGACCTTTAACATGCACAACGCCACGATGCTGTGGGCCGGGGAGGTCAGTGACCTCCTTGAGATGACGCCCGAGCAACGGCAGGCGCATGAGCGGCGGCGAAGCGCGATGTTTCGCAGCGTCGTACAGGACGGCACCATTCACTCCCAGCCATTCAGCGAGGGCCTCAATCCCGGTGCACTTGCCGGGGTGGCGACCAAGGCCGAGGCAACTGAGGGTGGCTACCTGGTCACCGGTCGCAAGATCTTCGCCTCGCTTTCCGGTGCAGCCAATCGCTACAACGTCACCTGCCAGATACCGGGTGAGGACTTCCTGCGACTGCTGTCGGTTCGTGCCGACAGTCCGGGTGTGGAGATCGTTGACGATTGGGATCCACTGGGCATGCGCGGCACAGTGTCGCGCACATTGCTGCTCAAGGAGGCCTTCGTTCCCTTTGATGATGAGGTCATGCCTGGTGGCATGTACGACCAGGCGGCAAACCGCTACCCGTACCTGTTCATGTCTTTGGCACCGTCGTATCTGGGGCTGACCCGGGGGATCCTCGACTTCACCCGGGCATACCTGCGCGGCGAGCAGGCGGGGGCAGCCAAGGGCACCGCGCGTCGGGATAACCCCGTCAAGCAGTACGGCTGGGCCGAGATGCAGATCAAGTACGAGCAGAGCCGCGCGATGCTCTTCAGCGCCGTGGATAACGCACAGCTGGATCCCACTGAGGACCAGATGGTCACTGCGTGGGCTGCGGTCTACACGGTCATGGAGAACGCCAACGAAGTTGCTCGCATTGCGGTGCGCGTATGTGGCGGGCAGTCGATGCTCAAGCACCTGGCTTTGGAGCGGATGTACCGGGATTCCCGACTTGGTTCCTTGATGTTGCCTTGGAGTGCCGAGGTGGCAATGGAGCGGATCGGTAAGGCCCGCCTCTACTCCGACTAGGTCACCTACGAGGGCGAGTCATGGCAGCATGACGCCATGACGGCACACGTAGATACCTTCGCGCGCGACCATCTGCCACCGGCCGACCAGTGGCCAAAGTTCTTGAACATTCCGGGCGTTACGTATCCGGAGCGTGTCAACGCGTCAGTGGCACTCCTTGATGAAACCGTGCGTACCCACGGACCTGAACGCACCGCGTTCATCGCCGCCGAGGGAACTTGGAGCTACGGGGAACTGGCCGACAAGGTCGGCCGTATCGCGAACGTGCTGGTGAACCATGGGCTGGTTCCCGGTGGGCGCGTAGTGCTGCGCGGTCCAAACAATGCCTGGCTGGCCGCCTGTTGGCTGGCGGTACTCCGTGCCGGGGGTGTGGTGGTCACCACGATTCCGATGGTGCGTGCGATGGAGTTGGAGCCAATTCTGCAGATCAGCCAACCCACACTTGCGATCGTTGATCACCGATTCACCGAAGAGTGGGTAGCCACCTCCTTCAGCGGTACCACCCTGGTCTATGGCGGTGACGGTCCGGATCGACTCGAACTCCTTGCTGAAGCCGCTTCCCCGGCGCATATCGCGGTGGACACTCAGGCCGACGACATCAGCATGCTGGCATTCACTTCTGGAACCACCGGTCGGCCCAAAGCCACCATGCACAATCACCGTGACATCCTGGCGATCGCAGACTCCTTCAGTGCGCAGATCGTCAAGCCGACATCGGAGGATGTGTTTGCTGGCAGTCCACCGCTGGGATTCACTTTTGGCCTCGGGGGATTGGTCATCTTCCCGATGCGCGTGGGAGCCAGTTCGGTGTTGCTCGAGGCTGGTGCGCCACCGCTGTTGATCAAGGCCATTCAGGATCATCGGGTCACCTGCCTATTCACTGCCCCAACTGCCTACCGGGCCATGCTCGGGCTGCTCCCTGAGCACGATGTCTCGTCCCTGCGCCGATGCGTTTCCGCTGGAGAGACGCTGCCCTTGGCTACCTGGCAGGCATGGTTCGACGCGACCGGCATCCGCCTTATCGACGGTATTGGCGCTACCGAGATGCTGCACATCTTCATCTCAGCGGCCGACGATGAGATCGTGCCCGGCTCAACGGGTAAGCCTGTTCCCGGTTACGAGGCCTGCATATTGGACGAAGACGGCAAGGAGGTTGCTCCGGGAACCCCCGGTCGACTTGCCGTACGTGGGCCGACCGGTTGCCGCTACCTGGCCGATGACCGGCAGCAGACATACGTGCAGGGTGGTTGGAACATCACCGGTGACGTTTACATTCAAGATGATCAGGGGTATTTCACCTACCAGGCTCGCGCGGACGACATGATCGTCACCAGCGGCTACAACGTCGGTGCTCCCGAGGTTGAAAACGCCCTGCTTATGCATCCTGCTGTTGCAGAGACGGCAGTTGTTGGGGTACCAGACGCGGAGCGAGGCAGCATCATCAAGGCCTTTGTGGTGTTGCGGGATGGATTCACTGCGGACGACGACATGGTGGTTGTCCTCCAGGATCATGTGAAGGGCACGATTGCGCCATACAAGTACCCGCGAGTCGTGGAATTCGTCGACGCGCTGCCCAAGACCACCACTGGCAAGTTGCAGCGCTTCCGACTGAAGGGGCCGTGAGTAGTGCAGTAACACTTGACGGGCTGCGTCCCGGTTCCGCGCCGCAGCAGGTCCCGCGCTGGCTTCTGGTCGTCACGCTTGCTCTTGTTGCGCTCAATCTGCGCGAGGTACTCACCAGCGTCCCGCCACTGACCGTGGACATTGCGGGCCAGATGCGTTGGAACGCCGTGACCATCGGCGCCCTGACCACCTTGCCGGTCCTTGGCATGTGCATGTTCGCCCTAATCGTTCCCCGTCTTGCGGCAACGTTGGGTACTCGCCGAACCGTGTGGATCGGCCTAGGCATTCTGGTGATGTCACTCGGCCTGCGGATACTCGGCGCGGTACCCGGAGTGCTGCACCTTGCGGTGCTGCTGGCAGGACTCGGTCTTGCCATGGTGGGTGGATTGATGCCCACCATCGTTCGGGAGCAGTTTCCCGAACGTGTTGGGCTGACCAGCGGCATGTGGACTGCCGGCATGTTCGTCGGGGCAACGCTTGGTGCTGGGCTCACTGTGCCGCTGGAGCTGGCACTTGGGTCCTGGCAGGCCGCTTTGGCGTTCTGGACAATTCCTGCCGCTGCTGCCCTCCTGGTATGGACCATCGTCCAGCGACCCTGGGCGAGCGGTCAGGGTTCGGGAGCTGTCTCACTACGACTGCCCTTGCGCAGTCCGCCTGCCTGGGCGCTTACTGCCTATTGCGCAGTGAATTCACTGATCTTCTACGCAGCGGTTGCCTGGCTGGCTCCCTCCTACGAGGAACGTGGATGGACCCAGGCAGGAAGTGGACTGCTGTTTGCGATATTCGCATTTGCGCAAGTATTCGGGGCTCTGCTCTTCCCGCCACTTGCCCAGCGGCTGCACGATGCACGCGGAATCCTCATTGCGACGACAGGTATCACCGTGATCGCTTTTGCGTTAATCGCGACGAGTCTGCCGGTGCCACCGGCACTCACGCTGGCCCTCCTGGGCTTTTCCCATAGCGGTGGGTTTGCACTGTGCATCTCACTCATCAGCGTCTATGCAGCCAACGGTAATGCGGCAACTCGATTGACGGCGATGGTCTACTCAGTGATGTTCCTTTTCGCTGCCCTGGGACCTTTGGTTACCGGAGCGATACTGCAGAGCACAGGCTCTTGGACCACCCTGTTCGGCTTCCGTGCGGTGTTCTCCCTTGTACAATTGGCTCCACTGCCATGGCTTCGGCATGGCAGCTCGATTTCCTAGACGCCATCACCGGCCTGCTTAAGGTCGTCGCGGAATCATGCGGGCAACTTCGCCGCGGCAACTGACTGGGCGATCTGCAGGGCAGTGGCACAGGAACGCAGTTGCTGTGCTTTGAGGTACTTACGCTGCACCTGGCAGCTACCCATCACCAGGTATCGACCCTGCACCTTGGTTACTGACA